>CAZOCS010000015.1:0-32529 GCA_964578365.1 uncultured Candidatus Cloacimonadota bacterium
ATTTTCATTAATAATATTTTCATCGATATGCCAGATGAGAATTCCGGAACCATCGTTTTCCGGAGCAGCTCCAAAGCCGTATCCGGGCAGATAAAAATCCCACTCACAACCGGCATAAGTGTTATCCATAAAACTAAATTTTGGCTGTCCGGCATAAGGATGCCCGGGAGGATAAACATTTTGATCTTGGATAGTTTCAAATGTGAATGTAGCAAGAGTTTCACCGCTTGTATTAACAAAAACGCTTCCATCGGGATTTTGCTGCCTGTTTTCTATAAGGAAGTACTCGCTTTCTGAAATATTGATCTTATAAAGTTTAGGTGTTTCTTCATCTTCCAACATTGGGAAAGCAAGCGACAAGTTCTCAAAAGAAGAATTTATCTCTACAATGTTATCATCTTCCCAACCAAGATAATAACGTGACCAGGCACATGGTAACGGAGGCACAAAGCCGTTTGCATTCCAAACACCAGTTCCCATAACACCAAAACCGCCAATTCCATACGATCTCCCGTTGGAGCTATCGTTATCAAATAATGTTGGTAATCCGATCTGATGTCCAAATTGATGAGCCAGAACACCAAAAATTCCATATATCGGATCAACTTCCGGTACAGAATCAGGTTGCCATTCTGTCTCAGGGATGATTACAAATTCAGTAAGAAAAAGTCCGTCATTTGTTTCAATACCGGGATAATCATCGTTTTCCGGATCTAATCCGGCTTGTAGAGAACGGCGTGAGAGAAATGTGCTGTTCAGTTGATCTTCGTTTGTTCCATTCACATCGGCTTCTTCACCTGCTCCAGCATGAATAAGGATAATAGCATCATAGTTATTGAAGTCTATCTGCTCATCAATTTGCTGCACGGTTTCCTGGGTGAATTCACAAACACGTTCGATCTGAAGATCATTATCACCATAATATGCCATTGGTTGGGTAAGAGTAATAATGTCATCCCAAACAGTGTAGTTATCATCCGTAAGTACATAATTTCCATGTGAAGCATCAGCATAAAAGGAAGCCAGATGGAAAAAGAGGCGTTCAAAATATTCTTTGTTATGAGCAAGTGAATCCGGATAATCCGGGACGAGATCAAAAGTAATATCACTGAATTGCACCATAATAGCTAAAATATCTTGGGGAAGTTCGTCTCTAGCCGCTGAGCCATTTCTGGCAAATCTTTCTGAAGGATATACCTTATAGTTGTTGTTTTCTGTTTTTCCGGGTATTGAAGGCATCGCAAAGAGAAATGGAACAATAAAGCATACAACAAGAATTATTAGAATTGATCTTTTCATTTATCCATCCTGTTTCTACACACAAACACCCTCCTATCAGCAAAGACAAGAGGGTTTTGAGTTGTTTTTTTAACTAAACTTAAAATTAATTATGTTTATATTTTTCCTGTTAAAATATCTTTTTCGTTACATTTACACATATCCACAAAATCATACTTAGGTGCCCATGAATTAGCTTTTGAGTTGCGAGCACGAATAAGCTTAACCTTTTTTATTTCCTGGTTACACTTAGGGCACTTCGTTTTTCCTTCAGTACTGATCTCGTGAGCAAGTTTTGCAGAAAATGATCTTGTTTTTGGCATCTTACTCTCCTTATAATTCTATTTATTAAATTCTTTCTATATACTCAGCAGTGCGAGTATCAATTTTAACTTTATTTCCAATCTCAATAAAGAATGGAACAGTAATACTTAATCCTGTTGAAGTTGTAGCGTTTTTGCCGCTAACCGATGCGGAATTACCCTTTACGTTGGGCTCACAATCAGTTATTTCCTGTATTACTGTTGTTGGTAATTCAACCCCCAGAATATTTTTATCAGGGTCAAACTTCATTGCAACTGTCATGTTCTCTATTAGAAATTTATCCAGATCTCCAATCACTTCTAAGGGAACTTGTATCTGCTCATAGCTTTCGATATCCATGAAAACGTAGAAAGTTCCATCAAAATAGAGATATTCTTTTTTTTCTTTATCAACTCTCACGTCTTCTAATTTTTCACTGGTTCGGAAGGTATTATCAATCACTTTACCGGTTTCAATATTTTTAAGCTTGGTGCGCACAAAAGCTGCACCTTTACCCGGCTTTACATGTTGAAATTCAACGATCTCATAAAGACCGTTTTTAAATCTTATGATCAAGCCATTTTTGATATCCGAGGTTCCTACCATGTTCTCTCCCTAACCATTTTTCACGCCAATCACATTATTATAATCTAACTATATGCAATCGAGAAAGTTAAAAAAAAATATCGGATAATTATGGCAAGAAAAATTTATATAGTTATCCACACATACTCAGTTGCAAAGTAATCATGTGAAATAGATATTGATATGATTATCACTTAACTCTTGTGCAAATTCCAAATATCTAAATTAACTACAATGCTCTACCAATAGTGAAAACAAAAACTTTGTTAGCATGTTTTTCCTTTAAGGCAGAGGTTATTGAGTTCACTGTCGCACCGGTAGTGAACACATCATCTACAAGCAAGATGTTTTTCCCATTAATATCATACTTTGGATTTATCTTAAAAGCAAGAGACACGTTTTTCTTTCTTTGGTCTTTATTCAGTTTAGTTTGTGTTTCGGTGAATCTCTGTCTTTTGATTAGTTTCGGAAGGTTATCCCAATTCATGTTTTTAGAAATCTCACGGGTAAGATATTCGGCCTGGTTAAATCCTCGGGAGCGTTTTCTAACTTTATGAAGTGGAACAGGAACAATATAATCAATATGACCAAATGGCTGGAATCTCTCGAGATATTCTCGAGATAATAATCCCATAAATTTTGCGACGCGTATCATTTCATTATATTTAAATTCATGTATAATTTTCTGCACAATTTTTTTAAACATGAAAACAGAACGAGCTTCATCAAATAGGAATTCATTGGTTCTACAGGTTTGGCATTTTACAGTAGTTTTAGGAGCACCGCAAACAGGACAAATATTTTCTAAAAACTTAAGTGACTTAAAACAACTTGAACAAATAAATTGCTCGTTTTCAGAAAGTCGTTCATCACAACTCAGGCATATTTTTGGGAAAAATAATCCCAAAAATGTTTGCAAAATATTCATGTTATTCCAGTCCCTCATCTGCCTCATCTTCAGAGCTATTTTTCTTCTTGGGTTTTACGGCAAATCCTAACTGAACCAAGTAAGGTTCATCTGGTTCCCATGTCATCAAAGCCCATGAATATAATGTCCTTAATTTTTTAGAATCATCTTTAAAGATCTTAACTTGTTTTTCAACTGATTCCGAAGAAGTTGATCTACTATTTGAATGAGCTTTCTCAAAAGTTGCTTCCGATTTATTAAATAATGATTCAAGTTTAATAATAAAATCCTCAGGAATAAGATCGGGCTGATTTTGCTCTTTTTGTTTTGAAAATGTTCTTAACATTTTTCTGATTGTATAAATTTTTTCCTGTCTGTTTCTAGGAAATTTTTTATCGATTCCGTAACGTTGTAATATCTTTTTGTTTTCAAAATATTTGTTGTTGATCAAACGTTTACAGCGCAAATAATACTTAAAAGTTATTTCATCAACTTCCTTTAATTTCAAAAAAATATCGTTAGACATATTCTTCTTTTCTTCAACTTTCTTCAAGATGTTTTGCCATCTATTAGGGGCAGTCATTCCCCAATCAAGTAATTCTTTTGGAAGCGATAAATGTCCCGACCAATCAAGGATATAATTTTTTATTATCTTCAATCTCTCGGTACGAAGTGAATAAGTATCATTTGTAAAATAATTATCTTTAAATATTGGCATAATATCTCCTTAATACGCTATACTGTTCTCTTAATACAATCCATCAATAATCTAATAACATTTATGTATCCTTAATAAGGATGAGTGTATGTATGTCAAGTATAAAATAATTGAGACAATAATATAAACGCGAGTATTTGGTTTATATACTATAAGTTAGAGAATATCATGCTGCTATAACAATTGCTTAAATATAACTATTCTGTGGTTTTGGGTGTTTGTTTTTTAAAACTAAGAAATATTTGTCTTAGTACGCCATAAAGAATATATATCAACATCCAGATAATAAAGATAAAATAAGAAAATTCTATAGCTAAAACAATGCTAATAATTGCTAAGGAAATAAAAAATTTTGATTCTTTAGATAGTTTTTTTCCCTTTTCAAGAGGAAGATATTCTATCTTACTTATCATCAGAATTGATACTATAAATGTTGATATAATTAGAAGGTCAACGATGATCTTTGCCTCTTGAAAATATGAATTAAAAATAATAAATGAAGCAATCATTCCAGCAGCTGCCGGTATAGGTAATCCGATAAAGGGTTCTTTTTTTGAAGTACCTTTATTTTTAAGTGTGAATCTTACTAACCGATATCCTCCACAAAAAACATAGAAAATTGATACTGCTGCACCAACAAAATTTATTTCATTTAGTAAACTGGAATAAGCCAAAAATCCTGGGGCAACTCCAAAGGTTACGAAATCGGATAAGGTATCAAATTGAGCCCCAAATTTACTTTGGGCATTTAACATCCTGGCAAATTTTCCATCTAAAAAATCGCAGACCATTGCAAATCCAATTAACCAGGCCGCAAAATAATAGTTATTTAAATTGATTAAATGAAGTGCGGATAATCCTAAAATTAGACTAAGAGCTGTGAAAAAATTTGGGACCAGATACTTTAAGTTTTTTGTATTCATTTTACTGCCAAAATTGTTTCACCGGCAACAACTTTATCACCGATATTTATTTCAATTTTCCAATCAATTGGAATCTCGCAAATGCAAATTGCCGAAGTTGAAATTACTCCAATTAATCTTCCTGCAAGAGAAGGTTCATCTTCAAAATAATTCACTTGTTTAGATTTTATTTTTACTGTGATATTTTGTCCTGCATATCGGAAATCTGCAGAACCAAAGATCCCCTTTTTTATGGTAATGGAACCATTTTCAATTTTAGTAACTTTTCCATAAATTGGAGAAAGTATAATTTTCGTTTCACTTTTTGGTGGATAGTTTCTTGTAATCCTGAATTGAATTATTATAAAAATGTACCAGATCAATCCGATAACTGAGAGATATTTTGCTTGATCGATATCAAAGAGTAAATTTGATCCAAAACTGATGATCACAATTAGTAATGGAAAAACAGCGGCTTTGTATTTTAGCTTTTGTATTTTGGCTAAATATTCAACCGGTGTATAATTTAACATTCCTAAATTCCAATTCTATTAAAGATAAAATCAACATTTCTAAAATATCTATCATAAGAGAAAATATCGCGCAATTCCTCTTCTGTAAGGAATTCATGGATCTCTTCATCGGCAAGTACCAGTTCTTCAAATGTTTTGCTGGTTTTCCAGCATTCCATTGCATTTCGTTGAACCAGAGCATAAGATCTTTCTCTGGAAATTCCCTTCTTTGCCAGCTCCAATAATACAACTTGAGAAAAAACAAGACCATTGGTAAGTTCGATATTCTGCATCATTTTTTCTGGGTAAACCAATAGATTCTCTATAAGTGGGATCATTTTATTAAGCATGTAGTTCATCAAGATTGTTGAGTCAGGCAGAATAATGCGTTCAACCGAAGAGTGACTGATATCTCGTTCATGCCAAAGAGCATTATTTTCCAACGCAGCTAATGCATTAGAACGCAGTATACGAGCCATTCCACACATACGTTCAGTAATAATTGGATTACGTTTATGCGGCATTGCCGAAGAACCTTTTTGTCCTTTAGAAAAATTTTCTTCTACTTCCAGAACTTCAGTTCTCTGCAGGTGACGTATCTCCATTGATATTTTTTCTATGGTTGAACCAATAATGGCCAGAGTGTTCATAAATTCAGAAATTCTATCTCTCTGAATAACTTGAGTAGAAATATTTACAGGATCAAGATCAAGATATTTACAGGCGATCTCTTCGATCTTGGGAGAAAGATGAGCATAATTTCCAACGGCCCCGGATATTTGTCCAACAGAAACAATAGCAATTGCATTTTCCATTCGAGTAATGTTTCTTTGCATTTCATCATACCAAAGTGCGTATTTAAGACCGTATGTTGTAGGTTCTGCATGAATCCCGTGAGATCTTCCAATACAAAGAGTGTCTTTGTATTCTCTTGCTTTCATTTTAAGGATCTCAGAAAATTTTTGTAAATCACGTAGAATAAGCTCACCAGCTTGTTTAAGTTGGATCGACGAAGCGGTATCAAGCACATCAGATGAGGTCATTCCAAAATGTATCCAGCGAGACGGAGGACCAACATATTCTGCGATATTCGTAAGAAATGCAATAACGTCATGATGAGTTATCTCTTCGATCTCAGCAATTCTTTCAACATCAAAATCTGCTTTTTCTACTATTACATCAAGGTCTTCCTTGGGGATTATTCCCAATTCATTCATGGCCCTGCAAGCTGCGATCTCTACATCCAACATACACTGAAATCGATTCTGCAAATCCCAGATCTTGGTCATTTCTTTTCGTGAATATCTATCTATCATAATATACCTCAGAACTGTCCCTTCATAGTTGGCAGTTCATTAATTTAATCTTTTTATTTCTTCGCTTGGATGTGTAATTTTGTCAATTTGAATATTTATAATTTCATTTTCATCATTATGGATCGTAATTGAATCCAGGTTATTCAAATAATTAAATACAATTTTGTTAGAATTAGTGTTGCTGCTTATCTCAGTGATTTTCATTTCCTCAGAAAAAGTGATTATTGCATCTTTGAAATTTAGTTTTTGCTTATTAATTATTTCTTCTTTAATTGCAAACAGGTTGGATAATTCAAATAGAATTGAAAGATCAATTTTTTCTTTGTTTTCCCTATTGATCTGATTTATTTGCTGATCTGGTGTACGGATAGTAAGAACAGAATCGTAATAAGCAGACATAAATGGTGTCGCCTGCATTCCAAATATTCCTGAATCGTAAATATCGATCCTGAAGGCAGAATTGTTTTTTTTAATGGTTATGTTTTTTCGGAAGACAAAACTTTTATAATTTGCCTCTATAATTCCATCAATTCGAATATTTTCCCAAAATTTGAGATGCATATCAAGTAATTTTTCTTTATCATCTTCTGCGGGTTTTGCTAAAAAGGCACAATTAGTAACAAATAGTAATAATATAAATAAAAGAAAAAACTTATTCAGTTTCATCTTTTTTTTTCTCGAAAAATTAAGAAGATACCGACCAAACTTGAAACGATCATCAATGAACTTAGTATTTGCCCCATTGTCATAAAACCAAGAACATGACCCAAATTTGCATCGGGTTGGCGAACAAATTCAACCATAGTTCTAAAAAGGCCGTATAATCCTATCCATGTCCAAAAAACAATTCCCGGTTTTTTGATTTTGCGGAACATAATGTAGGTAATTGTAAATAGTAATAATCCTTCTAAAAAAGCCTCATAAAGTTGTGAAGGATGACGTGGAAGCTGTTCCGGATCTGCTGGGAAGATCATTGCCCAAGACACATTTGTAGCACGCCCCCATAATTCACCATTAATAAAGTTCCCGATCCTGCCCAAAAATAATGCGATTGAAGCAAATGGTGCTACAGGATCAGCCAATTTATAAAAATTGTAATTATGTTTTTTACAAAAGAGATAACCAAATACTAAAACTCCGATTGCTCCACCATGAAATGACATCCCGCCTTGCCAAACGGCAAGAATTTGCAATGGATGGCTTAAATAAAAACTAAAATTGTAGAATAATATATATCCAAGTCTGCCACCGATTATAACGCCAAGCATAAGATTAAAAAGAAGAGTTTCGTAATCTTCTTTTTTTAAATCGATATTCTTTTGTGTATAACTCTTCTTCACAAAAATGTAGGCAATTAAAAATCCGACGATATAAAACAAGCCATACCAGCGGATCTCAAACATTCCTAGTTTGAAAATTGTTGGATTTATTTCAGGGAATTGTAACATTTTATGATACTATTTCCCAAGTTCTTTTAGTTTAGTGTAGAGGATTTCTACAAGTTCTTCAGCAGGAAGCTCATGCTTTTCACCATCTTTTTGCAGATCGGGTGAAAAGATCTTAATAACCTGAGTTGGAGAACCGTTCAATCCAATATGCTCTTCATTCAATCCCAGATCTTCAGCTGTCCAGGTTTTCAATTCAGTTTTTTTGGCATTTCTTTTCCCACGCAGAGAGGGAAGACGTGGCTCATTGATCTCTTTTACTACAGTTATTGCAGCTGGAAGCGGCATATCCAATCTATCATAGCCATCTTCCATAAGTCTTTGCAAAATTATTCTATTATCTTTAATTTCTTCAATTTTTTTCACAAATCCTGTTTGTGGAATTCCAAGATGCGTAGCAACACCAGGTCCCACCTGAGCGGTATCACCATCTATCGCCTGCTGTCCAAAAAGAATAATATCATACTCGTCAATTTTTTTAATAGCTTCTGCCAACGTAAGACTGGTAGCCCAAGTATCAGCACCGGCAAATTTTCTGTCTGTAAGAAGCAATATCTCATCAACACCGATTGCCACAGATTCTCGAAGAGCTGATTCTACTTGTGGGGGACCCATGCTTATCGCAGTAACCTTACCACCATATTGTTCTTTCAATCTTATAGCTTCTTCAATTGCGTAAAGATCAAACGGGTTGATAATACTTTCTACACCTTCCCGGATCAGTGTATTTGTCTCAGGATCTATTTTGATCTCTGTTGTATCGGGAACTTGTTTGATGCAAACAATTATATTCATCTTTGCTCCTGCTATCTCTTTGAGTAGAATTCCTTGATATTCTCAATCACATAGTCTTGCTGCTCATTTGTGATCTCAGAAAATACAGGAATTGAAATGACTTTTTCTGCTAATTCTTCTGTTATTGGGAAGTCACCTTTTTTATGGTTTAAATAAGAAAAACATTCTTGAAGATGAAGTGGAAGTGGATAATATACAGCGCATCCAATATCTTTTGAACGCAAATAATTCAATAATTCATCTCTGTTTTCGGCTATAAGAGTAAATTGATTAAATATTGTTTCAGCTTTTTTATGAATTACAGGAAGTTTAATTTGAGAAACATCCTTGAGGTTTTTATAATAATATTCTGCATTTTTGCGTCGGGCTTCAGACCACCAGTTGAGAGAACGCAATTTTACAAGTAGAGCAGCAGCCTGAATTGTATCGAGCCGACTATTCAATCCAACCCATTTATGATAATACTGCGGGTTTTCACCATGAACACGAAGCATGAAAAGTTTATCTGCCAATTCATCAGAATTTGTAAGGCACATACCCGCATCTCCCATTGCGCCAAGGTTTTTACTTGGAAAAAATGAAAGTGTTCCAATATCGCCAATAGTTCCTGCGGTTTTTCCTTCAAATTTAGCACCAATCCCTTGAGCATTATCTTCTATCACTTTCAGATTGTGTTTTTGTGCAATTCCCATGATCTTATCCATTTCAGCTGGTTGACCAAATAGATGAACCACAACTATTGCTTTTGTTTTTGATGTGATAGCTGCTTCTATTTTATCAGGATCTATATTAAATGTGTCGGATTTAACATCTACAAAAATAGGTTTAGCTCCTACCCTGTGAATTGTTCCTGCAGTTGCAAAAAAAGTAAACGGTGTAGTAATTACTTCATCTCCATCACTAATATCTAATGCTATTAGCGCTAGAATAATGGCATCGGTACCAGAGGCACAACCAATTGCGTGTTTCACATCACAATATTTTTGCATCTCTTCTTCAAATTCTTTTACCTGAGGTCCAAGTTTATAGGCATGAGAAGCAAATACTTTTTCCATTTCTGCTTTGATGTTATCCATTATTGGTTCATACTGAGCATTTAGATCAAGCATCGGAACTTTCATATAATTTTTCTACTCCTCAAAATAATCTATTGTTCTTTTAAGAATTTGTTCGAGATTGTATTTTGGTTTATAATCTATCAATTCAATTACTTTTGAGAGATCTGGTTTACGATGACGCATGTCTTCGAAACCCTCTTCATAAGCATCTGCATAATTTACATATTCAATTTTAGATTTACTGTTTGTAAGTTTTTTTATCTTATGTGCAAGTTCTTCAATACTGATGCTTTTATCATTTCCGATATTAAAGATTTCACCAACTGCTTTTTTATTGTTCATTAATTTTATCATACCATCTGCTACATCATCCACATCACAGAAGCATCTGGTTTGTTTACCGTCACCAAAAATAGTTATTGGATGATTAAGAAGAGCGTTTCTAACGAATTTTGGAATAACCATACCATATTGTCCTGTTTGACGAGGTCCAACCGTATTGAAGCAACGAACAATAACAACCGGAAGTTTTTTCTCTCTATAATAAGCTAAGGCAAAAAATTCGTCTATTGCTTTTGCTGCGCTATAGCTCCATCTGGAGATATGCGTAGAACCCAATAATCTGTCATCTTCTTCTTTGAATGGTATTTTATCATTCTTTCCGTAGATCTCGGAAGTTGATGCCATCAATACTTTTTTCTTATATTTATTAGCAAACTCAAGAACATTTTCGGCACCGCCAATATTTGTTTGTAGCGATAGGAGCGGATTATCTATTATATATTTTACACCAACCGCTGCTGCTAGATGATATATCTGGTCACATTTTTTTATCAAATCTTCCAAAACATCACGATTTAAGATAGAATCTATGACATAATTAAAATTCTGTTTTTTTGTTAAGTGGATAATATTGGAATATTTTCCTGTTGAAAGATTATCGATCACAGTTACTGAGTGACCTTCCTTTAGAAGCTTTTCTGCCATATGTGATCCGATAAAGCCTGCACCGCCGGTTATTAATATATTCATTATTTCTCCTTGTTATGGATTCATTAAACTTCTAATGACAATGATACTTGTAGCTAAACCCGTTATAAATGAAATTGTATCTTGTATGTAAGGCCAATAATAAGAAAACCTCTCTGTTCGTGGGATGAAGATAGTATCCCCTGGATAAAGTTTTGTGTTTTTATTCGGGTTTATCCATTCTCCCGTTTTTGCGCGAATAATTTTTATTTTCCCCTTCCAAGCTTTACTGGTAAGACCACCGGCAAGCTCAATATATTCAAGATAATTCAGCTCGGGATCATGGCTGATCAAACCGGGATTTGCAACTTCTCCACTAATTTTGATAGCAACAGTTTTTGCCGGAAAATATATTACATCTCCATCTTTTAGGCTAATATCGTATTCAATTTCTTTATTATTCAATAAAGTATCAAAGTTTTTTGCAAACACACCAATTTTTTCGGTAAGCTTATTTCTGAAAAAGCGATATTCCAGATGAGACATATCATCAGCTCTTGTTTTTCTTAATTGCTCATATTCCGGTTCGCTTATATCTTCTTCGCTTATTCTTTGAAGATAGGCATTAAAAAGATCGGCATCTTCAGTTGGCCCCCCTGCTTTTGTTACAATTTGCAGAAGGGTTGTTTTGTTGTTTTCTATTGCATAAGTTCCTTCATAAGCAATTTCACCGATCAGCGTAACGTAACTTTTATTGTGGTATTGCGGAATTTCACGAATATAGATCCTATCATTATTTTGTAAGATCATATTTTCATCACACTCCGGATCATTCATAAGAACACTAAGATCCAAATTGAAAGATTCAGTCTCAGAGGAATTTCCAATAAATCTTACGAGTTCAGCATTCTGTTTATCTGCGCTTGGCATTATACCCATCGCAAGTTCAATAATATCCAGCACTTTATCTTCATCTATTAATTCAATAGAATTTTGTAACTCTTCCTCATTTCTGTTACTAACAGCACCAAAAACATGTACTTGCTTCTTTATTGCCGGTACAACAATAATATCTCCATCTTCCAAATATGGATTTGAGTTCTCTTCTCCCAAAACAAGGAATTTTAAAAGATCAAGTTTTATTATCTCATCATTTCTCTTTAGTGTGATATTTCTTTTTGATGCATTATTTGCAGCAAAAATGGGAACATTGAGTGTATCGATAATTGTATTGGCAAGTTTAATAGCCTCCGAAACGCGACTGGTTGGAAAAAGCATGTACACACCCGGGTTTTTAACCGCTCCAACAACAGAGACATTATACATGATCTCACTGTTGAATTGTGTAGTCTTCTCTTCTTGAGCTAAAAGACAAAAAGAAGAAAAAATTATGGTCAACACCAAAACAACTTTGTATATATTTTTCATTAAACCTCCTAAACGCCTAAAACGAACTAATAACATTCTTTTATAAGATAGAGAAAAATTCTAAAGTTAAGCTTTTTTGTCAAATGTTTTCACGTAGCAGTAAATATACTGTTTTAAGAAATTTCGACAATGAATTGTAATATTTTAAGAGCAATTTTCTGGTGATTATTTTTTGGGATTTGCACTGTCTTAGAAATATTGAAAATTATCTTGAGATTTTTCGTTGTATCAAAATTTACCGGATAGTTAAATTCACCGATAACTTTTGTGATCAAAGAACGGGGTGGTAGTTGCTTGGAATCGAATTCGATGATGAATTTATCTTTCTTAATGTCGAGAGAACGAACATTGGCTTGTAGAGCCAGCATACGCAATTTATAATAAAGCATTGTATTCATGGATTTTTCTTGTATTTCACCGAATCTATCAATTAATTCTTTTTCAATATCATCAAATTCATTTAATGAAGTGAAATGTAAAAGTTTACGGTAAATTTCTAATCTTTCTTTTTCATCGGAAATATAAGTTTCCGGAAAATAATGATCGATATCCAATTTTAAATGAAGATGTTTTTCTTTCTCCAATTCCTCAACAAATTCTTCATCTTGCAACTCTTTTATTGCGCTTTCTAGAAGACGGTTATAATAATTAAATCCGATGGAGTTAATTATACCGCTTTGCTTGGTTCCCAAAAGTGATCCGGCACCACGTAACTCCATATCACGCATCGCTATTTGATATCCGCTGCCCAACGATTCATATTCTATGAGTGATTCCAACCTTTTCCGTGCAACTTCATTCAATTTTGGTGGAATAATAAGATATGCATAAGCACGGCGGTTGCTTCTGCCAACCCTGCCCCGCATTTGATATAATTGAGCAAGCCCGAACATATCGGTTCGATTTATTATCATTGTATTTGCATTAGGAATATCAATACCGGATTCAATTATTGTGGTCGCAATAAGCACATCGAATTTATGATGTGCAAAATCAAGCGTGATCTTTTCCAGCTGTTTCTCGGGTAACTGCCCATGTCCGATCTCAAAAGTTACATGAGGGAGAAGATCCTGCAACTCAGCAGCAATGCTCTCTATGGTCTGAACTCTATTATGAACAAAGAAAACCTGTCCACCTCGGTCAACTTCTCTATTTATAGCATCTTTTATTATGCCTTCATCGTATGGGACGACAACTGTTCTTATGGGCAATCTTGCTTTGGGTGAAGTACGGATAAGTGATAATTCTTTCAATTTAGAAAGCGCCATATACATTGTGCGCGGAATCGGAGTTGCACTCATATAAAGCGTATCTACATTTGTTTTGATCTGACGCAGTTTATCTTTATGACGTACACCAAATCGATGTTCTTCATCAATTATCAGCAGTCCTAGTTTTTTGTACTTTAAGTCTTTAGAAAGCAAACGATGGGTTCCAATAGCGATATCTATTTCACCTGTTGCCAATTTTGCCAGATCTTTATTAATATTAGATTTGGAACGAAACCTACTGAACATGGCAATTTTTACCGGGTATTGGGCCAGTCTTTCTATGAAAACCAGATAATGCTGCTCTGCCAACAGGGTTGTTGGAACCAGTATAGCAACTTGATATCCACTGTTCACTGCTTTGAATGCAGCCCTTATTGCAACTTCTGTTTTTCCAAAGCCCACATCTCCGCATAACAAACGCTCCATCGGTGTATTATCTTCCATATCGGCCTTGATCTCTTCTGTTGCAGTTTTTTGGTCTGGAGTATCTTCGTAGATGAAGGATTCTTCCATCTCGGTTTGCCAGGCAGAATCGGGCTCGAAGGCAATACCTTTTTTCACTTTCCTCTCAGCATATAATTTTATCAGATCTTCAGCAATAAGTTCGATCTGTTTTTGTGCCCGGGATTTCATGTTTTCCCATTTTTTACTGCCAAGTTTGTGAATTGTAGGTGCTATTCCTTCTTCTGAAACAAATTTGGAAACTAATGAAAGTTGGAAAGTGGGCACGTAAACTACATCATTATCGGCATAGCGTAATGTGAGTGTTTCAATTGTATTCCCTTCAATACTCAACCGCTTTAATCCGGCATAAATGCCAATTCCATGATCAATATGAACAATATAATCACCGGGCTTTAATGTATCGTAATCTACCAGTGCTTCTTCTTTGGAAAACCTGCTTTGATGCCTTTTGCGCTTGTATCTGCTAAAGATCTCATGATCAGTATAAACCGCTACTTTTGCATCGGTAAGATGAAACCCGGATTGCAAAACACCTATCGAGAAATCTATTTTATCATCATATTGCGGTAATAGATCGCGCATCCGTTTGCTCTGACTGTTATTATCAGATTGGACAATAATTCTGTAACCATCATCCAGCTTCTCTTTTAGTTCCTTCTCAAATATTTCCAGGTTTCCCTGCAGATTTGTTTGAGAAATTATAGGAGCTTTGAATTTGCCGGTGATATCTTTAAATTCCTGATATGAAGCAGACAGAAAATAGTTGGAATATCTCTTCAATATTCTGTTTATAAAGCGTTTATCTGCGAAAAGAGCATCGGGCTGAGGTATAATACGATTTTTATATTTGGTTCTAATTTTCTGATAAAGATCGGTTGTTTCTTCAAAAATTTCTTTAACATAGGATGGAATATATTGAAATTCATCCCAGAAAACAATGCAATTATCGGGTGTAAAATATTCCAAAAAAGTTTCAATTTTTGGGATAAGCATCGAAACATCAAGTTCAATACCCTCATAAAAGCCATTATCATGGATCTTCTGCCACATCTTATCATCAGTATCAATATCGTGCAAAGAAAATTCACGGGATGGAATTAAAGTTACTTTAGTTAGTTCTTCCCCGGTAGAACGCTGAGAATTAACAGAAAATACTCTGATCGATTCTATTACATCACCAAAAAACTCGATCCTGACCGGACGATGTGAATTTGGACTGAATACGTCAATGATACCGCCACGACGGGATAATTCACCAACTTTAGAAACCTGAAACTGGTTCTCGTATCCCATTCCAACCAAATTAGATATAAGTACATCTGGATCATACTCTTCATTAATAGAAAAGCTGATAATATTCTCTTTAAAAATTGCTGCAGAGGTTATTTTACGCAGTAATGAGCGAATAGAAACACTAAAAATTCCCGGCTGTAAAGATACAGCTGCTGTGAGAGTTTCGATTCGCTGACCCCGCAGCATATAATGTGGTGAACGCTGTTCGTAAGGTAAAACTTCATAATCAGGCAGGAAATGAGCATTCTCTCTTCCAATAAGAAGATCAAGGTCTTCCAGGTAATCTTCTGCAACTTTGTCATCAGCAGTTACAAAGATCACGTTCTTACCGGTCTGGTCTAAAGCGCGAGCAAGCAACATTGATTTAGCAGAACGGTTTAGATTGTGAAATAAACCCCTTGTTTTATTCTCAGTAATTTCCTTATCGAATTTTTTTATGAACTTCGATCTATCTATCAGAGACCTGATTTTGTTATAAAATGTACTCATAAAATGCAATTTGAAAATGATGTAGATAACGTCAAGAATAATGATGGAGCAATCATTTCTTCATTTTGCTTTTTACCCTTTTTCATTGACACTCTGCTCTTGCTTCCAACATTGAACTACATGATTAAATTTAATAAAACAGAAATTGATAAACAAAATATCCCAACAGGAGCAGGGATTTTTACTTTATCGGATGCTGATAAAATTTTGTATATTAATAAAACAGCTTCTCTCGATAAAAGTATTAGGCAATTATTCAAGGTTGCAAAAGATGATAAAAATATTTTTCAACTTGTTTCTCAAACTTATGAAATTGCATATGAAGAGCACGAATCACTTTTTGCGGCACTTGTTCACCAGAAGAAATTGGAAAGTACTGCTCATCCGGAATTCAATTCCATGATAAAACCCTATGAAAAATATGTATATCTGGGAATAAATTTCGATGAGCCGCCATACATAAAAATAGTTGAAGATACGCAACAGAACTTGTTTTACATTGGGTCATTCAAAGACAGATTCTTTCTGTTCGATCTGCTTGATGCAATGGCAGAATTATTTCAATTCCCACTTTGCCCCGACGAAAAACCATACCCTTGCACAAGATATAAAAACAATAAATGCCCGGGATGGTGCATCAAAGAAAAGAGTGAAACCTACTCTAAAGCCATTCTTCCCTATATAATTCCTGCCAAAGATCTTTTATCTTCCAAACAAAGAAAATATGACGAATATTTTGATGATCTTCATTTTGAAAAAGCAGAGAAACTAAAGAATAAAATTCAAGTAGTAGAAAAATACTTTGAATACCTAAAATTTATTAATGTAACCAAGAATTTAAATTTAGAATTCAATGAAGATGGAAGAGGTTTTATAATTAAAGATGGAAGGCTAAACGGAATAATTGAGAATGAGAAAATAGATGAGTTCCCGCTAGTTACAGTTGAATTCAGAGATAACGAATTTTTGGCTTTCAATAAAGATCAACTTGCAGAGCGCTGGATCGTTTATAAATATCTCTTAAATAAAAATGATAAAATAATTCTTGATATAATAAATGAGTTCTATAAAAAGTCACAGCTTAAGATCAGATCGGATCTTACTTGATCTTAATACTTATTTCGAGGTTTGGCAATGGGGCATAGAATTTTAATTGTAGATGACGATATTACAATAACAGAGTACCTTAAAATGGAACTGGAAGAATGTTGTTCCGAATTGGAAGTTATCTGCGAAAATGAGGGATATTTAGCATTAAACAGAATTATGTCGGGAGGTATTGAACTCTTGCTTACTGATATTGCAATGCCGGATATGGATGGCTATGAACTATATTCCCGCGCTAAAGAATATAATGAAGATCTGCCGATAATCATGATGACCGGATTTGGATATGATCCCGATCATGTTGTCGTAAAATCTAGAAAAGCCGGATTGCAAGACGTGGTTTTTAAGCCATTCGATATAAAAAAACTTACAGATAAAATTAAAAAACGAATTCTGGGAGAATAACACGTTCAAGCTAATAAACGTACTTATTTTTCTCACCCTTTTTAGTCTCTTCTCCTCATTATCATCCTCAAATATCAAATATGAAAAAATACAATATAGGGATATCATATTATTTGCAGAAGCAAAAGATACAACGGCAGCTTCGCAATTTGTAATCCAGTTAGATAAAGATATTCAGTCATTTCAAAAAAGGGTGGGCTCATATCTTGACGTTCCCGTAAATGTAGTGATAGCACCTCATGACAAGGTTTATGATGGTTGGACTCAACACCATTCTGCAATTTTGGAGCATAGTTCCGGTTTTTATAGCAGGCGCAACAGAACAATTTTCTTGAAAAATCCGAAATACTTGAAGAATATCCCTAATGTTCGTAAACTGCTTCTGCATGAGTATATTCATCATTTTGTAGGTTCTTATTGGAAAGATCCGCCACTTTGGTTTAACGAAGGCATGGCTGTATATTTTTCTTATGATATGGGAATTGAACGTGAATTGAATTTCGCAAAAAACTATATTTTGGGGAACTCTCTATCGCTTGAACAAATGAAAAAAACTTATCCCAAAAATATGATCGAATGGGAATCATTTTATGCAAAATCGGGGCTGGCAGTAAAATATCTCTATTCAAATAAAAGGAGATCATTCTATCGGCTTTGGGATAAAGCCGGATCTACCGGAAACTTCGAAAGAGCCTTCTTAAACAGCTTCTTCATGACCACCAGATCATTCTCAGAACAATTTGAAGATTATTCTAAAACTCATTTCAGAGCGGAAATATTAATGGCTTCTACAGGACTTATCTGGGGAGTGCTTCCGCTTATTTTGATAGTGGGTGTGATACGAAAAAAAATAAAGAACAAAAAAACAGTTGAAATCTGGGAGAACAATAGTGATATTGTACCTGATGATATAAATAATGAAGAACAGAAAACAAGAACTTGAGGAATAATGAAGGAATTTGATAAACTAATTGAGGTTATAGAGAAACTTCGTGATAAAGAAAATGGCTGTCCCTGGGATCTAAAACAGACCCATGAATCTCTAATTCCCAATTTTATAGAAGAATTATATGAATCTGTTGAAGCAATAGAAAATAAAGATTTTCAGCACCTTTCTGAAGAATTGGGTGATCTTTTGCTGCACATTGTGATGCAGGTACAAATAGCCAGAGAAGAGAATAGATTCAAGATGGAAGATGTACTCACGCAAATAAATGATAAACTTATCCGAAGGCATCCTCATATTTTTGGAGATGGTCATGCTACAGATGCCGATGGTGTGAAGATGAACTGGGAGCGTATAAAGCTGGAAGAAAAAAAGCACTCTCGCACCTCTGCAATTGATGGAATTCCGCAAATAATGCCGGCTCTGATAGTGGCACAACGAATGCAGGAAAAAGCAGCTTCAGTTGGTTTTGACTGGCCGGATATTGCTCCGGCAGTAGCTAAACTGGAAGAAGAAGTTAAAGAATTTCAGGAAGCTTATGAAAATAAAGACATTGAAGAGATGCAGAATGAATTGGGTGATATGCTCTTCTCTATTGTTAATATTGCCAGGAAATCAGGATTCGATACAGAGTCCGCCCTAAGAAGAACAATTAATAAATTTGAGAGTCGTTTTAAAAAAGTTGAAGATCATTTTGTAAATAATGGCAAAGATATGCTTAATGCAAGCTTGGAGCAGTTAGATGAGATCTGGGAAATTACAAAAGAAAGCGAATAACAGAAGTCTTATTCTTAAAATTTATTTTATCACTGGAAGTGTGCTTCTGCTTGTAGTGTTCATTATATTCACTAATATTGTGATAAATAATGTAAAAAAAGATGTACAGATCGTACCGGATCTTTACTCAAAATTTGTTGGTATGCCCACAGACGTAAATTTAGAGCACTTTCTTTTCCAATATTTCATGGAAGAGATACTACCTGGAATTGACTATCCTATAATTCTAACCGATAGCCTCAAAGTTCCATTTTCCTGGGAGAATATTGAGATCCCAAAAGAAAATTTTGATCATTTAGAAATTCGCCAGCAGAACATTCTGAAAAACATGGTTATAAGAATGGAAGCAAAGCATTCGATGATACCACTTAAGTTAAGCGATGAAGATGATAGGATCTATAGCTACGTTTTTTATGGTGATTCTCAAACGATGAAACAACTAAAAATGATGCCGTATGTTGGCATGGCATTTATTTTTCTTTATATTTTTCTGGGAATGTATGGAGTTTATACCATAAAAAAGACAGAACGTGATATTTTGTGGGTTGGCTTGGCAAAAGAAACTGCCCATCAGTTTGGAACACCGCTCTCTTCACTGAGTGGCTGGATAGATGTGCTGCATTCTAAAATGGGGAAGTATAAAGACGGAAAAGAACTTCAGGGAATGCTGGATTTTATGCAGGGTGATGTAGATAGACTTAGCAAGATCGCATCCCGCTTTGGAAAGGTTGGTTCTGTTATGAAATTTCAATCTTGCAGCTTACATGATATCATTTTGGAAACAATAGATTATTTTGAAAGAAAATTACCGACAGTTTCCAATAAAATTGAAATAAAATTTGAAAGTGAAATTAAGGATAAAAAGATCAATTTAGATCCCGATCTGATAAAATGGACGTTGGAAAACATGTTTAAAAATTGTATCGATTCGATGAAACAAAAAGATGGGAATATTGGTGTTAAAGCATTTTCACAAAAAAACAAAACCTATATTCATATTGCAGATGAAGGATGTGGATTGCCAAAGAAGATGTTTAAGAAAATATTCCGCCCCGGAGTTACTAATAAAGAACGAGGATGGGGATTAGGACTCAGTTTGGCAAACCGCATCGTAGAAGAATATCATAATGGAAAAATAAAAGTTCTGGAAAGCGAAGTTGGAGTTGGAACAACATTTGAGATAGTGTTGCCGGAGGTTTAATATGTTTGTACTTTCCCGCGAAGAAATGTATGCAATTGATAGATTCACAATTGAAAAAGTTGGAATTCCCGACAAAGAGTTAATGGAAAATGCCGGCAGAGGATGCAGTGAATTCATAAATGATCTTATTACACCTGAAAGTAAAATTGCACTTTTTTGCGGAAGCGGGAATAACGGTGGAGACGGATTTGTAATTGCTCGTTATTTACAAGAATGGCATCATTCTCCCGAAATTTTTTTGATGGGAAAGACGGATAAAATGAGCGGGGAAACACTTTCTAACTATCATAAATGCGAAGGACTTTGTATCCCAATTTATAAAATTGAAGAAAAACCCAATGATCTTTCTGAGTTCGATCTTATTATTGATGCGATCTTTGGAGTAGGATTGAAGGGAAAAGTTAAAGGCTGGCAAGCTGATGTGATAAACAAGATCAATTCTTCTGACAGAACGGTTGTAGCGATTGATATTGCCAGTGGCATCGATGCAAATACCGGGCAGGCAGAAGTTGCCGTAGATGCCGATTTCACACTAACAATGGCAGCCATGAAATATGGGCAATTGCTGGGAGGAGGCAGAGAGAAAAGTAGTGAAGTTCTGGTTATTGATATTGGTGTTCCTGATGATGTGTTTTTGAAATTTCCACTTAAAGGTAAGTTGGCAACTTGCGATAATGTTGTGTTCCCATACCGCAGCAAATTCTCTCATAAAGGGGATTATGGAAAAATTGGGATAATTGCCGGTTCTCCCGGATTTACAGGTGCTGCCATCCTGGCATCAAAAGCAGCTCTTCGTGCAGGTGCAGGCATGATAACTCTTTTCCATCCATTAGGCTTAGAAACAATTTTTGAGAATCAACTTCTGGAAATAATGACATATACACTACCCTTGGTTATGGATGAAAAATCAAGTTTATTTGATGCCGATGTATTAGAAGAATTCATAATAAAACTCAATTCTATGGATGTTCTGCTTATTGGACCTGGAATTGGAAGATCTGAAGAAATGACTGATTTAATAAAACAAATAGCAGTTTTCTGGAACAAACCGATGATCTTTGATGCTGATGCCCTGAACATACTATCTGATAATATAAGTATTCTTGATAATATTTCTGATAAACAGATTCTTCTTACTCCGCATATTGGTGAGTTTGCAAGACTTTGTGATGTTAAAACCGAAGATATCATTATAGATCCTCTGCGATACTTAAAGGATTTTACAGCAAAATATAAATGTAGTGTTCTGCTTAAAAGTGCAACGTCCATTTATTGCGATGAAACAGGTTTTATATTTGATATTACCGGAAATGACGGATTATCTACAGGCGGCAGCGGTGATGTGCTTGCTGGCATAATCACCTCTTTTGTAGGTCAACAGCTTTCACTGCAAGATGCCGCAATTTCTGCTTCTTACTTGATGGGAGAAACCGCAGAAAAATTAGCAGAAACACGCAAACCAGCATCAATAATCCCATCCGATATTATTGAAAATATATTTAAGTATTGACAGAGTATATGATTCTGTAAAAAAAAACAAAACAAAAATCCAAGATTGAATTATTAGGTTAGAAAACATGAATCAAAAACAAAAAGATTTTTTAAAAATTACTTTGATTATAATATTTGCAATTTTGATTCTGATCAATATTGTAAAATGCTTTCGCAAAACAGCGATCCACATATCCAACCTACCCAATAAAGAAATATACTTCAATTCAACTGGTAAAGAATTAGTAGTCGGCAAATCTAAAAATGGAATTGCTAAATTAAAGCGGAAATTGGAACCGGGAATTTACATTCTTTACTACGACGAAAATCCCAGTGAACGTTGGTATGCCACCATGCGGATCAAAAAAAATGTGAATGAAGTAGAGCTTACTTTTAAAAAACACATCCTGCCACATATTAAGAAAAGGCTGAATCTGGAAGATGAACTTGAGGATGTTGAATTGGGAAATCGCAGCTGGCGCTATTCTATATATAACGATAAAAATAAAGAAAGTTATTACAGGGTCGAACTTAACTTCTCCTTGCTCGGGAAACTTACTAACGGGAAATATTCTTACACTACCAAATGGTGGCTGGACATCAACGGCAGTATAAAAGTCAAAGACCAGATTACCATGACTGCAGATGAAAACAAAACTATAACAATATTTCAAGACAAACTACACAAGATCGAAGTGACAATAAACACCAGCTGTAATGCCGCTACTTTCGAAATGAATTCTTTTTTGACCGAATATATACAGGAAAAGAAGAAGAAATCATGAAAAAATCTTATGTTTATATTTGTTCTTTTTATGATTTGTACAAGCACTTCACTTGGGACAGAAACAAGCAAATTAACTTCCATTAATCCTTAGGATATTATAGAAAATATATTTAAGTATTGACAGAGTATGTAGTTATTCGTTTTTTTTAACCAGACTTAATAAAAAAAAAACATAAATTCAAAACGAGCAGGTCTATTATGACTATAGAAAATGGTATTAAACAGGATTATTCACTTTCAAAAAAAGAATTAACATCGGTAGATAATTACCGAAAAATAAGGGAAACATCTGTCCTTACGGTTATGTTCACAGACATCAAGGGCTTTACTGGTCTCACAGAGGAAAAGGGAGAGATATTTTCTGCAAAAGTACGCAAAACCCACAACAGCATTCTAATTCCAATTATTGAAGAGAATAATGAGGGTTTGATAGTTAAACACATTGGTGATTCTATCATGGCTGTCTTTTCTGAGCCATCAACCGCAGTTATACGTGCAATTAAAATTCAGCAGGCACTTAATAAATTTAACAAACAAAATTCGGAAGATATTAATTTGGAAGTTAGGATCGGTTTGCACATGGGGCAGATCGCAATAGAAAATGATATTAACCTGGATCTTTTTGGCAGACATGTGAACCGAGCTTCAAGAGTAGAAGGTTTGGCTGATGGTAAACAAGTTTACATGACATATCCTGTTTTTGACAGTGCTCGCGGCTGGATTGAACAACACAGAGCCGGAGATATCTCCTGGAAAAAACATGGAGCTTATTTCCTTAAAGGAATAAAAGAACCTATCGATATTTATGAAGTAGCAGATACCTCTTTTATTAAACCCAAATCACCACAAAAAGGCAGAAAGAAGCGTGCAATTCCTACAATTGGAATAATACTATCTCTAATTATTTTGGGAGTAGTTTTATCTTTTGCAATAATGCAATTCCAAAAAATTCGTGTAACACTGATTGAATTCTGGCCTGAGATAGTATATTTTAATAAAAATGGAGAAAAATTACTATTAGATGATGGTCCTATTGGGAAGAACCGGGTACTTCTTAATAAGAAAAAGAGTGGTAATTATTTAATTTATTATGATGTTAGTCGTATGGTTCGTTATTATGCCCCAATAACCATAAAAAGAGGAAAGAACAATATTGATCCGGATTTTAAGGAATATCGTCTTCCTTCAACATACCGTACAATTTCACTGAATGAGAAAAACAATTTTAAAAACGAACTAATTGCAAAGAGAACTGCTGAGTACTCGATCTTTAACATCGATAACCAAGAAATTACATACAAAGCTGATCTTGAGATATTTATAAATGGAAAAAAAAACACATTTGGAAATTTTGAATTCATCGCGGGATGGAAGATCGATCTGAATGGAGATAATGTTTGTATAGGCACAAAAACAAGTTCTAAAGAATTAAAAGAAAGATTTGTAATTTATGAAGATGAATTACATTATTATGAAGTTATCCTCAATCTCTGTGTAGGAACTAAACAAAATTACGCAAATATCGAAATAACTCCCAGCTTCAAAACTGTATCTCAAACACAATAATTTAAAACAAACAAATAAATTCAATAACATATAGCTCAAGCATTTCTGTCTGGGCTAAAGAATGAAAAGCTTGCTCCTGTCCAGGAGTAAAAAAGAAAACAACGACATAAACTATTGTTGCATATAAATTATTATTGGAGAACACAATGAAGGTTTTTGGGTTAATATTATCTTTGATGTTGAATGTAATTCTCTTTGCTCAAGATGTAGTGATCAATGAAGTTTTATATGATCCAGTTGGCGCAGATAGTGGTTATGAATGGATCGAACTGTATAATAATTCAAACCTGACTTTGAATTTACAGGAATGGACAATAGAAAAAGCAGGTACTTCATTTGGGGTGATCTTCACTTTTCCCAGTATTGAGATTGAGCCCTTCGGTTTTATTCTTATCGGAGAAGAGTTTGTTCCAAATATTGATCTTGAAACTATCCTTGCTTTCCAGAATGGTGGTTCGGAAACCGATGGTATTCGCTTGATCTCAGCCGATGGATTTTATAAAGACACACTTTTATATGACTCTCCAAACACGAATGGACTTCCCGATGACATCTCTGATCCGGGAGAATTTTTTGCCCTTGATGTAGGTGATGGAAACTCTCTAGCCAGAAAATATGATGGGGAAGATTCTAATGACTGTGAAATGGATTTTTTCGAATGCATAAATCCAACTCCCGGAGAGACAAATTTCTATCCGATCGATCTTGCAATTAGTAACCTTGAAATTTATGAAAATGAGGGTGAATACTGGCTTCAAACAGAAGTTTCTAACTTATCCACGGAAATTGTGGATAACCCTGCTGCAAGCATAGAAGTAATGTTAAATGACACACTTCATGGAACTTATGAACTTCCATCCATCCCAGCAGAAAGTACGATCGCTTTTTCGTGTAAGATTGGAGAAATGCCAAATGGTTATCACCAAATTAACGTGGAGCTTATTTACTTATATGATAATGAGTTATGGAATAATCATGTCGAAAGTTCATTATTGAACGGTGCTTCACCTTTTGTGTTGAATGAAATCATGTTTAAGCCGCTCAGCACTAATCAGGAGTGGATTGAGATATTCAATCGGACAGATTGTGCATATTGTGTGGATAACTTGAGGATAATGGACGCATCGGGCGGTATGATTAGCTTTCAGGGAAATATTCCTCCGCTGGATTTTATTGTAATATGCCAAGACACAATTTTGTTCATGCAAACCTACCCGGAAGTTGTCCCCCAAAAAATTATATATGCACCACAATGGACTTCTCTAAATAATACTGATGAAACATTAATTTTAGCAGATGAATTTGAAACAAAATTCGATTCAACTTCCTACAATGGGAATAGTTGCCCGGCAGATTTCTCAATTGAAAGAATAGATCCATTTGATGATGAGAATATATTATGGAGTATTTGCAGTGATAGTTTGGGAACTCCAACTTTACCGAATAGCGTTCTTCCCTTGCAATACGATCTAAGCTTGGAATTTATCAGAATGCAAATAAATGAATATTCTATCGAGCATTCGGTTATTATAAAAAATGTTGGTTTAGAAGATATCTTCGAGGTGGTTATTTCTTGTGAACTTATAGTCAATGGTGAATATCCTGGGGAAGACATCTTTATAGATGAAATAAATTTGAATGATTCTCTATATTATGAATTTTCTACTGATATTGTGCAAGATGGATATAATAGTTTCTCGTATGAAGTTATTTCGGAAAGTGATATGAATGCAGGAAATAATATAGACTATAGTTTTTATAATAGCGGTTCTCTGCCGTTTGTGATTAATGAGATAATGTATGATCCAAATGAAGATGAATCCGAATGGATAGAGATCATAAATAATTTTCAAATTCCAGATCTAACTGAGATAATTCTGGTAGTTGATGAAGATACACTTAAAGTTCCATATTGTGACCAAACCTATTATTTGGTTACCAATTCAGAAAATGATGCCGATTCTCTCAGAGCCAAATATGATATTTATGATACTATAATATTAACCGGATTACCCAATCTTTCTAACGACGGAGAGCAGATATCATTAATGGATCAATGTGGAAACCTGATCGAAGAATTTTTTTTTCAACCAGAATGGAACGATGAAATTGATGGCGTTTCTATTGAGAGAGTAAATTCAGAGATCTCTGCTAATACTCAAAATTGGGGACCCTCTACAAACGTGTGCACTCCGGGAAGAATAAACAGCATTTTTGTGCAGACGCTTCCTAATAATACGAAACTGAATGTTGCACCTAATCCCTTTTCACCATATCGAGCTGAGCGGACAATTTTTTCTTTTGCACTTCCGGAAGTTTTGAGTACTGTTACTCTGCGAATTTTTGATCTGAAAGGAAGAATGGTAAGAAAACTGGTAGATCAAGTATTACAAGCATCAACAGGTAACATCATTTGGAACGGTAGGAATGATAACGGGAAAAGGCTGCCGGTTGGAGTTTATATTGTTTTAATGCAGGCTACCTCGCGGGAAAGCGAGAAAGTATATTCAAAGAAAACAACAGTTGTAATTGGAAAATAAAAGGAGCACAAAATGTATGGAAAAACAATATCTTATGCAATTCAGGGAATTGATGCACAACAGATAACAGTTGAAGCGGATATAAAAGGAGGACTTGCAAAATTTTCTATCGTTGGCCTGCCTTCGAATTCAGTTAAAGAAAGTAAAGATCGAGTTTCGGCAGCGATAAAAAATTCCGGTTTTCGGTTTCCTACACACAGCTACACTGTCAATTTGGCTCCGGCAGATATAAAAAAGGATGGTGTTGCACTTGATCTTCCCACATCTCTCGCCCTGGTTTATGCTCTTAAACAAATGAGTACTACAAAATTAAACAAATATGCCTTCATTGGTGAACTTGCACTGGATGGCAGTTTACGCCCTGTCAATGGTGTTTTGCCGGTTGCTGTTGCCTGCTGGAAAGATAAACTTGATGGGTTAATTCTTCCCTATGAAAATGCCAAAGAAGCCGCAATAATTGATGAGCTGAATGTGTATCCGGCAGCCTCCCTAAATGAAGTTGTAAATTTTTTGGAAGATAAACTTAAGATCGATCCCTATAAAGTTGATAAAAAAGAGATGTTCTCACATTTAAATGAAAGCCCGGTTGATATGTTTGATGTGAAAGGGCAATATCATGTGAAGCGTGCGTTGGAAGTTGCAGCAGCCGGAGGGCACAATGTTTTGATGCTGGGTCCTCCTGGATCCGGTAAAACTATGCTGGCTCGAAGGATTCCTACAATATTGCCCGGATTTACACTGGAAGAGGCATTAGAGACAACCAAGATCCATTCTGTTGCGGGTTTTATCGGAGCTCAAAAAGGGATTGTAACAAGTCGACCATTTCGCTCTCCGCATCATACAATTAGCGATGTTGCTCTGATCGGAGGAGGGAGTTATCCTAAACCGGGAGAAGTTTCACTTTCCCATAATGGAGTTCTGTTTCTAGATGAGCTTCCCGAATTTAAAAAATCGGTTTTGGAAGTATTGCGGCAGCCTTTGGAAGATGAAGTTGTTACTATCTCACGAGCAACCCAAAGCTTGGAATTTCCTGCAAAATTTATGATGGTTGCCTCTATGAATCCTTGCCCCTGCGGATATTTTGGAAGTGGAGTGGAAGGACATACCTGTTCTTGCCCTATTGGAAACATTCAGAGATACCGCTCACGGATCTCCGGACCCCTACTTGACCGCATAGACATTCATATTGAAGTTCCGGCAGTAAAATATGATGAACTAAGCAGTGTTCCAACGGGAGAAAAATCTGCAGAAATTAGAGAGCGAGTAAATAGCTCTAGAGAAGCTCAATTAAAACGGTTTGAAAAGAGTAACATTTTTAGTAATTCTCAAATGAGCTCAAAGCAAATTAGAAAACATTGCATTTTAAATGAAGACAGCAAAGCAATTCTGAAAATGGCAATGGATAAAATGGGATTATCCGCCAGAGCTTATGATAGGATATTAAAAGTTTCACGCACCATTGCTGATCTGGATGGGAGTAAAGATATTTGCGTAGAGCACATCAGTGAAGCTGTTCAGTATAGAAGTCTTGACAAAAAATTTTGGGAATGAGAATTAGCAATGTATACGCTTTCGTTAAAAAACTACGACGAAACAGGCTAAAGAAGAAAATTAAGAATCGGCTTACTATGAGAAAATGATTTAGGTTATAAAATAATAGCATATTTCATTATCATTCACACGAAAATGAGAACCCAAAATTTGCAGATTGTTTCAAAATGCAGGAGGAATATTATGTGTCGTTTTAAGTTTTTTTTATTTGTTGTTATCTTCTTTGTAACTATCAACACAATTTATGCGCAAGATGCTGAGGTAAAAGAAGGCTTAGCTCAGTTCATTATTGGGAAATGGGAAATTGCACCATCCACATGTGTGGAGAGCGGGGATATTACTTTTGATGAATTTGGTATGTATGATTTGAATGAAAAGTATTATGACGGATCTGACGGTGGCACAGAAGGTGAATATAAACTTAACTGTAATGTCTCACCTGCAAAAATGTGTCTTTGTTTGGGTAACTGCGATCAACCAGGTTCTGAATGGACTACCCGTTTTGGAATTATAAGAATTTTACCGGATAATAAATTGGAGATCTGTACTTCACCTGATGGCAATTATCCTCCTGATTTCTGTGATGATAAAATGGATAAATATACAATGATACTTACCAGGATTGAATAAATTTCTCCCGTCATCCTGAGCCTGTCGAAGGATAGAGTTATCTTACAAATAGACATCACACTTCGATAAACTCAGTGTGACAAATGTAATGTTGAAAGAAAACAGTAAAAAAGTAAATGCAACTGTTATTCCCGCAAAAGCGGGAATCTAGAACTAACCTGAAAACAACTTTTCTATAACTGCAATAATATTCTTTTTCCCAATTATTAATATTATTCCAACTATCAGTAATACAATAAAGAATAACCCGAATATAATTTTACCAATTGGTGTTGAAGTACCGTACGAAAAACCTATCCTCACAAAAAGCAAGACCAAAAAGATCATAAAAGTACCGGCTCCAATAGTTTTGCTTGTTGATAGCTTCACACTTTTATCAAACAATATCCATGAATTTTGTTCTCTATCTAATTTAGTATCAATTTCATCAATTATTTTCTCTGCTTCTGCAGACATTTTATTCTCGTGTTGCACTATTTTTTCCACTTTATTCTTAAACAAAGGTAGATCTAAATTCTTTATTGCAAATAAGAAGCAGGTTGGACAAACATAGACTTTGGTTTGATAACCGTTTGCCTCATAACTTACTTCTCTAAAGGGTTGTTCACAACTAAAGCATTCCCCAACTGATTTTGCATGCTCTTGCTTGGCAGATAACAGTAAATTTGTAAATATTGCTCTGTTATAATTTGATCTCTTTAATAAAGATAAGTTATAAACCGTGGAATTACATTTTACACACTTATGATATAAACCATTCCCATCATTCTTCACTTCATATTCATTTCCGCAAAACGGGCAAGTTTTCATTTTATCTCCTTTAGTGAATTGATAAAACAGCTTAGTGATATTTATGTAAAGTCCTTTTAAATAGATAATAATGTTGGTATCAATATTGATTCAACATGTTTTATAAAACTACGATTTTCTTAAACCCTAATAAACTGCTTATTCGTATCATGCCCCAAAAAGATAATTCCATCTCTTTCTTTAATTTCTGAGAGTATCTTCTTCTTAGCTTTAAATGTGTCTTTACGATTGATATCAAAAGAAGTGGTTACGGCTAAATGACGGTTCACCTCCATGGGCAAAATGTCTCCTGGATAATATGCAAGTTCACCCTCACTTTCAATTCTTACTACTTGTGATCCTTCACTGTGACCACCAACAAGTTCTAAAGTTACATCTGTAGTAAGTTGAAAATCTCCATCAATGATCTTGTGATTTCCAGTCTCTTCCAACAGCTGCAGGTCTTCTTCAAAATTATAGGAAGCCCTGTTAAGTTCATCTGGATCTTTGGCTACATCCCATTCCTTTTTTTGAATCACATGAACCGCATTTGGGAACGTGAGCACTTTCTTATTATCAATAATAGAAACTACACCGCCGGTATGGTCAAAATGAAGATGTGTGAGAACAACAATATCAATATCATTTCTATTAAGCCCGAGTTCTGCGAGGGATTCCAATAAAATGAATTTTGAAGGTGAATATATCTTTTTTACTTTATCAGACAGTTTATTTCCAAGACCTGTATCGATCAGAATGTTTTTATTATCAGAACGGATGAGTAATAAATTAAAGGCGAGTTCGATTCTATTTTTTTCATCTGCCTGCAGGAATTTTTTCCACAGAGTTTTTGGCATGATGCCCATTGTTGCACCGGCATCTCCCCGCCAACTTCCGGCAGAAATTATGTTACAATCTACAGAACCTATTTTGATTTTTTTTGTCCCTGTTTTGCTTTATTAGCCGGAAGAACGATAACACGTTTTCTGGAGCCGTCACCAATGGTTCTGGTTCTAAGAGCGCTGTCTTTTTCTATTTGCTGATGCACAACTTTTCTGTTGCTGGCATGAAGTGGTTCGAAAGTGTAGCTTCTTCCTGTTTCCTTCACTCTTTTGGCAATGCTGTCAACTTTTTCTAATAAAGCTTTTTTACGTCTTTCTCTGTATCCATCAACGTCTATAATAACTTGAATTTTTTTCTTCTCGGCCTTATTTATCATCTGGTTTAATAGATGTTGAAAGCTATCAAGCAGTTTGGCTTCTTTACCAATAATGAATCCTGCATCTTTAGAATTATTTATTGTTACATAAAAGATACCGTTATCTTGAGTAACTTCTACATTACCGGAAGTAATATTCATTTTTGCTAAGATCCCCTGCGCAAATTCTTTTATCAATTTAATGATGTCTTCCGGATTGCTGTTTGTTCTGTTTTCCTTTTTAAAACTGAGCTTCTTAATTTTCTTTTTTTTGATTTTCTTATCTATTTTTGTATTGTTTTTAACAATATTTTGCGCTTTGGGTTTATTAAGATGAGCTTTACTCTCTTTATAAATAAATTTGATAGTAGTTGGCTTGGAACCAAATAATCCCATGAACCCGCTTGCACCTTCTTCCACTACTTCAAATTTGAAATCGTTAAGCTCAAGATTGTACTCTTTCATAAAGTCGGATATTATTTTTGATGTTGATTTTCCTGTAACTATAATTTCTTTCATGTCTGTATATTCCTTACATAAATTTTTTCTTGATGAAATACTGCTGAATAGAACCGATTATCGAGAACACTGTCCAGTATAAAACAAGTCCGGATGATAATCCCTTAAAGATGAAGAACATCATAATCGGCATGAAGTACATCATCATCTTTTGAGATTGCATTTGTGCTTTTTGTTTATCATCCATAGCATCCAGATTTTTCTTAGAAGGAGCCATCAGCTTTTGTTGAACGAACATAAATACTGCCATTAGAATTGGAAGTGCCCAAATTGGATCCGGCTCAGATAGGTCCGGTAACCAGCCAAAACTAGCTTGTCTTAACGAAATAGAATATCTAAGCAGTGGATAAAGTGCAAAGATCACCGGCATTTGAAGCAGCATTGGCAAACAGCCGCCCAGCGGATTTACTCCGTGTTCTTTGTATAATTTTTTTAGCTCTGCGTTCATCTTTTGCGGATCGCCCTTATATTTTGCCTGAAGTTCTTTTGTTAGCGGCTGGATCTTCTGCATTTTAGTTGTAGATTCAAAACTCTTGTGAGTTAGGGGATAAAGTATGGTTTTAAGAATTATAGAGAAAATTATAATAACTAAACCCCAACTTGGAATAAAGCTATATAATAACGATAAGAACCAGAGGAATATTTTGCTGAGACCTTGCAAAAATTTTGGTCCCAGTTCTACAATATTCTCAATTCCGTTATCATATCCTTTTAATCTACCATAATCAAGTGGTCCCAGATACAAGTTGTATTTGTGGTTTATCTGTGAACCAATCGTGGAAACTGACAACCTCATAGATGGACTTTCCTCAAATTTATAGGCAGAAATTTTGTTCATTTCTATCAGCTCATCCGGCATTATCGCCATTGTAAAATATTTGGAACGTACTGCAGCCCAATCTATCTGACCTGAAGCTTTTCTCTCTTCCTTCAATTTAGAAAGTGCGACCTTATTCTTTTCATTATCAACCTGGGAGATAACAGCATATTCTCGGTTTTTCATCTTTAGGTATTCTTCTGTATCCGCAATACCGCTGCCGAAATCAATCTCATAACCTCTCATATTTTCAAATCCGCTAAGTTGTGTTTCCATAATAAGTTGATAGTCATCTGAAAGTATAAATATTTTTTTATAAGTTCCTTTTTCCGTATTGGAAATGAAGGTGATCTTTTGGCTGGCTTCATTAATTTCATATTGGAATGGAACGTTAGAATAGTTAGAAATATTGCCATCAGTATCGTTCAACTTTGTGTTAAGGATGCTGCCGTTTTCATTTATCAATTCCAC
>CAZOCS010000016.1:0-31606 GCA_964578365.1 uncultured Candidatus Cloacimonadota bacterium
GTTTTTCCAAAGCCAAAATAACACGCAACCAATTTTTTTGAAATTAATATTTTTATTTGACAGAAAATTGCTTCTCTTTTGTTTAGCACTCAATAAGTAAGCTTGCTAAAAAGTGAAAGAAATAAATTAGGAGGCTATAAAAATTATGGCAAAGCAAATGAAATTTAGTCATAGTTCCAGAACCGCTATGAAAAAAGGGGTAGATGAACTTACTGATGCTGTTAAGGTAACATTAGGACCCAAAGGCAGAAACGTTGTTATAGATAGAAAATTTGGATCACCACTCATCACAAAAGATGGTGTTACGGTAGCAAAAGAGATTGAATTGGAAGAACCTTTTGAGAATATGGGTGCACAACTTGTAAAAGAAGTGGCAGAAAAAACTCATGATGTTGCAGGTGATGGAACAACTACTGCAACGATCCTTACACAAGCGATTATTGAAGAAGGCCTGAAGCATGTAACTGCAGGTGTAAACCCTATGTATCTTAAAAGAGGAATTGAAAAAGCTTCAAGAGTTGTTACTTCAAAGATCAAAGATCTAAGTAAAGAAATTAAGAAGAATGAAAAGATAGCACAAATTGCTTCTATTTCTGCTAATAATGATAGCGAGATCGGAGAATTGATTGCTGAGGCAATGGAAGCCGTAGGCAATGAAGGAATAATAAATGTAGAAGAAGCAAAATCGATCGATACATATTTAGAAAAAGTAGAAGGCATGCAATTCGATCGTGGATATTTATCTCCATATTTTGTAACAGATGCAGATAAAATGATAACAGAATTTGATGATCCTTACATTCTTCTTTTTGACAAAAAAGTAAGTGTAATGAAAGACCTGCTTCCAATACTTCAGGAAGTTGCACAAACAGGTAAACCATTCTTTATTATCGCGGAAGATATCGAAGGAGAAGCACTTGCAACTTTAGTTGTAAACAAACTCCGCGGGACATTGAATGTTGCTGCTGTAAAAGCACCTGGTTTTGGTGACAGACGTAAAGCCATGATGGAAGATATTGCCATTCTTACAGGTGGAACAGTAATTTCTGAGGAAATGGGTAGAAAACTGGAATCAACTACTTTAGAGGATCTGGGAACAGCAAAAAAAGTGATCATTGATAAAGAAAATACTATCATTAGAGAAGGTGCTGGAAGTTCTGAAGATCTTAATGCTAGAGTAAAGCAGATCAAAGTACATATTGAAGAAACAACATCTGACTATGATAAAGAAAAGCTTCAAGAAAGGCTCGCTAAACTCTCAAGCGGTGTTGCAGTTCTTAAGATCGGCGCAGCAACAGAAACCGAGATGAAAGAGAAAAAAGCAAGGGTTGATGATGCTCTTCACGCAACACGTGCAGCTGTAGAAGAAGGAATTGTTACCGGTGGTGGTGCAACACTTATCTACGCTGCAAGGGCAATTGATGAAATGAAACATGAAACTCACGAAGAGGAAGTAGGTGCTGATATCCTTAGGAATGCACTAACAAAACCAGCTTATCATATTGCCGGTAATGCCGGTGAAGAAGGCGCTCTTATAGTTGAAAAGATCAAAAATTCTGATGATGTTCATTTTGGATTCAATGCTGCTATTTCTAAATTTGATGACCTTTTTAATACAGGTATCATTGATCCTGCTAAGGTTGTTAGGAGTGCAGTACAAAACGCAACAAGTATTGCAGGTCTCTTCCTTACAACTGAATGCATAATAGCAGATATTAAGGAAGATGAACCAGCAATGCCTCCTATGCCAGGTGGCGGAATGGGTGGAATGCCGGGAATGATGTAAGGAATAAACCAAATATAAATAACTAAAGGGGAGGATTCATCTCCCCTTTTTTGTATTATTTATACACCTTAATATCCATTCAAAAAAGGCTTGACACCAGAATCCTCAGTTTTTTTTATACTTTGCGTTGCCGAAGTGGTGAAATTGGTATACGCAGTGGATTCAAAATCCTCCGAGCAATAGCTCGTGCCGGTTCGATTCCGGCCTTCGGCACCATATTTATTGGGAGGTTATTTTTATATTAATTGTCGTATCTTCTGTTTTAATTTTTACATAAAATAGTATACTGGAGGAATCAATGAAAAGTAAAGTAATCATCCTGACACTTATTTCAATCATGCTTATACCAATTGCAGCTAATGCAATCTCAGAAGCAGCAGTAATGTTTTTATTAATTGAACCGAGTGCACGAACAGGTGGCATGGGGCAAGCATATGTTGCACAAACAGATGACGCATTTGCCGGATATTGGAATACGGGTGCAATGGCGTTTAACAGACAGAAACAATTTGGAAGTATGTTCTCAAACTGGTTTGGTAAAATATTTAGTGATATGTACTATTTTCATCTTGCTGGAAATAACTATATAGAAGATCTGGGGAATGTTGGGTTTGCCGCAACTTATATGACTTACGGTAAACAAGATCAACTGGATGAAGATGGTAATTTACTTAGTACTTTTGAAAGTTATGACCTTTCTATTGCAGCAACATATGGCTACCAGGCTAGTCAAAGAACTGGTGTCGGTCTTGCTTTCAAATTTATACTTAGTGATCTGGCACCTGAAGGAACCGGTACAAGTGAAACCGGTATCAAGGGACGTGGCATGAGCTACGCTTTTGATCTTGGCTTGCAGCATAAAGGTGTAGATTTTGGCCAGATCCTGGTATCACCATATAATGGCGCTTTATACATTTATAATGGAATAGCTTATTTAGGTGGTTTTAAAAAAGCTGAAATGTCTGATTATAGTATTTTAGTGGATAAACTTGATTTTGGATTAAACTATCAAAACATAGGACCAAACATAACATATATTAATGAATCACAATCAGATCCACTTCCAATGAACTTTCGTATGGGATTTTCATATCGTGTATTGGAATCAAAATACAACAAATTCTGCATTAATGCAGATATGAATAAAATGCTGGCTAATAGAGATCCACTTTACCAACGAATATTCACTTCCTGGACAGATGACTTCAAAGATGGAGACTTCGATAGTATATCAGATTTTAATAATTCTATAGAGGTTAAAGAGATAATTTGGGGTATCGGCGGTGAATATACATATCTCAATCTTCTTACCTTAAGATCTGGTTATTTGTTGGATAGAGCAGGTGAGATCAAAGGATTCTCCTTTGGAGCAGGATTCCACTATACATTTAATAAAACATATCTGGTCAATATTGATTATGCCTTCCAACCCGGTGGAGAACTTCAAGATTATAATCAAACTCTATCCTTAAAACTTGAATTCTAATTCTCATTTAATATGAAGAAAATATTACTATCTGTTTTGATAGTTCTGGTACTTAGTATACCGAAACTATCTTATGCTAATAAATTCATTTTACAAAAGGATATTGAACCATCTACTTTAGAGAGAAAAGTTCATCCTCTTGAAAAAGAGTTCTCTCGTCCTAGAGACATTTCTAACATTAACAGCAGAAATTATAATAAACTACTTGTTCTACTTATAGATTTTCAGGAAGATAGCCTTTCTACAACTACGGGTAATGGGAAGTTTTTGCAGGATCCAAGCGGTTATTCCTTTCCAATAGGTAAACCTCCACATGATCAAACTTATTTTTCTATGCAGCTGGAGGCATTGACCCACTATTATGATGCGGTTAGTTTAGGAGTTTATCAAGCAGAAGTAGATATCTTCCCTCAAGCAGTAGCAGGGGAAGAATTCACAGGCTACACTTTGCCCCATGAAATGTCTTATTATAATCCAATCGGAGCAAGTTCCGAATTAATGATCGAGCGATTTGAACAATATTTTCTGGATTGCTTTAATACTGCTGATGAAGATGAAAATATCGATTTTTCACAATACGAACATTTCATGTTCATTCATGCCGGTTCAGACTGGCAGCACGATGTTTCGGGTGATTCCCCATCCGATCTACCTTCTTTCTATATAGTAGTTGGTGATGGAAAAGAAGCAATTGTAGATAATGGTTCGGTAATAATAAATCATGCATGTAATATTCCCGAAACAATAATTCAGGATACAAGTATAGATGAAAGTGGAAGTATTCCTGTAGTTTCAAATTGGGGTGTTATTAACGCTGTAATGGTACATGAATTTGGTCATTCACTTGGATTTGTAGATCTCTATAATACTAGAAACTATACGCCGCAAGTTGGGTATTTCGATATTATGGATAGTGGGGGTTTAACTGCGATAAGTCTGGGAGTTGATGAAACAGGAAATCAATTAGCCGATATTTATTATATTGTAGAAGGAATTTTCCCAGCTCTGCCTGGTGCATGGTCTCGAATTGTTGCTTTTGAAGATTCATATCGTGCTCGCGGGATATTGAAAGATATTGATGAATTTGAATTTGATAGTAAAATAACTGTTTTGCCTGCCGAAAAAATGTTTGATGCTGCAGCAATAACAGATAGTTCAGCTTACTTTATAAAAATTCCACTTAACGACACCGAATATCTTCTTGTGGAAAACAGGCAGGTTGATCCCGATGGAGATGGTGGTGCATATCCCTGCACATCTGAAGACCAGCGTGTAGTTCTTTATCCAACTTATCCGGATCCTAATCCAAGTTCGGATCCAACTTATGAATACGATTACCTTCTTCCAGGCTGGATTTCCGATGATTATAGTAGTTATGGTGGTGGACTTCTCATATGGCACATTGATGAAAAAATTCTTTATGAAAACAACAATTATGAGAATAATACAGTTAACACACGCCATTCATTCAGAGCAGTAAAGGTTATAGAAGCTGATGGCCTTGAAGATATTGGTAATACAAGCTCTATGTTTTGGCGGGGAACTTCTTTTGAAGCATTTTATAAATATTACCCGTTATTCGATGAGGAAGGATGGTTTATCGGTTGGGACAACGATTATATTGTAAATAATAATGGTGAATTGGAATTTATTGGAACTATCTTCAATGACCGTTTTAGCGCCTCAACCAAACCCGCTTTGATGACAAATGATGGAGATCCGTTCTTATACTCGATCTATGACATCAGCAGTTGTTCAATTGAATATGGAATGGAAAGAACAATGTCATTCAAGTTTGGAGCTGATCTCTTTGATGTAACTCAAAAGATCGCAGAATTTGATTCTATCAGAGCAATTGGACATGTAGGAAGCTCAAACGACTGGCCTACTTTTCCTGTATTGAGTGAAGATGGAATAGATTTGATCTCCTTAGTTGATCAAAGTTGGCTGGATACACTTGACGTGGAAATAACTTATGGGGCAACACCTACGCAGCAAATTCTTGCACTTGATGCAGACAATGATGAAGAAGATGAATTTTACTTTGTAAATAATTCTGACCTTAATATAATTTCACCATTTATCAACGAAATCGAAAATTATTCATCTAACCTTTCTGATGCGCCTCTTTTTATCTCTGATTGGTATATACCAACTTTTGTTGTTCCTACTGAAGATTCTCTTTTTATTGGTGAGCGTCAATATGATATCCAGAACTCTAAATGTGTTTTTAATGGTGAGCACCTGATTGTAGCCAGTGAGAATTCGATACATTTCATTTCGGATCCTGAATTAGACGGAACACAAAACTATCAATTTGATATTGAAGATTATGACCAAGATCATATTCCAGTTTGTTATAATGATACGAATTATAATTACAATTCTGTATTCATCCAGAATATAGATGGAGACATTTTTAGAATAAGAGAAAATGGGATTGAAGAAATATTCAAGCTTTCACCTTATTCATCCGAAGAACCTTCTCAGCTTGCTATTGGTGACTTTCTAGATGATGGACAAGTCTATTTGATCTTTGGTGCAGGAGATCGTGTTTTTGCCATTACAATAGATGGAACCTTAGCACCAGGTTTCCCGGCATATTTGGATGACAAAGAAATAAAACCAACCTCTTTCCCTCGAATTATCACCTTTGATGATGAGAATGTCATTCTGTTGGAAGAGGTGGACAATGGTTTTGTGGCTATTAACAGCGATGCGGAGTTAAGTATTGGGCATTCCTTTTTCTGGGAAAAAGTTAATACTCTCGATCAATTCTATTGGGATGAAAATATTCAGCAATTACACTTCATCTATTCCGATATCTCTTCTAATCTATATGCATCCTATCTAGAAAACATAGAAGAAGATCCTATCATCTGGAACGGGTATAGAAATAATGAGTATAATAGTTATTCCGGATCTATTCAGTATCAAACAAATTTAGATGATGCTCTTACTGCGTTCTGTTTCCCGAACCCAACTAGATCTGGTGAAGTTAGGGTTAAAGTTATAAATGCTAAAGCTGATATTGATCTTAAGATCTTTGATATTGCAGGCAATATTGTTTGGAGAGATAATGTTGAGAGGGCTGCTAACGATTCCCAAGATATCAGGATCAATACGTCAAAAATGGCTTCCGGAGTTTATTTTGGAATTGTATCGTCGGAAAAAGAAATAAAAAAAATCTCATTTGCAATTATAAATTAAGGAGAGAAGAATGAAAAAGGGTTTCTTGATAACACTAATATTAATAATCTGTTCTGCAGCAATCGCGCAGGAACTTGATAATGACATTATTCAAATAAATTATGAGAAGAAATCATTGGCAAGGGCAATGATGCTATCTTCACTTTTCCCCGGTGCAGGACAATTCTATGCTAACCGCCGTAGCATCACCACCTATATCTTTCCACTTATTGAAATCGGTCTGATAGCAGGCTATTTTATTAATTATAATCAGGGACTAGATGCAGAAGCAGATTACCAAGATTTTGCAGATACACATTATAATAGAGATCATCAGCATTATGCAGAGAATGATCTTATAAATGATCCAATGAACAACTCGAATTTTTATGATGATCATTTCCGTTTGGATGATGATAATACTCAGCACTTCTATGAGGATATCGGTAAATATAATAAATATGTTTTCGGCTGGAACGACTGGTTTGATATTTATGCAACAGATGATGCTGGTAACACTGTTTCACCTGAATGGTTATGGGAAGAAACAACCGAAGGGAAAAATATGTGGATAGGGAATTCTGTTACAAATCCGGAAAGTGAATACTACAACTCGAATTATTCTGATCCTTACACAATTTATAGCGGCTATCGTGCAGATTATATCCAAATGCGCAGAGATGCTGAAGATTCATATGATAAAGCCGAGTTATTTAGTTTTGGACTTGTTGCGAATCATATAATTGCAGCTATCGATGCTGTGCGTCTAACTAGAAACTATAATCGGGAATATCTTTCTAACACATCTAAAGTTGAGTTCAATTTTGCTCCGATATTTGTAAACAATAGTTTCTCACCGGCTCTAATGATAACAAAAAGGTTTTAAAATGAAAAAGAGTATACTCATACTTCTTATTATCTCCCTTTCACTTACACTTGTTGGAAAAGAAGTATCTGTTAGAAAAGCAATGCTTTACTCATTAATAGCTCCTGGTATGGGAGAGATGTATACTCAGAATTATAGTAAGGGAGCAATGTTTCTCGCTGCTGAGACAGCAATAATCTTCTCATATTTCCGCATGCAGTCGGAACGTGACTGGGCAATTAATTCCTACAAACAATATGCATATTCTTTGGTTGGCGTTTCAAAAGATATGGATGATGCTTATTATCAGCTTATTCAAAATTATATGAGTAGTGAAGAATACAATGATGGTGTTATACGGGATGCACGTAATTATTTTCTGATCTATAATACTGATCCGGAAGGTTATGAAGCATATTTGGAAGAATACTTGATCCCTGATGAAAACTCCTGGCATTGGGATAACAATAATGAGTGGCAAGAATACATTAGGCTCAGACTAAAAAAACAAGATTATGAAATATACTCAAATTTTGCTTTTGCTGCTGCTATCTTAAATAGGATCATAAGTGTTATCGATTCTGCAGTAGAAGTAAAAAAAATTAAGCGTTCAGGACAATATATTGGTAAATTATCTGTTCAACCGGATTGGGATAAAAGGGGGATGAAAATAAATTATGAATACCGTTTTTAATCGCAAATTAATATTAATTCTTATGATCTTATCATTATTTTCCTTAGTGATCGCACAAGAGATCAATACAAGAGCTTATATGTTACGTTCGGCAATTGTTCCTGGTTGGGGTGAACTTGCGGCAGGCAATAAAACCGGGCTGATTTTTCTTGCTTCGGAAGTGTTGCTTTTATCTACCCGTTTCTATTTTTTAGAAGAGGCCGATCTCAAAGCGAAAGCCTCCTATACATACGCAGTTAAATATGCCCATATCGATCCTGATCTAGATCTCTCGGATGAATATTATTATCATATGTCCAGGTATATGAACTCAGGATTTAATACTGGTGGATATAATGCTCACATTGTGGAAATTGCCAAAGCAAGATACCCTGATGACCCGGAAGCTCAAACTCAATATATTGAAGAAAATTCCTACTCGGATGATGAATACTGGGGATGGGATGATGAAGATAGGCAGAATGATTATTCCATTTTGAGAAAAAGAATTACTCAGTATGGAGACTATGCCAAAGCTATTACCGGAGCAGTGATTGCAAATCATATTATTAGTGCATTAAATGCATTTAGGGTTAGTTCTCATTTGAAAAAATTAAATGCTCAGGTTCAACTTGATAGTAATATGAATCCGATTTTTACATTACAATATAAATTTTAAATAAATATCAGGAGGAGAAGAATGTCTGTTGTTATAACAGGAAATGATCTAAAAATTGAGGATGTCTATAATGTAGCTTATGGGAAGGAAAAAGTAGAGCTTCATCCAGAAGCACTGGAGCGAATAGTTACATGCCGAACTTTTATCGAGCAAAAGATCGAAGAAGGTGAGATCATGTATGGCGTCAACACCGGTATTGGTGAATTTTCTGAAGTTGTGCTTACTGGTGAACAAATAAAACAATTCCAAAAATATTTAATTTACAATCATTCAGCCGGAATTGGTGAACCTTGCCCGATCGAACATGTTCGTGGAGCAATGCTGGGGCGTATAAATGTTCATGCAAATGGTCATTCTGGATGCCGTCCGATAATTACACAAACCCTTATTGAAATGCTGAATAAAGGTGTAACTCCTGTAGTATGCGAAAAAGGAAGTGTTGGTGCTTGCGGTGATCTTTCACCAATGAGCCAGATAGCTCTTTTAATGATGGGTGAAGGTGAAGCATACTATAAAGGAGTAAGATATTCTGGTAAAGAAGCTATGGCAAAAGCAGGGATTGAAATACCAGGATTGCAGGCCAGGGATGGTCTTGCTACAATAAATGGAAGTAACCTGCTAACAGCTATGGCAGCTTTAATAATTTATGAAACAGAGAGATTTTTTTTACAGGCAGAGATTGCTGCAGCAATGACTTTGGAAGCACTTATGGCAAATCTTAAACCTTACGACGAAAGACTTCATAAACTTCGAGGGTTCCAGGGAGCAGTAACTTCTGCAGGAAATATAAAAAAAGTTATAGAAGATTCCGACTTGCTTAAAGGAATGAAAGTACGAGTTCAGGATGCTTATAGTATGCGTTCAACTCCTCAAGTTTTAGGTGCTGCACGAGATCAGTTACGTTGGACAAGAAGTCAGGTCGAAATCGAATTGAATGGAGTAGGTGACAATCCAATCTTCTTGCCGGAAGATGGTATTGTTCTAACAGGTGCAAACTTCCAGGGATCACCAGTTAGTGTTCCTGTAGATATGCTGGGTAGTGTTATCACAATGGTTTGTGTGATATCAGAACGAAGATTGAATCGTCTTTTGAATCCGGCTTTAAGTGTTGGATTACCAGCTTTCCTTACAAAAGGTGCTGGAATGTTCTCTGGTCATATGCTTAGCCAATATACCGCCGATATGATGATCGTAGAGAATAGAATTCTCTCTACTCCGGCTTCTATACAATCAATCCCAGCCGCAGCAGATCAAGAAGATTTTGTAAGTATGGGGATGAATACTTCACTAAAAACAAGAAAGATACTAGATAATGCATACGGCATTTTGGGAATTGAATTTATTGCAGCAGCTCAAGCTCTAGATTTTAGAGATTATACTCCAGGTATTGGAACTCGTGCTGCACATAAAGCAGTAAGAAAAGTTGTAGATCATCTTGATGTGGACAGACCACTTTTTGATGATCATAATAATATGATGAAAACCGTAAAAGATAGAGATATACTCCATGCTGTCGAAGAAGCAATTGGAGAATTAAAAACTTACTAATTGGAGAAAATTAGTGTCTGTAATTCTTACCGGAAACGATCTTACACTTGATGAACTAAGCAGGATAGTCTATGATAGGGAGAAGATTGAACTTAGCCCCGATTCTATTAAAAAGATCGTAAAATGCAGAGAATACGTAGATAAAATAATCGAAGAAAATCGTGTTGTTTATGGAGTAACAACCGGATTCGGTAAATTTTCTAATATCCGTATTCCTAAAGAAAATATTGAAGAATTACAAAAAAATCTTATTTTAAGTCATTCTACCGGTGTTGGTAAAAATCTTTCGATCGAAGAAACCAGGGCAGTAATGCTGCTCAGGATCAATGTATTGGTAAAGGGTCATTCCGGCATTAGATTAAGCACATTACAAACTCTAATCGATATGTTAAATAAAGGAGTACATCCATGTATTCCCGAAAAAGGATCTGTAGGAGCAAGCGGAGATCTGGCACCACTTTCTCATCTTGCATTAGTACTAATTGGAGAGGGTAAGGCAGAATTTAAAGGGAACTTTATTTCTGGTAAAGAAGCACTTGAGCTCGCTGGCATCGAACCTGTTGTTTTAAAAGCCAAAGAGGGACTTGCCCTGAATAACGGAACTCAGGTTATGACAGGTGTTGGAGCATTGAATCTGCTGCGTGCTGAGAGGTTATGCCAAGTTGCTGATGTTGTTGCTTGTATGAGCATTGATGCTCTTATGGGAACCGGATCCGCTTTTGATGCACTTGTACATAATCTTCGTCCCCACAATGGTCAGTTAATTTCTGCTAGAAACTTGAATTCTCTTCTAAAAGCGAGCGAGTTAAATTGTTCTCATAAATACTGCAGTAATGTTCAGGATGCATATAGCCTGCGCTGCACACCTCAAGTAAATGGTGCAGTTCGTGATGCATTGAATTATATTCGGAACACAATTGAGATTGAAATGAACTCTGCAACAGATAACCCACTTATCTTTCCTGATGAAGATAAAGTAATATCAGGTGGAAATTTTCACGGAGAACCAGTTGCATTTGCTATGGACACAATGGCTTTCACAATCTCCGAGCTGGCAAATATTTCGGATCGAAGAACAGAGCAGTTACTTAATCCGGCCCTGAATAACGATCTTCACCCTTTCCTGGCTCCTCGTCCCGGATTAGACTCCGGTTTTATGATCGCACAAGTTACATCAGCTGCACTTGTTTCAGAGAACAAAGTTCTGTCCCATCCATCATCAGTAGATTCCATACCTACTTCTGCGAATCAGGAAGACCATGTTAGCATGGGAACTATAGGAGCAATGAAAGCCAGAACTATTTTAGACAATGCTTGTATTGTTTTTGCTATAGAATTAATGACAGCAAGTCAGGCTCTCGATTGTAGAAAGATTAAATCATCACCGGCAATTGAAGCTGTAAAGAAAGAGATTCGTAAGACTGTAAAACATCTGGATCGTGACCGCATTATGACTAATGATATAAATAATTTGACGCAGATCATCGATTCGGATATTATAACAGATATCGTTAAGCAATTCATTGAATTGGGATAGGTTTTTAATGAAATTGAATATCAGTATTATATTAGTCTTAGTACTTGTTACTTCGGGATGTGTTTATTATAATACATTTTTTAATGCAGAGAAATTTTTTGACGAAGCGCAGGCAATGGAACTAAATGATAATGGTAAACCTACACCAAGTGCAATTCAAAAATATAAAAAAGTTATTAAAAAGTGCGGAATTGTTCTGGAATATTATGAAGGTAGTAAATATTCTGATGATGCACTTTTATTAATGGCAAAATCTTTCTACTACATTGGCAGAAATTACACTCAAACAATATCAACATTAGAAGATATGATAAAATTCTATCCCGAAAGTGAATTAGTGCCGGATGCTAAACTCTATATCGCTCGTGCAAAATATGAATTCAGACAAGAAGAAGAAGCTTATGATCTACTTCATGCATTTCTAACAGATAATGATCTTAAGGATCATCACCCAAAAGCTCTGCAAATTCTGGCAAATTATAAATTACAAGAAAACGACTATGTACAAACTGATTATTATCTAAACAGATTAATTGAAGAATATCCCGATTCAGATGAATATGAAGAAGCTTTTTTCTTACAAGGGAAATCTCAAAATGAAGCAGGTAATTATGAAAAATCTAATGAGATATTCTTAAAACTTTTAAAATCTAAAGTAACTAAAAAAACCAAATTTAACGCCAAGTACTATATTGCACTAAACTATCTCTTGATGGAAAAATTTCAACAAGCTGCAGATTATGCAACTAAGCTCTTAAAAGATGAATATCGTGATAATAAAATTTCACGCATTAGGCTTGTTCAAGCTCGTAGTTACTCGGAATTGAATAATATTGACGATGCTGTTGCTTTATTAGAAGCTATAACTGAGGACAACAAAAAAACTAGTTTATCTGCTCAAGCTTTCTACTTTTTAGGAGAGATCCACTTCCATAAATTAAAAGAGTACAGCACTGCAATTGAGTTTTACAATAAAGTTAGAAATGAAGATAGAAACTCTGAATATTTGGAAAACGCCATTTTGCAGAGTGCAATCGCAAGCCAGATCATTCAATATTATAATCCTACTTCAACAATATCTGCCGAAGAATTGATCAATCAACAATTCAAGTTAGCAGAGTTCTACATTGAATATTTAGAAATGCCGGATTCTGCTTTGATCGTTTATGATGATATTATTAAGCAGGAAGCCAAATTCAGTACTGCAATTGATACAATTCAAATTCAACTGGATTCTCTTTATGTTATTATTAACTCATTAGAAATGACTGACTCATTAAAGCAAACTACAAGATCTGATTCAGTAAAACAGGATGAGAAGGAAGAGGTCGATTCTCAAAGAGCAGACCTTAATGCTGAATATAATTCCTTAAAATTGTTATTAAAAAATGCAACCGAGAATATTTCACTTTATCAAAAAGAATTTATTCCATTCGCAAAATTCACAAAATTATGGCTATACAAAAAAGTCATCATCGATTCAATCAAGGCTGATGTAATTTATAATGAGCTTCTAACAGACTATCCTGATAACAAATATACTTATGCTGCTGAACAATTTCTAGCAGGAAAAGATTCTATAAATATTACTACCAGAAAACAGATCAAAGAAACCGCAGAATATAATTTTGCTATACATTATGTTGATACACAACCAGAGAAATCTGTTGAATTCCTTGTTCCTATTGCAAATAATACCAATCATGAATACCGACTTCAAGCATTTTATAGTTTAGGCTATATTAATTATTTCGTACTGATAGATAGCATATCCGCAAAACCATACTTCGATTCGGTTCTTGCATACACAGAGGATTCAGAATATAAAACAGAAATTTCAAAATTCTATGATGGAAATAATTTTATCAAGATATCACGCCTTCCCTTTATTGAGAGTATGATTCAGGCAGAATTGGATAAAGATAAAGCTGAATTGGAGAAGGAAATGCAAGAGGGAAAAGAAGAAGAGAGTAGCAAAGAGAACAAGGATCCTGAAAAGGAGAACGTATCTGAAAGCACACACGAAGAGAAAGAAGAACCTTACCGGCAACCCTCAGTTAAGGATAAAGATTGATGATCAGAAAGGATAACATCCTTTCCCTGCAAAATCCTATTATTAAAATTTGTGTCAGCTTAATTCTAATTTTCATCTCATCAATTATCAGCTTCGATAGATTTCTTATAGTTTTTACTTTTACACTATTATACATGATCATCTCCCCTATCATTTATTTTATTTGGTTAAAAACACTTATTAAAATAATCCCTTTTTTTATCTCATTGTTTGTTTTTGGAATTATCTTTCAAATCCCCTTTCCTGATCAATGTTTTCTTTCTGTTCGTATAATCCACATTTTACTCGTTTCGGTATATCTAGTTGAGACAACTTCTTTTGATTCTTTCATTTCTGGAAATAGAAGGAAAGACTCGGAATTTTGGTATAAATATAAGTTCTTTCTAGCGGCAACTATTCATTTTATTCCAATATTTACAAAAAAATTTAAAGATAATAGAAAATCTCATAAGAACATCATCGAGGTAATTGTGGTCTCAATGGAAGATTGTTTTAAAGAAATTCATGAAGTTGAAGAAACAGTTATAAATCAAGTGGGAATTAATAATGTACAATTGAATTTTTCCTTTTGGGCAAATATTTATTTATCATTACTTATGATTATTCCCATTCTGTTAATATTTATTAATTAATAGCAAGGTAAAATCATGAAGAATTATTTAGCTAAAATTAGTTATGATGGATCAGGTTTTAGTGGATGGCAGATCCAAAAAGAAGGAAGAACGGTTCAACAGGTTTTAGAAACAGCACTTTCCAAGATAACCAAAGAAGAAATTAAAGCAACATCTGCAGGTAGAACTGATGCAGGTGTTCATGCAATTGGGCAATATGCAAATTTCCACTTCCCAATACAAATGACAGCAAAACAGATACAACTTGCACTGCGGGTAAATCTTCCTAATGATATTCTCATTACACAAGTTATTGAAGTTGTTGATGACTTTAATGCCCGATATAATGCAAAGAGTAGAACCTATAGATATATTCTTGCAAAAGGAGTTACACCATTTAACAGGAAATATAAAAGTTTTATTCCAAAAGTAAAAATAAAAACTGAAATTGTAGAAAAATGTCTTAAGTATTTCCTCGGCAGACACGATTTTACTTCTTTTACTAAATTCAACCCGGATCTAAATAATTATTACTGTAATATACTAAATTTTAAATTTGAAGAAACTAAAGAAGATTACAGATTTGTGATACAGTCAAACAGGTTTTTACACAACATGGTTAGAAGAATTGTGGGCACAATAATCAATATCTCCAACACCGACACTAACCCGAATATTATTGAAGAATTGATAGCTGCCAAAACACCTAAGAATAAACTTATCACTACTGCTCCGCCAAATGGATTGTATCTAATTGATGTAGAATATCCAAAAACTGAGTTAACGAAATGACCAATTTTTAATTAAAATATTATATGTCATAATAATACCTTTTAACATATAATTATAATAATGATTATAAATAATAATTATATTGACTAAAAAAAGTATAATATTAAAAAGTAACAATTATAGAGGAGGAAGAAATGTTTAAAAAGAAAAGTGCAATATATTTTTTAATTGTTGCTATTGTTGTATTTATAGTATTAACATCCTGTGATGCCAGAAGGGGTACATTAAATGCAAATTTACAGCCTTATATTACAATAACAAATTATTTTGGTGTTGATAGTGACACTCTAATAACTGAATCTCAATTATTTCAACAAACCATCCAATGGAGCGGTACAGATGAGGATGGTGTAGTTGAAGGATATGCATTTAGAGTATTAAATGAAGATGGAGATCCTATCGCAACACCTGGATATGATGCAATCACAGAAGATGGTTGGGTTAAATTCTACTTACCAAATGCTAATACTAATATACCATTGAATGAATCTGCAGAAACCACAATATGGATGGATCAGACTTATGCTACAGTCAACTTCCCTGCTGCAGATGCAAATGGAGACAGCGCAAATGTAGTTAGTATCTTTGAAGTTAAGTGTAAAGATAATGCTAATTTAGAAAGTGAAGCAGCAACTAAATACTTCCAAGCTCATTCAAACATTCCTGGTGCTATGATAATGTCTAATATTGATGGGGAAATGATCAGTACTGCAATAATTCTTGAGTTTGCAATGAATGATGGTGATCCATATGTTGGTTCTGATGCTTACTATTATAAATATAAACTTGAAAGGCGTGATTTTGATGGTATTGTTATTCCTGAGAGTGAAGGTGGTTATAATGAGGAATGGTTATCAACACTTGGATTCGCCGATGTTTCCCTAGCTCTTCATAGTGGGTTAAATAACAATCCCCTTATTCCTAACGATCTTATAGATGATGTTCCTCAAGATTCAACTTTCCTCCGCGTAATAGCTATAGATACAGCACTTATTGAATCAGATGAGATAGAAATATCCTTTGTTGTTAAGGAAGGATTTTATCCTGGCACAGTAATTTATTACGGTGAAGGGAATTCAAATGCAAATGGAATATACTCTCTGGGAACAGATCATTTTGCTACCTATCTTGACGACGCTATCGCTGATATTTTACCATCAGTACAAACCTCCGATGGAGCTCATCATGCTACAGCATTCTGGTATAATTCTGAAGGTAAATATAGTGCAATTGGCAGTAACGACTTTAAAACTTATATGAGATGGGGATATAATGGTGAATTTGAAGATAATAATCCTCAAAGTCCAAGAGAAGACATAACTCTAGATGAGTTAACTGGGTTACCATATTTCTGTGAAATCGTTGGTTATGATATTAGACTTGATGGAGAACCATACTACTATCCTCCCATCCCAGCAGAAGGTGTACATCTTCAAGTTGATGATGATGGTAAAGAATGGCTTCGTGTTGGTGTCAACTATCCTATCGGTAGAGCAACTACTGTAACACTTACAAGTTTTGGTGGTTCACTTGAAAACATGTATGGAGAACATACTTTTGAAGTTCGAGCTATTGATTTGCAGGGTGCAGTAGATCTAACACCTCATGAATTCACATACTCAATAGCAGCACCAGTTCCAAAGGAAGAGAAAACCGGCGTGTTGATCATTGATGATGATATTGTAGCAATTAATGAGTTCCCTGGAGAATATACTGATTCTTTATACACATACATAATCTCAGACTATGTAGGCGAGCATGGTTATATTAATAGAGAAGAACTTAATACATACATGATTTCAAATTCGATGGACGGACTTCACTATGGAAAATCTCTTATTGCACCATCTGATCTACAACAGTATAAAGTAATAATTTATCATTCAGATAATGGTGCAAAAGAGTTCGCTTTTTGGAAGGAATTTGAAGCATTTAAAGTTTATCTGCTTCAAGGTGGTAACATGATATTAAGTGGTGGAGCTACTCTCAGGACAATACAACAGAAATGCTCTCTAAACGGCTTTAATATTTTAGATGAATATTTTGGTATCCCTCTACAAAATATGGATGCAATTGGCCGTATACCTGCAAGTGTACAATACCTCAATAATCCTTTCTTTATTGGTGCAGCAGGTCAAGGGAGTTATCCTGATATCGATCTGCTTTTACCAAATCCTTTTAATAATTTAGTAAATATAGTTGAAGGGCTTCAACCGGTAGCTCTTTTCGATGATCATAATTCTGAAGAGATATATGATTTCGTTTGTAAGCCAGTTGGTACTGGTCCATACGATCCTAACCAAGAACAGTTCGATGAATACAATGGGACACCAGTAGGGCTAAAGTATATAACACCAAATAATTCCTGTTACCTCATTGGATTCGCTCTTACTTTCCAGGAGCCGGAACAAGTTAAAGCAATGATGAATCAAATTTTGAATGAAATTCCATAACTAATAAGTTACTAAATTTAAGTGATGCCGATTTATTGGCATCACTTTTTTTATATCTACAAAAAAACTATGTACACTTTGCATATATGGTTTTTTCTATTCTACCTTTTAACTTATATTCAGTTTATTAATGAGGATACATTCCATTAATGATAGGCGTGATAAACCACAAAAAGGATGCACTTAAACAAACAATCAGAGTGAGCTATGAATATATTAGATCTAATATAAATTTCATTTACTTAATGAATGTTTAGTTGGAGTTTTAGTGAAATACAAATAATATTAAATAGAAATAGTTTTAGATCTTCCTCGAAGAATGATCATCATTCTATTATCTTTCTCTTGTTAACAACTATATTGTTGGTCTAATAAGTATATAATTAAGGACTTCATATGCAAGGATCAATACAATTAATACCTATAGTTAAGCAGATAGTTAATTATTAATAGACAGATGAACTAGAATGTTTATCTTAGTGAAGTCTCTTTCAACATCACACCAACTCTTCCGGAATTGGAGAACCAAATATTAAGACTTACGGTAAGTGTTTTGAACAGGAAGTTTTATTATAACCACTTCATTAAGAATGAGATCATTCTTATTTTAAATAGATAGAATCGCTCACTCTTCCTTGTTATTAAAGTTAACTAATTAACACAGTTAGTTTAGCAGGATCAATTTATATAAGAATGAAGATGAGCACTTCAATTTCTTGTGATGTTAAGTCGCAAAATAAAGCATTGTGTATTTGTAAGGAATCCAACCATACAATATTTCATATAGTAAAAAAATAGTGTCCTACTATTGATATAGTCAAAGTAAAATTAATGAACTGTTCTTTCTTGTTTCTGTAGTCACTGCTTAAAAACAATAATGATTGTAAAAAAAAACACCCTGATCACTCAGGGTGTTTTTTATATTTAATGAAGAATTACTTCATTAGGATCATTTTCTTTGTAGATGAGTAGTTACCTGATTTCATTTTGTAGAAATAGATACCACTAGCTACTTTTTGATTGCTCTTATTTGTACCTTCCCAAACAAGAGTATGATCACCAGCTTCTACATGCTCGTTTATGAGTGTAGTAACTTTTTGACCCCTAACGTTAAATACTTCGATAGTAACATTACCATCTTCAATCATGTTGTAAGCTATTGTTGTAGTTGGATTGAATGGATTTGGATAGTTTTGTCCCAAGAGTTCTGCATTTGGTGTAACGGTTACATCATCTGAAGAAGTACCAGAATAAGGTTCTTGGAATTCAAGATCGATAGCAGCATAAAGTAATGGGCTATTTGTCCATCCACCTTCACCTTGAACTGCAGAACCATATTCACCATCATCTATGAATACAAAACTAAGTTTACCATGATAGTTGTCTGGCTCATTGCTAAGGATTTCAATTTTATCATCTAGAGATATTGTTACAGGAATCATACCATCTAGTTCAGGTGCAAAGTTGCCATCAAAATGACCAGAAGGGTCTATAACATTATCAAGTGGGTTAGCATTGATGTATCTGATATCTGACCATGTCAAACCGCTATCATCAGAAATACTGATGGCAATCTCAGACTCATTTACCCAACCTTCATAACCTGGTACTTCTTGATAAGCTTCTTGAAGTTTTGCGCCATCATGCCATACAGCAGCTGCCCAGTTTCCATTTGAAACAACTTTACAGTTACTTTCGTGGAAATAAGCATTCTGCCAGTCACCAAGGAATAGCCAACTTGGAGCACTCATTACAATAATAGGCCAACCATCATCATCATATGCATCTACAACACCATCATCATCAAGGTCAAATGCTACAGCCAAATGATCATCACCAGGATCAGAATCTTGAACATCCATGTCATAAAAAGTGAATTCTGCTGTTGCTGTATCAAATGTAAATATTTTTGGATATATGTATGCTGGCCAATAGGTGCCACCAGCCATATTTTCCGCTGAATTATAGTTCACGCCAGCCATCCATACAATTTTTGTCTCATCTTCTGTAAATGCACAATTGTAATGGCTGAGGTCACTTGAAGGAACTATGAACATCTCTGCTGCAGATAGGTCGTCATTTTGCCATACTGGATCGTAAGGTGGATTTAAATTTGTAGGATTATCCATAGGCTGTTTAAGTTGTTGAGTATAATTTGTAAATGTTTCACCGTAATCATCACTGTACATTGCAAATAGAGAATCACCAAAAGCACCAACGAAAGCTACTTGACCATCTTCGCTAACGACCATATCCTTATTGATACGCTCGATATCACTATATGTTAAATAATCCCAATATGGGAATGACTGTATTGTCCAATCAAGATCTGATGTCATCATTAGATCATTATCGTCAAAATCTGCATACAAATATAGGCTATTGTAATTTGTATGAGCATAATTATTTCCATAAGCATGAACTCTTCTGTGTCCAGCCTCCGGAGATGGTCCAACCCAAATTTGTGGCCAGATAAATTCATCATCTGAAGAACCTGTATGTGGTTGACTCATTTCTGGATTATCAAATAGAATAAATGGTGCTCTCCATGTACCTGGTGTACCAGTAGCATGGAATATTGCATAAGACATATGACTGTCATAAGTACCATCTGGTTCTACTACTGCATGCCAGGATACAAATGGGTCGCCTGTAAATGGGTCGAGTGCCAGAGTTGTGAAGCCTTCACGATTGATCACCGGGTTAACTGCATTACTCTCTGCAAGTGTACCATCAGAATTAATATAACTGTAATAAGCTCTACGGTCTGTACCAACAGCTTGTGTTTCTGAACGCATATAAGTTACATACCATCCATCTGCCGGATAACCTAATGGTTCTGAAATAGCAGGTTGCTTTCTTAGGTTATGCCCATTATAACTGAAAGGCATGTAATCATAATACGAACTTGTTAAGTAAGTCGTATTCTCACCATCACCATTAGGAATGAATGAATATTCCGGTGCAGGATCTTGCTCCCTGGACACACTTCTCACTCCGTAACGCATTGCCGGACTATAGCTTTCCTTTGCAACTTGGGCTGGTTGCATAAAATCTTCAGCTACTAGTGAACACACTAACAAACTTAAACCCAAAAGAATTAACATCTTTTTCATTTTTTCCTCCCTTTTTTTGTGCTATTTTTTTTTAAAATGACAATTTCAATGATAACCTTTGTGGAGATTCAAAAAAACTCTCCGTAAGATCTCCCATATCAGTATAAGAATAATCTATATCAATTACAGCAAAGCTGGTTGGAATGCTCCAGCCAAAACCAGCTGAATAGGATGTTTCATCATAATTCAATTGGTATCCAGATCTAATTTTAAAAGTACCGATCTTGTATTCCATTCCCACATTATAAGTTTCTTCTCTATCAACACAGTTATCTAGCTGAACAGAAGCCAATAATAATTGATTATCTCTTGCATATATGTCCATAGCTACACCAAGAGAGAATCCCATAGGAATTTTAAATGGAAATTCATCACGGTCTTCATCAATTAGTCCATCTCCATCATTATCGATAAGATCAAATGGATCTTCATTTAATAAACCATCACCATCTTCATCGATCTCGTACTCAAGATCTGGGCCAAAATTCTTTATAGCCATACCGATTGTAAGATTCTTCCAACCTGTATTATACAAAGAACCAATATCCACAGCAACACCATTTACAGCATATTCATCAAGCTTTTCATATACAAATTTAATGTTAGTTCCAAATGAGAACTTATCTGTAAATTCATTTGCGTATGTGATGCCGGCCATAAAATCGTAACAGGTGAATTCTTCACCAGTAGGTCCAAAAATTGCTTCTTCAGTTACATCCATATAATCCATATGCAGAAGCGCAGTACTAACTCCAAAAGTACCTAATGAAGTAACTTTAGAAAAAGCTACAAATTCATAGTTAATACCTGCAACCCATGCAGTATGAGAGAACATAACCTGATCTTGTGCTTTCAATGCAAGACCAGCAGGATTCCAATAAATTGAAGAAATATCATTTGTAACTGCTGTATATGCCTCACCCATACCAAGAGCTCTTGCGCCAATACCTATTTTCAAGAACTGAAGTCCGGCTGTACCTGATTTTGCAAAAATATCAGCAAACAGCAATCCCGGAATAACTATAAGTATCATAAGTATAACAACATATTTTCTCATATTTTACCTCTCATTTATCATTGTGAGTTTGGTTCACAGACGTTTTGCCTGTGAACCTAAAACTCAATTATTTAATTATAACAAATTTTCCAACTTTGATATTCCCAGTATCATGATCTTTTACTGAGAATAGATATATACCGGCTGCAATTATCTGGTTGTTTCTAGACAATAGATCCCATGAAGCCATTCCGGTTGCTGTAATATCACTTTGCTTTAACTTATCTTTGTTAAGTGCTGCTCCAATCGTGATAATATCTTCCCCTTCACTGCCATGATGTACAACTTTATCGACAAGATCACCAGCAAGTGTATAGATCTTTATAGTACAGTTCTCTGGTATATTCACAAACCAGATCCTTCTACTTCTATCACCTGTGAAGTCATCTTCTCTTCTACCATCGAATTTACTCTGTCCGATATATGGATTTGGAACAACATAAATATTTTCCATATCAGATTTCGCTGATGGTCCTGGGAATAGTATCTTCATGTTAGCATCAGCATCTCTGCCAGATTCAAGAGAGAGAATATTCTCAGATGGGTAGCCTCTATCCCACGTAGTTACAGCAACATAATATTCTATACCTTTTGGTGGATGAGAAATTATTTCATGATAGTATCTACGAGAGAGACGCTTAACTCTGATCTCTTCAATTTTTACTGGATCCTCAAGAATGGTTCCACTAATAAATCCTGCTAACGGGATCAAGCTTCTAGAGAATAATTCAAGATATATATCATCACCATTTGGCAGGGCCAATAGATTTGGATTTGCAAAATATAAAGCTTTTTCATCATCAGACCATGCATCTACAACGTCTTCATCGGCAGTGGCTTTTGTTTTTGTATAATCATAAATATGCTTACCAAAAACAAAATCGTCAACTGCAATATCAAATGGGACTAATCCATATTGTTCACTTAGATGATAATAATTTTCATCTTCCTCGGTAATTGGATATTCATTTAAAAGAGAACTAGCGAACGTTCCAATTCCAAGTTCACCTTGGTAATCTACAAAAAGTGAATCACCAAAATTAACTTGATAGTCTAGGAGATCTTGATCAGTTTCGTATTTATCCCATTTACCTTTTTCTACCCAGTCTTCCTGAGAACCACTTCCGGATCTACCATATAAAGTATAACCCTGGAAGTCATGTCTAAGTCTGTATGCTGTCCATGGATTCACAAGCCTGTTCGCAGGATTATCATGGTCAATACCCCAAACACTTGGCCAGAATTCTTGTGGCATATTTGTAGTATCAGCTTCAGCTACATAACTATCATAACCTGGGTAAAGAATTTGCCATCCAACATTACTCGGAGGAACAAACTCAATATCTATAGTATATTCAGATACATTATCCCAATACAATCCAATAGCATTCCCGTCATTGATGAGACCCGCATACATATTTGGGTAATCAGGTGGTTCCGGAGCTTGATAATGAGGGAAAATATCTGGTTCTACAACAGTGGTAAGTGTTTGAGCTCTACCATAAATAAACTTAGCAAATCGAGCCGTATTACTTAATTCAAAAACACTGTCACCAGGGAACACTGCAATAACGATCTTCATCGTTCTGTCTGGTGGGAGATTCCAACGTTTGAAATAATTACCTTCATCGTCAATTTCTAAATAATCAAGGATACCATTCCCATCGGTGTCTCCAGTGTGAGCTTGCGCTCCATAAAAAGCAAATAGATATCTAGTATCAATACCGAACGGTTCATTTTCGATCTGATAATAAGGATTATCTCTAAGGTTTATTGCAAAACTGTCATCAGGATTCCTTCCTGTTAATAACCAATATTTCTCATTGGCAGTGGTATTAGTTGTGGAAGCATAATGCAGTGGTTGCCAATCATCCGGACCCCAACTTACATCCCACGTCCAACATGCAAATTCTAATTGCTCAGGGTCTGGTGTACAAACACGTGAGCCAACAAATCCAGTGGTCAATCCACCATCTTGATCTTGATCATAAGTATAGGCAAATTCGTATCCTTCACCGGAGACATAGCTACTAAGATCATCCGGTGCAATTGAGGATGCACCAAAAGATTGTGGGCCAACATCAGAATCCATATAAACACCCATAGCACAATCATAAAGTGTATCCGTTTCATTCATATTGGTTATGTTAAATTCCACATAAACGAGATTTTTAATATAATCATAACTCCACTGATAGCTCATTTGTCTTACTCGAATATTCAGTGGAACATGTGTATTTGTGCCTGCACTAGAACTATAGTCTCTATCCGGATTAGGATTACCGTTTTCGAAAGGACTATAATCATAATAATATGAAACAAAATCTTGCTCGGAAACCGGATATCCATCTTCATCTACAATTCCATCTCCATCATCATCTGTCGGCTCAGAGAAATTATAATTATCGTTTGTGTCGTCACTTAAATCTACAAAACCGAGTGGGAACCAAATAGATTGATTATCTTCATCAGTTATTATATCATTTCCCCATGCTCCTTGTGAAATGTGAAGATACTCTCCACCATATACTGAGAATACACTTGCATCATCTATAAAAAATTCTGAAGGAATAAATGGGAAAGCATATCCTAAAGGATCCTCATCAATTAATCCATCATTATCATCATCTACACCTTTTCTCTGTTCTCTTATAGAAGTTGTTACGGTTTTATCTTGATAATTATGTGCAGTATATTGTGACCCAAGATAAGAAGCTTCTAATGGATTATAAGCAGGTAAAAGCTCATTAATGCGGCGCCATCCATCAACACCTATACTAACTAGAGTATCTACAACTGCTGTTAATGTGTCGCTATAACCGTTCGCATAATCACCATAGATCACATAGTCATCGTCAGTTAACGGTGGATAATTGAGCCAGTAATATTGTCTGCCCAAATGGTCTCTTTTTACCTTTTTTGCACCAAACCACAATCCACCAAGGTATAAATAATCAATAGATGAGCCACCTGGATATTCAAGTGATGGCCATTTAGGATCTGTTTCACCTGAACCAAAGAAACCGTAGTTACTTACCCGTAACCAGATATTTCCAAGATTATGTACTTGTGAAGTATCAAATTTCTTATCTGCAACAGGTTCAACATAAGTTCTAGCAAATGCACTTACAGCAAACATGATAAGAAGCATTAGAATAATTAACACTTTTAATTTACTAATATTCATATAAAATCCCCCAAGATTTTTTAATTTGTTAATGAAAAACTAACCGGGAAGGTAACCCAGCAAGCTACAGGCTTGCCACCACTTTTAGCAGGTGAAAATACCCATTGTTTAACACTCTTTATAGCAGCCTCGTCTAATCCACCAGGACCTGACATAAGTGATTTTAAGATCTCAATCGCCCCAACTGAACCATCTGTAAACACTTCCACTTGTAGAATTACATCACCCTCTATCCCTGCATTTCTGGCAAAAGTCGAATAAACTAGCGGAGATCTTTTAATAGCAAAAGGTGCATCTTCATATACAACAAATTTAGAAGTTGACCCAAGAATTTTATCCTGAATTTCTTCATATGGATCTAAAGATGTTACTCCGATAGTCTCTATAATTTCTATATCTTCATCATCTTCACTATCAAGATCTTCTTCTATAATGATCTCAACCACAGGTTTAACTGTCTCTTCAGGTGGCTTGATTCTTTCTCTGATCTCTGGAATATCTAAAATTTCACTCTCTAAAATAAGTTTTCTTTCATATGGTTTTACTTCAACTTTAGGTGAAACAATAAATGCAAATAGTAATATCAGTATTGCTAAGCTTACCGATTTATCATAATAGCTTTCTGCAATGTCTTTCCAATCAACTGTTCGTTTATTCATATCTCACCTACCTTAGCAACTTTGCTTCAAAATAAACACGCAAAGTTTGAGCTTCACGTAATTGATTTAAAATATCAGACATAATACCATAGCTGGTGTCAATATCAGTTCTAAAGCAAGTTAACACATTAAAGTCTTCTGCCAATTTCTTCTGCATAACGTACTTTACATCAGGTATGGAAACAACAAAATCATCTATTGAGATCAGTCCACTTTTGCTCACATATATCGTAGCTGCATGATTACGAGGTATTTTTTCTATACTTGCAGCTTTCGGCATTCTCACAGGTATTCCTTTCTCTCTTACAAACACAGTAGAAACCATGAAGAATAAAAGAAGTAGGAAAGCTATATCAGACATAGATGCAGTTGGTATTGCTGTTTCCGGTCTTGCGCTTTTTTTAATATTAGCCATAATACCTTCCTAGTTCGTTGATAAAGAAATTTTTTCTGCACCAGATGCTTGAAGTTTATCTAAAACTTTAACCATATACTGGTATTTACTTTTTCTATCTGTTTTCAGGGATATCACCATATCAGGATTATTATTAACAATCTTATGTATGATATTCTGCAATTCATTCATTGGAACGATCCGCTCATTTTCACCGGATATAAGAGTAATAATTCCATCCTTATCTATCCAGATCTTTGTAAGGTTTTCATCTTTTAATTTAACCTTTTTTTGCGTGCCGTCAGATACAGCCGGTAAAACTATCCCCAAGCCTTTTTTGATATCAAATTTTGTAGTTGATAGAAAGAAGACAAGCAGCAGAAAAGCAACATCAGACATTGATGCAGTGGGGATACCCCCCAAATCTTTTCTTTTTCTGCGTAACACTATTGCCCCCTATTTATTTTCTACAAGAGTTTCGATCATTTTCTCTGATCCTCTTTGCATGTCCATTACAAGACCGTCAACCATGCCGAGGAACATGTTATTAAAGAACTGCATTGGAATAGCAACAGCCAAACCGGCAGCAGTTGTGATAAGAGCAATTTGGATACCAGTTGCCACAATAGTAGGTTCAACTTCACCAGCAGCAGCGATATCGGCAAATGCGCGGATCATACCAACAATTGTTCCGAAGAAACCAAACATAGGCGCAAGGTTAATAGTTGTAGAAAGAGGGATAAATCCTTTTTCTAAAAATGCCATTTCTATAATACCGGCATTTTCAATTGCTTTTTCTACTGCATCAATTCCCTTATCTACTTTAAGTAATCCGTTATGCATAACTGCAGCAACAGGTCCTTTTGTCTCTTCGCAGAGCTTAAGGGCCTCATTATATTTTTTACTCTCGATAAGCGGGATCACTTTACCAAGAAAGTCATTAAGATTAACCTTTGCATAACTGAGAGAAATTATTTTCCATATAATAGTTGCAATACCCCAAATTAGAAGCAACAGCATTGGATACATTACAAATCCACCCTGTATAAATAGATCAACCAATCCGCTACCGACAATCTTTCGGGCGAACATCTCAAGTCCACCAGATTGAGAAGTTTCCTCAAAAGGAACATCTTCTACAACTTCCTCGGTTACAACATCTTCAGCAACCGTTTCTTCAATTGCAGTTTCCTCTTCTACAATTTCCTCTTGTGCAAAGGCAATTGCAGTAAACATGAAATTAGCAAATACTAATATCATAAATATTGCTAAAAGTCTTTTACTCATTTTATATCCTCCAGATTATTTTCTATTTTTTATTACCAAATATAAGTTAAACCGAACGTAAAGGTTCTACCTGCTGCAATATTCGCAGGATTAGTATCTAGTGCACCATAAACAGAACTAGTTGTAGGGTCTATAAAACCATCACCATTGAAATCTAAGTCAGTGCCACTATCAAATGGATCTCCAGTTTTTGCGTAAACATTACTGTAATTATCTTTATTAAAGAGATTTATAATATTAGCATAAAACCTTAGATTCATGTTTTTACCAAACGCAAAGTTTTTCGTAAATTTTAAGTTCGCACTAGCTGTATGAGGTTGAGTTTCACTATTAGCGTCTAGTGAAAGATTATCATTCTCATCGATAGGTGTGTATGGAGAGCCTGAAGAAAGATTATAAAGAAAGTTAACTGAGAAATCCTGAAGAGGAAGAACAGTTTCTGTGAAAGGAATATAGAATTCTTCACCCGCACCTACTTGAAACGCAAAGTTAAAACTAAAATTATGTCTAGTATCCCAAGCTAAAGGAAATTCTCGTAAACTCTCTTCGTTATCGGTAGAGGTTTCTGAATGATTACCGTTTGCCCATGTTAATGAATATGCTGCTGATCCTGAGAAGAAGTTTGAAAGGAATTTGCTGATATTCAAATCAATTCCACGAACACTACCGTAATCTTCTGAAACATATTCATTCCATTTAATTGAATTATCTGCAGGATCTACTCTTTCCTGAGTACTTACATAGTTATATATATTCTTAAAATAACCAGTAATATCCATAACATAATCTTCATGAAGCTGATACTGTAGACCTGCTTCATAAGTTATTGTAGTTTGATCATCAAGTTCAGGATTACCAACAACAATGTCTGCTCCCGGATTTTCTATAACATCTTGCGGCCTACCGGTTGTAAAAATATACTGCATTTGAGGTAATTGCCTTTGATAATTGTAAACAAAGTGTAACACACTTCTTTCTGAGATCGGATGTGAAACACCAAGACGAGGTGAAAACATCAATTGTGGTTTACTAAATCTATCGGTGATCGTCTCATGATAGTCTGCAGCACTCATATATTTTGCATATGCCTCGGGATATAGAATAGGATCAGGAATTACTAAAGGAGAATCTGGATCATCCGGATCTTGTAAAACTTTATAAGTAGACTCGTTCATTGGATTATTCGGGTCTATAGATTCTAAATAAGAGCCAGAATAACTAGCCGTTTTAATATCATAGTCACCACCAAGATACCAAACATCGCATCTCACACCAGCATTGATGATCAATCCTTCCCAGATCATAGCATCCTGCACGTAAATACCACCTTGCCAAGGTTCAGCCTTATATCCATCTGTTAAGCCGGAAGCAGCAATTGTTGCAGCTAAGAGATCTTCTCTTGCATAAAAATCTAATCCTCCGGCCGGAACTACAATACTATCACCATTGGCGAAATAGATTATTTCACCTTCAACATAAGATTCTTCAGGTGTACAAGTTTGTAGGTAATCGTTGTATCTGCCTTCTGAAAGATTCCATGGATTTCTCCATTGATCTTTCTCGATCGTATGCTGAATTACTTCAAAACCAGTCTTTAAACCATGAGTTTCGTTGGCTTGATATTCAACATCAGTTCTTAATTGAAGCATTTGATTCCCATCATCGATATAAGTTCCCCAAACAGTACCTGGCTCAACAAATGGCACATTTATTTCTGTTCCATCACCAGTTTCGTAAGTCCAAGCAAAATCTTCAACTTCACTAACAATATTGTCATCTGGATCGGTTAAATAAAAAATACCGCCTGTATTCCCTAGTTGATTATCACCATATAGATCAAATACATCATTTGGATCATTACCAAGAGCAAACCAATCTTCTCTTTCAATATCTCTAGGAGATCTGGAAACAGTTTTTTCGTATAGACTAGCCTTAACTTTAATATTAATTTGTGAACCTATTGTATGATCGTATGTAGCGATGTATTGTCTTTGTTCTCCAGAAGTTTTTGCATAATGTTCTAAAGCATATCTCCAATTATGAGCAAAAGGAAGACGTTCATATTTATCACCTCTAACGGCAAATGTGATATTCTGACGATCATTAAATTTATATTTCACTTTTATATTTGCATTGTAATCATTATTGTTCCTATTACCTATGTCAAAGCCAGCGATATCTTCTCTACCTTCATAAGGATTATATTGTTGATAATCTGACCAACTGGTAATAAGTCCTTCCAGATCCTCAAATGGACTTAAATTGTAATAATCCTTATATCTAGAGTCATTCCAACTTCCCACAGCATTAAAATAGAATGTAAATTTATCTCTTAAAGAAGAAACAAACGGACTTAATACTGGGCCTCCAATAGCAAACTTAATAACGTCACTATTTGTATTGTCGGTAGTATTGATCAAGTGATCTGAAACAACTTCAAGTTTTCCCGAATAATCGCGAGATCCACTTTTGGTTACAATATTAACCATACCAGATTGGGCATTTCCATATTCTGCAGTAAGTCCACCAGTCATTACATCCATATTTGCGATTGCATCGGTATCGATAGTAAGAGCAGCTCCACCATCCACCGGGTCAGAAACAGACATCCCATCAACTGTATATGCTAACTCGTTCGATCTACCACCTCGAACATGGATCTCTCCATTATTGAGAGTGATCCCAGCCTGCATAGCAATAACATCTTCGATTTGAGTAACAGCTATATTTTCCATCTCTTCCGCTGAAATAGTTCCACCAGATTGTGTTTTGGTAGGTTGGATCATTTCATTCTTTTTTTCCACAACATCAAATCCTTCTATTTCGATAGCCTGTTGTGGCATTATAAAGTTTTGCATTTCAGTGATGTCTATACTTATTTTAACATTGGGGCTTTTCTGGGTTCTAAAACCATTACGCAAACAAAAGACATCGTATATTCCAGGTGTAATATTAATAATGAAATACGAACCATTCTCCTTGGTCATCATTCCCTTGATGAGTGTTTCGCCATCCATAATCGTTATATTTGCATAAGGGATAGGATTCCCTTTATCATCTGTTACTTTACCTGCAAGTTTTCCAGTGGTCCCTGCAAATAATATTGAAGTAAACAGAAAAGCTAACATGAGTGAAATTATGATTTTTCTAAGCATTAATAATCCTCCCTAAATTATTTATTAAATACTTTTCATTTGAACAAAAACTATAATAAAAAAAATCGTGTCAATCTATATTTTTATTACTCCTCTTTTTTTGTTTTTCATTTTCTTTGGTTCCATTCATCTGTCAAGTACTTAGTCAATCTCAACTGTTCAGCAATTTCCAATTCAGGAGCGTCAAGGTTCTCATGAATGTAAAAATTATCCTTTGCCCATTTCTTTTTGAAGCCTGAAATAAAAAATTTAGTAGCTTCATCATAACTTTTTGGAACATTCAAAATTTCATTAATAGCAACAGTTTTTCTTTTCAAATATATAGCCAATCTCTCTTTTTGATCATCAGTAAGATCTGGCAGGATTTGAGCCAGTTTACTTTGATTAAAATTAAGTAAAATGGAGCCATGTTGAAGAAGACAATTGTTCTTTCTAACCTGTGCGCTACCTACGATCTTTTTCCTGTGATAGCTCAGCTCATATCTGGAACTACTAGTAAAACACGGGTTAGCTGTTTGCCGTTGGTGCTCAGAACTTAGATTACCCTTTTCAAAATCTACTTCAATACCCATAAGCTCCAGTCCTTTGGCTAAAGCCTTACTTATTTCTGAATATGATTCTGTTACATTTCCTGACAATCTTCCTACTGCAGGACTAATAACTGCGTATGTAACTTCATTATCGTGAAGAACCAATCTGCCCCCGGTAGGTCTTCGCACAAAACCAAAACCATGTTTTTTCAAAGCTGATAAATCAACTTCTTTGGCAACTTCCTGATTATACCCGCAGGAAACTGTAGATGGCTCCCAATCGTAAAATCTTATTGTGGGTAAAGAGCGTCCATCTTGAACACAGTTGAATATCGCTTCATCAATTGCCATATTCTCTGCTGAACTCAACTTTCCAGAAATCAAAAAGCGCCATTTCATTCCTAAAACCTGAATATATTATTATTAATATAATGCAGTGAATAGTCCTTAGGAAAGAATATTTCTATAAATCAAACGAGACGGCACAAAATAACATAAGCCCAAGTGGTCTTCATACTATTTCCGGGT
>CAZOCS010000017.1:0-30728 GCA_964578365.1 uncultured Candidatus Cloacimonadota bacterium
AAAAAACCGGTGAATATCAATGTTCCAGATATGAAAATTCAAATGGGACTAAATGAAAGTACGCTGGATCCATTTAAAGTTGTAAAAGATGAATTCCTAAAGAAAATGAAAAAGGTACAACTCAATAGATATTTTAATGATATAACAAAAACCTTGAGAAAGCAACTTTCTGATTATGCAAATGTCGAACCAGAATGTTTGGCTTTTGGTAACGGTGCGGATGAAATGCTTTATTATATTTTCAATGCTGTTAGGAATGACAATAATTCATTTGCTGTCTCGCTAGCTCCTACTTACTTCGACTATAAAAGCTATTCGGGAGCGGTTGGATTGGGAATAAAATTTCTTTCACTAAAGGCTGATTTTGATTTCTCGGTCGAAGAATATCTAAAACTTTGTGATGATGAAAACTGTAAACTCAGCATATTGTGTAATCCTAATAATCCAACCGGAAATCTGCTTGATGAAGGTAAAATTATTGAGATCCTGGAAAGCAGTAAACGGATGGTTATAATAGACGAAACATATTTTGAATTTTCTGGAAAGACCTTTGCCGATAAAATATATAAATATCCAAATTTGATTATAATTCGTTCCTTTTCCAAATCATTTTCTGCAGCCGGACTTCGTTTTGGCTACATAATCTCTCATCCTGATAATATAAAAGAGCTGGAAAAAGTTATGACAATTTTCCACTTGAACTTGATGACTCAGACTATGATATCGACCATGCTGGAGAAAAAAGAAATTTTCTTAGAACATAACATGAGACTCATTGAAAATAAGGAAATTGTTTTCCAAATGCTTTCTGCAATTGATGGAATATTAGTTCATCCAACAGCTACTAATTTCCTCACCTTCTCTGCCGGAGACAAAACAGAAGATCTCTTTAAATTCCTGATCAAGCATGATATTGCTATCCGGCCTGTCTGGCATCATCCCGTATTAGCAAAACACGTGAGAGTTACAATAAGTAATGCGGGACATAATGCTGCTTTCATTGAGAATGTGAGAAAGTTTATGAAAGGAGATTGATCTATGTTGGGTAAAATAATTATTTCAATTTTATTCATTCCCATCAATGCAGGTTTATTGTGGACAGTCAATGAATTAACTACTGAGCACCAAAGTTATAAAAAAGCTCTACTTGCTGCATCATGTATTTTTCTAATTTCTTTATTGATAGAAATTCCTACAAGTGGATACGGATTTCATGGTTCCTGGATTATGAGTTTCTTAAAAGGTTGGCACTTTAGAATCGTACTATCTGGATTTGTTATATGGTTTATTTATAGATATGATTGGAAGTCTTTGCTCTTGATGTGGTTTATCTGGGGAATTCTCCAAATTCCATTCAATACACTTCAGAGTAAAATACTAAATTTACCCTGGGATTCGATGATGCAGGCATTTTAGTTCTCAATATATTTATGTCGTCTCTCTGAGAAAATCTTACAAAGGCATTCGACGAAGAGTCTACGCATAACTTGTGCAGATAGTATTATTTTACACTCTCCAGACTCTTCGATGGAAAAGCAAGCTGAATTCCTCAGAAAGACGGAGTAATTTTAACCTTAAAACGCTTTTGCAATTTTACAGGCTAAAGCAACATTATTCTCTACAAGTTTTATATTAGTTTCAAGTGAAGAACCTTTTGTTATTTTTACAATTTCTGCCAGCAGAAAGGGTGTTAATCCCCTTCCTGTAACACCATTTCTTTTTGCTCTATCCAAAGCAATTTTAATGTGTTCATCCATCTCAGAAAATGGGATCTCATATTTTTTAGGGATTGGATTTCCTACTAATATTCCATTTTGTAAGCCAAGTTGCATATTTGTTTTATAAATATCTGTGATCTCATTTTCAGAATCGATCCGATCGATGCGGATATCGCTTTCTGCAGAATAAAATGCCGGGAAGAAATCAGTTTGAAATCCATATACCGGAACGCCAAAAGTTTCTAGAATTTCTAAAGTTTTAGAGAGATCTAAAATTGCCTTAGCACCAGCAGAAACAACAATAACAGGAGTTTGTGAAAGTTCTTTTAGGTCAGCAGAAATATCAAATGAGTGCTCCGCTCCACGATGAACACCACCAATTCCACCTGTCGCAAAAACTTTTATTCCTGCCAGATCTGCGGCTACCATTGTGGCAGCAACGGTTGTAGCACCAATTTTCTTAGAAGCTAATATCCTGCCAAGATCTCTGCGAGACACTTTAGCTACATCTTTACTGATTGCCAGCATTTTCAGTTCATCATCATTAAGCCCGATCTTTATTTTGCCATTCATCAAGCAGATAGTAGCAGGAACAACTCCTGCATCTTCTGCAATTTTTTCTAAATCCTTTGCTACCTTGATATTCTGGGGATAAGGCATTCCATGTGAAATTATTGTAGATTCCAAAGCAATTACGGGTTTACCATTCTCTATTGCTTGTTTTACTTTTTTTCTTATTTCCAAAAATTTATTCATTATTCTTCTATAACTCTTATCTTCATTTTTTTCACACCATGAGGTATCAATCCGATCTCTTGTGCAGCTGCTTGTGATAGATCTAGATCTCTGCCTTTTATAAAAGGACCTCGATCATTAACCCGCACAATTACAGATTTTCCATTGTCTTCATTAGTAACTTCCAATTTTGTATTGAAGGGTAAAGTTTTGTGGGCACAAGTAAGCTTATTCATATCGAATATCTCACCATTAGCGGTTTGACGTCCGTGGAATTTCTTCCCATAATAAGAACAAACAAAATAGAATTCATCACCTTTTTTTACTTTTGTTTCATATATACCAGACTTCCCATATCTTTGATTAAGATGTTTCTTAGAAGCTCCTTTGGTTTTGAATTGTGCATTTGAACTGCATCCAATAATTATTGATATTAATAATGATATCCAGATGATTCTATTCAAAATTTCCTCCACCTAACTTTCTATGCATCAAATAATGCAGTAATAAAGAATTTGTCTATCAATTTTTCCTGTTGACAGAAAATGCTCTCCCTTCAAGTTTCATTTAAAAAAAATAAGGATATTTTATGAAAGAAACACTTATAGAATATTTTATTTCGCTCATCAAGATAGATAGTGAATCTAAAAATGAGAAAGCTGTGGCCTTGAAGATAGCGGAAGATCTACGTTACCTGGGAGCAGAAGTCAATTTTGATAATGCTCATGAAAAAACCCTTGGAAATATTGGCAATCTATATGGTTATTTTAATGGGAATATAGATAAAAAACCCATACTTTTCTGTGCCCATTTAGATACAGTTGTTCCCGGAAACAGCATCAAACCACAAATCAAAGATGATAGGATCATTACAGACGGTACAACAATTCTTGGTGCTGATGATAAATCGGGGATTGCTGAAATTATCTGGGCTATAAAGGAGATCAATGAAGCTAAAGAAGATCATGCTCCTATCGAGGTTTTGTTTACTATCTCGGAAGAGATCGGACTTCTGGGTGCAAAACTTGTTGATCTTTCAAAAATAAAATCGGAATTCGGATATGCTTTGGATTCACATAAAATTGGTCATGCCGTAACTGGAGCTCCTTCACAAAATAGTATGCAATTTACAATTCGTGGCAAAGAATCTCATGCTGGTGCTGCTCCCGAATTTGGCGTAAGTGCAATTCAAATTGCCTCAGAAGCAATTTCCAAAATGAAACTGGGTAGAATTGATGAAGAAACGACCTGCAATATAGGAATAATAAAAGGTGGAACTGCAACTAATATCATTCCCAAAGAAGTTATTTTAGAAGCTGAAGTGAGAAGTCATGATAGTAATAAACTGCAAAAAGTTACTGAAGACATCAAACAAACACTGATTGATACAGCTACTAAATATAAACTTCGTGATTTTCAAGCCTCGGTTGAATCAATTATCCAAAAGGAATATCCTGCTTTTGTCTTAGAAAATGATGAACCTTGTATTCTTCTTGCTAAAAAAGCTACCGAGAATATTGGTTTACCATATAGTAGTGGGATCAGCGGTGGCGGCAGTGATGCAAACATTTTTAACTTCAAAGGATTAAAAATGGCAGTTGTTGGAAGTGGAATGGAAGATGTACATACAGTCAATGAATTTATTAAGCTCGTTGATCTGGAAAACGGTACTAAATGGGTAAAAGAAGTTATTAGAGAATATTCAAAAGGATAGATGTGGTAAACAGCGAACAAAAGCCAACAAGAACAAACAACAGAAATGTTTTGTATGTGTTGGGAGATTGAACTAAGCTAATCTTTAGTTCGTGTTTAGTAGTTATAATTCGTTGTAAAATGAGGAGTGAATAGTCTTATGGATGATTTGGTTTATAAAGAAGATTTCTATCTAATCAAACAAGCTTGTATTGAAGTCCGTAAAGAGTTAGGAAATGGCTTTCTTGAAAAAGTTTACGAAAATTCAATTAAGATAGAACTGATATCCAAAGGACTAAATGTTGATTCTCAAAAAAAGTTGATTGTAAATTATAAAGGGGAACCTGTTGGTGAATATATTGCAGATTTAGTAGTAAATAAAAAGATAATCATCGAGTTGAAGACAGCAAAATCTATCACAAATATTCACAAAGCTCAAATTCTGAATTATCTAAAAACAACAGGTTATAAATTAGGGATAATAATTAATTTTCCACCTGATAAAACTGGTTTTGATATTATCAGAATTCCTAATTTCATGCTTTAGAAATTTTAGTTATTCTTTAGTTCGTGTTTGTTCGTTTTTGTTAGTTGTTGAAAAATAAACAGCGAACAAAAGCCAACAAGAACAAACAACAGAAATGTTTTGTATGTGTTGGAAGATTGAACTAAGCTATTCTTTAGTTCGTGTTTGTTAGTTGTAAATTAAAGCCGTAAAAAGGATAAAATATGTTAAAAATTGCATTAATTGGCTATGGTCGGATGGGGAAACTAATCGAGCAGCTTGCTTGCCAAAACGATTATGAAATTGTAGCTATTATAGATCCACTCCTGGGAAATGAAATAACTGCTGAAACGGTTTTGGATGCTGATGTGTGCATTGAGTTCTCTACGCCTGATGCTGCTTTTGGTAATATAAAGAAATTAATTGAGTTGGGTAAGAATGTTGTTACGGGCACTACAGGCTGGTATGATGAACTTGATAAAATTAGTTCGATGGTAAAAAAGAATAACACAGGATTTATATATGGTTCCAATTTTTCTGTCGGGATGAACCTATTTTTTTCGATTATTGAAAATACTGCCAAACTGATGAACAAGGCTGAAGATTATGATCTTTACGGATTGGAAATGCATCATAACAAAAAGAAGGACAGCCCTTCTGGAACTGCACAAGTTCTTTCTGATATTATCTTGAAAAATATTGATAGAAAAACTAAGGTTCAATATGAAAAACTTGATAGAAAGATAGAGGAAAATGAATTTCATTTTACCAGTGTTCGTAGTGGTAATATCCCGGGAATGCACTCTATAAGCTTTGATTCTGAAGCTGATACAATAGAATTGAAACACACTGCTCGTAACAGAAACGGACTGGCTCTGGGTGCGATAAAGGCAGCAAAGTGGATTCATAATAAAACCGGATTTTATAATTTTACAGACCAATTAAACGATATAATAGGTTGATCTTAATATGAAATTAAATTTCTTTAAAATGCATGCTCAAGGGAACGATTATATTTATTTCGACTTAATTGATAAACCATTTCCTGATATTGATCTTTCAAAACTGGCAATAAAACTTTCTAAAAGAAATTTCGGCATCGGTTCAGATGGAATAGTATTAATACTAAATTCCAATACTTGTGATGCAAAAATGAGAATGTTCAATTCAGATGGTTCTGAAGGGAAGATGTGTGGTTCGGCTTTGCGCTGTGTTTCATATTACCTTTCGAATAGATCTGGTAAAGATGAAATCACGGTAGAAACACTTGCCGGCAACAAAACCGCAGTGATAAAAAACAAAGATGAAAGGTTGATAACAATAAACATGGGAATCCCTGAATTTATTCAAGATGATAAGATCATTATTAATGATCTGGAAGGAAGTTTGATCTCTGTTGGGAATCCGCATTTTGTTACTTTCATGGAATCTTTATCTGATGATATTGCTAAATATCAAGGACCCATCATAGATAATCCTGCTTTCTTCCCCGATGGCATTAATGTGGAATTTGTGAAGAAAATAAGCAAAAATGAGATTGAAATAAAAGTTTGGGAACGTGGAAGCGGAGCAACTCTTGCCTGTGGAACCGGAGCTTGTGCTGCCAGTTTCAGCGGAATCCAAAAGGGGATCCTTTCATCTCCGATCATTGTACAAATGCCCGGTGGTAGTGTAACTGTAGAACTAAAGAAAAACAACATTTTCTTAACCGGAAAAGTGGATTTTGTGTTTGATGGCATTATAGAAATATGAAAAAATATTTATTCGTTATTATCATAATTTTGTTGATCGCTTCACTACAAGCAAAAAGTAAATGGATGGGGCATGATAAAGTTCTGCATTTTACAGGAAGTGCTTTTCTTACTTACTGGAATTATGGGATGAGTAATGATATTCTAGGTTACCCTTCCGAAAAAAGTGCATATTTTGCAGTTTCGTTCACACTTGCTTTAGGAGTGGCAAAAGAGTGTAGTGATAAAAAATTAAAGGATACCGGTTTCAGCTGGCATGATATGGTTTATAATGCTGCTGGTGTAATTGCCGGACTCGTATTAATAAACAATTTGAGGTAAAACTATGGAAAATTCTGTAGAGAGCATAACTATTGGTGAATATTTATATTCGAAAAGAGAGAGCAAGAATTTAACACTTGAAGATATTGCTGAAACAACAAAAATTAAGGTTCGGCTATTGGAAAAACTTGAGAGTAACCTCTTTGATGATCTGGGTGGTATTGGTTATGCAAAAGCTATGATATTAACTTATGCCAAAGCCCTGGGAATAACTGAAGATCAAATTCATGAACTTCTGCAAGATCAGTTTAACACAACAATACAATATGTCCCTCAAAGCCACTCTACACAACCCAGAAAGTTTCTACTTCCAACAAAAATCTTTTCTGTTATGCTGCTTATAATAGTTATTGCACTTCTTTCATATCTTGTAGTAAATTTATATAAAGACGGCGTTCTTACCTGGCCTCCCTTTAAAAAAGCAGATGCAGGAATGCAGATAAGATCCAAAGAGAAAACAGAAGAACCAACGGAAAAACCATTGGAAACAGAAAGTAAAAGAGTTGTTCCTGATGTAGAAAAAGAAGATGAAATGGTTATGCTGGAACAGATAGAAAAACCTGAAGTTAAAACAATTGATGATTCTACCGATTATCTTGATGACTTGCTTTTCAAAGATAAGGAAAGCCCATTTAATTACGACGAATAAAAAATGAATAAAGTAAAATACGAACACCTTTTGGCGTCCGTTCTCAAGCCAGCACGTTATATAAATAGTGAACTGAATAGTTATGGGAAAATACCTTCTAAAAATAGTATTAATTTCTGCCTTGCCTTCCCCGATGTATATGAAATTGGCTTTTCTCATCTTGGGATAAAAATACTTTATACAATTCTCAATAATGAAGAAGATGCTGTTGCAGACCGTGTTTATGCCCCCTGGCCAGATTTTGGAGAACTTCTAATTCGAGAGAATATTCCTCTTTTTGGAATTGAAAGTTCTATTGCCTGTTCCGATTTCGATGTAATAGGTTTTACTTTGCAATCTGAACTTACATTCACCAACATTCTATATATGTTGGAGCTGGCAAATATTCCACTTTTGAGTTCAGTTAGAAAAGAAGATGATCCGATAATATTGGGTGGAGGTCCTGCCGGAGCAAATCCAATGCCGCTCTCAATTTTCTTTGATGCTTTTCTTATTGGTGATGGTGAAGATGCAATTATAGAGATCAAGAATGCATTAAAGAAAACAAAACAAAAAAGAAGAGCAGATAAACTTGTCGCACTTGCCAACATAAAAGGAGTTTACGTTCCTACTTTACACAAAGATAAAATAATTAATGCACGTAAATTCATGGATTTTGATAACCTTGATAAATCGCATAAGAATCAGCTTATTCCCTGGATCCAACCGACTCATTACCGTTATGTTGCCGAAATCATGCGGGGATGTTCCAAAGGCTGCAGATTCTGTTTTGCCGGCATGTTCTACCGTCCTGTTCGTGAACGCGATCCCAAAGTTATTCTTGAACAATTGGTTAAAGAAATTGGCAATTACGGTTGGAGTGAAGCTGCACTTACTTCGCTTTCTTCCAGTGATTATTCCTGTATAAAACCACTTCTGCTGGATATTTACAATAACATAGATAAATCTAGTTTATCTTTGCCTTCAATGAGGGTGGACAGCATAGATGATGACCTCACAAAATTAATGAGTGCAATGCGGCAAACAGGGCTTACACTTGCTCCGGAAGCAGGAAGCCAGAGATTACGCGATATAATTAATAAGAATATTACTGAAGATGATATTTTTAAAAGCATTCAAATTGCACTTAATAATGGTTGGCAATTGGTAAAATTGTATTTTATGATAGGGCTTCCATTTGAGAATGATGATGATATAATGGGAATTATACAACTTATTGAAGACATTATCAAGATCTCTGGAAAAAAACTACAGATCAACGTTGCAATATCACCGTTTGTGCCCAAACCATTTACACCGTTCCAATGGGCAAAAATGGATGATAAAGAAACAATGCTGGCAAAAATTTATACGATCCGCAATGGACTTAAAAGATATAAATTTGTAAGAGTAAAATATCACGAAGTAGATAATTCTGTGTTGGAATGTATTATAGGACGCGGTGATAAAGCCGTTGGAAAACTTATTTATAAAGCTTATAAATATGGTGCAAAATTTGATGGCTGGAACGAGCATTTCAATTATCGGTATTGGCAAACTGCAATTGATGATCTGAATATTGATATCACGAATTATACTAATGCGATAAACATTGATGAGAAACTACCCTGGGATATGATAGATATTGGCATTACAAAGAAATTTTTGGCAGAAGATTGGCAAAGAGCAAAAAAAGTGCAGTTAACAGAAGATTGCCGAACCGGTGCATGTACTTTTTGCGGCATCTGCAATAAAGAGATTCAACCGCAATATGTTCCACAGAAAGAAACTCCATCTTTTGAAATTGCAGTTGATGAACAATCTAATATCCCCAATATTTATTACCGTGTTTTCTTCAGCAAAGTTGGCAGATTACGATTTGTTGCACATCTAGATACAATGCGGATGATCCACAATATATTGCGCTCTGTAAACTTACCGGTGGTGTTTACACATGGTTACAATGTTCATCCCAAAGCTGCGTTGGGAGCACCGTTACCACTTGGTGTTCAAGGTGAAAATGAATATTTTGATTTTGTCCTGAAAGAAGAAACTTCAACCGAATTCATCTTTGCACAATTTAAAGAAGTCATGCCGAAACAACTTAAACTAAAAAAAGTGATCCCAATAGAAACCAAACAAATGCGAGCTATGGATTACTATGAATTTGAAAAGATCTCAGTTATTCCACCTATTGGATATACTAAAAATTTCCAGCAAAAAACGGTCGAATTTAATGAAGCGGATGAATGGCAATTCACCCGCATTCGCAAAGGTAAAGCAAAAACTGGTGATCTTAAAAGTATTATCCATAACATAAGTTGGAATAACACCGAATTGACTGTAATTAAGAAAACAGTTGGAGCCAGTATTTTTGATTGTTTACAACACATTTATGAAATTGAAAGAGATAACACAAACGATTTTGAGATCATCCGAAGGAAACTTATTCATGAAGTGTGAAAACCCTCATCCTGCTGTCCCTCTCGCGCTCTAAATCACTGGAGAGGGAACAAAGAGAAACAAGAAGATAAATTTGAAATTATCTTAAGTAAGATGAAGAAGGACTAATTACGCAGATATTTACTTGATCACCACAACTTTCTTTGTTAAAATTACATTTCCACTCTTAGCTTTAATAAAGTACAATCCTGATGAAACTCGTTTTTTGTTTTTATCTTTCAAATCCCAGTAAACCATATTGTTCTGGTTATTCCCTGCATCGATCTTTTTTACAAATTGACCTTTGATGTTGTATATTTTTACTGAAAAGTCGTTATAATCCGGAAGTGAAAAAGCAATATTTAGGATCTCTCCAGAAAACACTGGATTGGGAAAAGCATACAAAACTCCAGGTTCGAACTCTGGATCGTCATCTACTTGAGTTCCCTCACCTATCGAGAAATCATCAATAAATACACCGATCTCGCTCATCGCACCATACTGATTGAAATTAATTATCTCTTCCGCATAATTGAATTTTAGTTTGAAGGTCATCACAGTTCCAACCTCAAGTTCATCGAGCATAACATCATCCAGATCAAGAATGTATTCTACCCAATCTCCCTCAATATAAATTTCCGGTGTTCTCACAGGTTCATTATTATTCGCAAGTGCACCACCCGCACCAAGAAATATCAGTGTATCAACAACATCGTTGTATTCCAAAATAAAGAAAACACCGTCATTCCCATACATCGGCATTTTAAATTTGTAGTTAAAGGAAAGTTCCAGGTCTTGAGTATACACAAAAGACGGTGCAATTGCTGTGTAAGTTCCTGTATCACTTGGACGGCAGGAGAATGATGATCCTCCATTGTAAGTATAGGTTTGAACAATTTGCCATTCTGCAGGACAATCCCAATTCAAACCATCTTCAAAATCATCCGACCAGGAAAGAGTTCCAATTGGTAAAATTATTTCTTCTGAAAATGTGAAAACAGTAAACCCTTGAGTTATTCCTACCTGAAACTCAATTGTATAACTTCCAACATGATCTACCGGAGTATCTTCGGAAACGGTCATAATCCAATTTTCCAGATTTATTGTTTCCCCTATCATTATTGGATATTCAAATGTTGCTTCTGTCTCTTCAAATGTGAAAAACTCACTACCGGATACAAAATTAATGTTCAGATAATCTAATGTAAAATCACCAGAATTAATGAATTCATAGCTTATTTGTACATTGCTTCCGGGCATAATATTTTCAGGATTCTCAACAAAATTTAAAGAAACTTCTGGAGCAAGGATCGTGAATATTATCGTGCTTTGGGTTACTAATTCATTATTTTCATCATATATATTTTGAGTTACAGTGATCTCTTTTCCTTTTTCCATTTGATATGATTCATCTATCAAAAGAACATGGCCGGTAACTGCATTTAGGTCTATATTTGAATTTGCTTCTACGCTGGATGTATAGGAAGTATTGGAAATAGATATTTCATCTTCCTCAAATTCATATTCTACTAAAAAATTTAAATTTTCATTTGTAGGATTATGCAAAACTGAGCTTATCCAAAATGTCTGTCCTTGAGAAACCAAAGTATTCCCAGAAATATCTCCAATGAATGGTGTCGGTTGATATTCACTTAAATTTATTTCTACTGTCTTGTAGCCGTATTTGTACAAATATGCTGTTTCAGCTGAGTTAATAATTATTGCTTCCCCATAATCACTTGTAGCTGTTTGATCTTCACCCACAGTTATTATCACGTCTTCTACAGGAATTCCGTTGGAAGATACTACAAAATGCAGATCATCTGAAATTTCTATGCTATAGTCTAACTCTTTGGGGGATTCATTGATCAAATTGAAATAAGAATCACCGACTTCATTCAATTGATAAGCGCACCATTTATAAACAGAAGTTCCACCGAAATAAGGGATGAAAGGTAATTTTTGCAGTGCATTTGTTTCTGAGATGACAGTGATATCATTCCAAAATATCTGTTTGAAAAATTCTTTTTGGAAGAATTCGGAAAAACCGAATCCGGAAGCTGCCGGAGCTCCCCAACCATATCTTGAATTCCCGATATAAGCCAGTTGACCTTTACCTTCCTTCATTACCAGAGCTTCTCCAATTGAAGCGTAATCCAGTGCTGCAGACCAGCAGCCGATAGAATAGAATATTCCGCCGTATTCGTTTTCTAGATTATACAAATTAGTTGTTCTTATTGAGCCGTCCTCCAACGACAACGATGAATGTCCTGCGTGACCGGTATGTTGAACGATGTTCATATTTTGGTTCAGCAAAGCATAGGCATTTTCCGTTGTATTTTCATCATCGTATAAAAGGGTAATGTCATAATATTCCGGGAAATATTGTTCGTAAATATATTGCTGGCAAACCTCACTATCAGATCCTTCCCAAAGTTCCATCGATAATCCACCGGCTGAAGTATAATCTTCGTACTCACCTTTTTCGTAAGCTACCAGTCGTGAAATATAATCTGCAACTCCGCCTTCAGTATTTGCGGAGATTCTGCCCACAAAAACTTCGGGAAAAAAATCTACTTCGTCTTCTTCCTCACCATAGATCTCATCTCCATCAGCATCCCAATTACCGTTCAAACAAGAATAATACATATCTGCTCTGAGGTCATTTTCATCATCATACAAGCCATATTCGCAATCAAAAGCAAAAGCTGTTCTGCTGGGAATTGCACCTGTATCTGCACCCAGTGTAACAAATGAGATCGAGTGCTGATCGTACATGCTGATTATGTAGTTTCTTATTTTTTCCTGCAGATCGATCCCTTGAAAATTTTGCTCAATGTTTTTCTACAGTTTCGATATAAGTTTCCAATCCTTGAATTCTGCGAAAATCTAAAAGTGTCTCGTATTCATCAACAAAACTTTCGGGGCTAATAAGTAGATATTTGATGTCCGTTGTCCTAGAGTTGCCGGGAATATTCAGCGACTTGAGAACTTGTTTGGAAGTGTAATTATCACGAAATATTTCATTCACAGTATCATTTTCAAATTCAATATCAAACGTAATTTCTTCATAATATGTAAATTCATTCTGGGTTGGTTTGTAAGTTCCTGTATAAAAAGAAATATAACCGATATTTGTATTCCCGCATCTACCGGATCCGAAGTTATGGACTATATTTTCTGGAAAAACACTACCTCGACCTTGATCTTGATACTCAACAATAAATGGTACTTCATTTTTATAACTAAAAGGAACGTTTCTTTGAACTGGTAATATTTGTGAATTTAAGATATTATGTTTTTCATTCTTTTCTTCAATATTTACATTCAATATTTTTTTATCTAGGGGGATTTCAAAGAAAATTGATCTTACGGGAATTGCAGGTTCACCTTCATTCTGCGGAAAAACCGAATTTTCATAAAAAACTATTGTAAAGCCTCTGTCTTCGATAATTTCAAGAGTAGAATTTATTACTGTAATTTCAAAACCAAATAAAACTGTATGCATTATAAGGCAATAAACAAATAAGATCCTTTTCATATTTTCCTCTTATACTCCATAAATTTGTTAGAAAAATCAGAAGTCAAGATTAAACAAGATTTTTTCTGAATATGGATATAATAAAGCTTCATTTTCCTTTTATGTATTCTATCTCTCTCTACTTCTTTGTAGTATTTGTCTCTTTGTTTCTTATTTATTTCTTGACCTAATTCATAAAGTATTCTTATGAAATATTATTGGAGAAAATAAAATGATAAAGAGAAGGAATACCAGAATAATTCATGTCGGTAAGGTTGCCATCGGTGGAAATAATCCAATTTCTATACAATCTATGATCACCACCAAAACAGCAGATATAGATGCTACAGTGCAACAAATAAAAGAGCTTGCAATTGCCGGATGTGATATTGTACGTGTTGCAGTTCCCGATATACTTTCAGCCGAAGCAATAGATCAAATAAAAAAACAAATCTCAGTTCCAATAATCGCAGATATCCACTTTGACTATAAACTTGCACTTGCTTCGATTAAAGCCGGTGTGGATGGATTGCGTTTGAATCCCGGCAATATTGGCAGTGAGCAAAATGTATTAAAAGTTGTGGATGCTGCCAGAGAAAGGAAAATTCCCATTCGCATTGGTGTGAACAGCGGATCTCTTTCCAAAGAAAAATTAAAGAAATATGGAGTTTCTGCACAAAGTATTGTAGAAAGTGCCTTGGAACATGTTGCAATTCTGGAGAGAGCAAACTACCATGAGATCAAGATCTCGGTAAAAGCATCTTCGGTACCATTAACTATTGAATCATATAAATTACTCGCTTCTAAAACAGATTATCCGCTGCATCTGGGAGTTACAGAAGCTGGAACAGAATTTATTGGGACAATAAAATCATCAATTGGTATAGGTACTTTACTGGCACAGGGAATTGGAGATACACTCCGCGTTTCATTAACTGCAGATCCGGTGAAAGAGGTCGTAGTAGGAAAAGAGATCCTCAAAGCACTTCATCTTCGAAAAGGTTTGGAAATTATCTCCTGCCCAACTTGCGGCAGAACGGATATTGATATTATCTCGTTGGCAAAAAAGGTAGAAAAAGCTCTTGAGAAATTTACCGATACAGATCTTTCAGTAGCGGTGATGGGTTGCATTGTAAATGGTCCTGGAGAAGCTCGTGTAGCTGATTTTGGTATTGCCGGCGGTAAACATGAAGGGCTGTTATTTATGAGAGGTGAGATTTTACGCAAAGTAAAGGAAGAGGAATTAGTTCCGCAGCTTATCAAACTTATTGAAGAGAATGTTGAAATTTAAACTTTTTTGGATATTACTTTTATTCTGTGTATTTTTAAATGCCGAACTCAGGATCGGTGAGATACAGTTCGAAGGCAATAAACTTGTATCAGATAAAGATCTTAACTCAAGCATCACTTCCAGCACCGGCAGCATATTCATTCAAACTCTCTTAAACAAAGATACAAAACATATTTCCGATTATTATTCCAGCAAAGGATTATTTAATGTAAAAGTTCATGCTCCCCAAATTATCACTCACTCACCCACTCGCATCGACGTGATATTCCAAATAGAAGAACTTAATGAGATTTCAATAACAAATATACATTTTACAGGAAATAGTTATATTACCGATTCCAAATTATTATCCAAACTTCCAAAAGGGGGCCTAACCTTATCAGAACTTTCCGGATCACTTAGAATCGTAGCTGAATATTATGCTGATAATGGTTTTCTTTTTGCAGATGTGAAACTTGATAGTCTACAGGCAATTAACGAGCAGATCACTGCATTTATCAAAATTGACGAGGGCAAATTTTGCAGGTTCACAGAATATAAATTCAAAGGCAACAAAACCACACGTAATGAAACTTTGGTTAGAATATCACGGTTGGCTAAGATAAGAAATGTTACTCCAACCATTCTGCAGCAGGCAGAAAATAATATACGACAAAAAAGATATATTAAAAATTGTGAGCTTATACCACTGGATCATAATAAATTACTTTTTCAGGTAGAAGAAGACCGCATGAGTTTGATCTCCGGTATACTGGGTTATGATAATTCCAAAGAAGGAAATAATAGAATTACCGGTTGGATAGATCTTGAGTTCATGAATCTATATGGAACTGATCGTTCTCTTTCGCTTAACTGGCAGCATCTTTCTACGGATGTAAGCTCCATTGAACTTAAATACCACGAATCCGGTATCTCCCGTTACCCGGTTAATGCAGATCTATTAGTTTACCGTCAGGAAGTAGATTCCACATACATAAGATCTAAATTTGAAAGTGAAATATATTATTATGATCTCTATAATCGCTATGGTTTATTTTTTGGGATAGAGGACATTTTTCCCGGTAGTAGAAAACCTGCTATTATTGAAAGATCAACCTTTAATAAACTTGGTGTATTATGGGATATGACAGATCTGGATAATATTCTAAATCCAACTTCGGGAACTCAAAGTTTGCTAAAGTATTACTACATTTTTAATTCTGTTGAGAAGAAAAACATTAGTAAACAAGCAATTGAGGTAAAATGGGCAAAATATTTTGATGTTGGAAAACAATTCGTTCTGGCGTTTGACGTAAATGCAAATGTGATCGAGAATAAACAGCTTACAGAATTTGAAGTTTATGAACTTGGTGGTGCAAAAAGTCTGCGTGGCTTCAATGAGAATGTCTTCTCCGGTTACCGTGTTGGTTGGTCAGATATAGAATTAAGATATCTGTTCGGTCGTAATTCTAGGCTTTTTGCTTTTAGTGCATACGGTTATGTAGAAAATCTGATCTATAAATACAGCGATCTTTTTAGTTTTGGTTTTGGACTTCGCACTCAAACAAAGATAGGCTTGTTGGGAATTGATTACGGATTGGGGATACAAGATGGTGAAATGAGAAATCCTCTTGACGGAATTATTCATATTGGTATAGAAACAGGATTGTAGATAAAATTAGGGATTAGGAGTTAGGGATTAGGGATTATAAATTTGAAATTTGAAGTTTATTTATTATTGTCTAAAAAAATTTGTTATATTATTAAGGAGGTTTTATGGAACAAAGTGGTCTTATTAAAGTTGGTGTATATGTTGATGTTTCCAATATAGCACAAAATGGTGGATACGGGATGCAGTATGATATTTTAAGAACTTTCGCCTGCAGGAACAATGGTGTAGCTATGCGTTTAAACGCCTATGTTGCATATGATGAAGAGATGGCAGAGAAAAATCCGGAATATAAGAAAAAATCTGAAAATTTTCATTCAATTTTACGTGATTTTGGTTATAAAGTTATAGTTAAAATAGTTAAATGGTATATAGACGAACATGGTGTGCGTTATGGGAAATCTAATGCTGATCTGGATATGGCAGTTGACGCATTGCGTCAGTCAGAAAGGTTGGATTATGTATTATTGGTAACCGGAGATGGGGATTTTGTACAAGTTGTACGAGCACTGCAGAGTAAAGGCTGTCGTGTGGAGGTTTTGGCCTTCAAAAACATTTCCAATGATCTGATCAATGAAGCTGATGTGTTCACATCGGGATATATGATCCCTGATCTTTCTCCAATTGAAATACATAAAGGAAATAATAACGGAGCGCGCATCGTTCGTGGAGTATGCTATTCCTTCTTCCCCGAAAAAGGTTATGGTTTTATGCGTTTTATGGAAGATCTGAGCGGTTCTCTTTGGATACGTGATACACGAAAAGAAGAATCTCCTTATGGAACAGCTTTTGTTCATAGTTCACAATTTCCAGAAGGTATTGATGTAAAAAAGCTTCCAAATAGAAACATGATCTTTGAATTTGAACTAAAAGAGATCAAGGATAAGGGCTTGCAAGCTGAAAATATCAAATTGCTAGATTAAAAAAGGCAGGTTGTAAAAAATGAAGGATATAAAATTGAAACACCAGAGAGGAAAACCTTTAATAATTAGTATCAAAGGTCAAAAGATCGGACGTAGACATTATACTATGATCTCTGGCCCATGCACAATTGAGAATTATGAAGATCTGTATGCTGTAGCAGTTGAATTAAAGAAGATGGGGATTCATTTTTTCCGTGGTGGTGCTTATAAAATGCGTACATCTCCCTACAATTTTCAAGGACTAGGAAAAAAGGGATTGGAGTATATGAAAAAGGTCTCCGATGAAACCCATATGATCTCTGTTTCGGAAGTTGTTGCGGTTGAAGATATTGATATGATAAAAGAATATGTGGATATCTTGCAGGTTGGAACTCGTAATATGTCAAATTACAGGTTACTTTTCAATTTGGGAAAGGTAAAAAATCCAATAATTCTTAAGCGTGGTTTCAGCAGTACAATAGAAGAATGGCTGCTGGCTGCAGAACACATAATCGAAGCTGGAAATCCGAATGTGATACTTTGTGAGCGTGGCATTAGAACATTTGAAACATACACTCGCTACACTCTTGATATTTCTGCTATCCCTGCTATAAAAGAGTTGAGCAACCTACCTATAATTGTTGATCCATCGCATAGTTCGGGAAGACGTGAAATGATAAAATCATTAAGTTGGGCTGCTATTGCTGCCGGTGCAGATGGTTTGCTAATCGAGACTCATTTTTCACCGGATAAAGCAGTTTGCGACAGTAAACAAACAATCGATATGGAGATATTAAAAGACATCCTCAAAGGCAATAAGAAATTATTGAATTTATGGAATAAAGATTAGAGTTATTTAGATCGATATAATAATAAAAAGAACCTTGAAATTTAGTATCTCAAGGTTCTTTTTATGTTTATTAGTTGTTACTTATTTAAATTTTATTATAACTTCCTCATTCATATCTGCTTTGAATCCGGGATAATTCTGCATAGATTTCTTCATCTCTTCATCAGTTGATTCTTTGCTACCGGCTAATGCCTGAAATGCCTTCTCGTTTTCCATAATTACATCGAAATCCATTTCTGTAAGTGTAATTACATTTCCATCTTTATGAGTTGCATTTGTTTGAACTATCTTCCCATCAACGATCACTTTTACAGATATTTTCATACCGTCATACATGGCCTTCATCATTTTAATGTCTTGATCACTAACAGTAGTATTATTTTCCGGTTCATCTTCATATTCTACCTCTTCATACTCTTCCTTGTAATCAACATTCGGGAAAATAATTGTTAATTCAGAAGTATTTCCTTTGCTGAATTTGAAATACATGTCTTCTTTATCTTCGCTCATTCCAGATGAGCTCATCATATTATCTGCAGGATTTTCATCGATCTTAATTGCTGTAATATCATTAAAACTGTAGATTACATGGTATCCAAGCTTGCCATCTTTTTTCATAGGTTTACTGGAAACATACTTAACGCCCTCACCCATTTTTAATGCATCATTTTTTAGGTCTTCAACATCGTGATATTCTGATTCATCTTCATTTTCTTCAATGTCTTCACCACCAAAACTCTTAGCCATCTGTTTCATCTGATCAATAAATTCCTGTGACATCAAAACAGTTTCTTCAATAGTTCCGCTACCATTTTTATTTACGTGGATAACACGTTCAATTTGGAAACAGCCCGATAAAAACAATAAAAGAAAAATTCCAATTGTGATTAACTTGATCTTTTTCATATCTCATCTCCTTAATTTGATATTGAGAAATTTTGTGCTATTCATTTTCTGTCAATTTAATTACTATTCTTATTCTACTTTCCGGTTGACATCAAACTAAATTTATTATTCTTAGATTACATTAATAATGTTAAATATTATTTATTATATAATATCATTTTTATAGGGAGTATACATGAGTAATGAGATTAGAGTCCGTTTTGCACCAAGCCCAACAGGAAACCTGCATGTTGGAAGTTTACGAACTGCATTATACAATTATCTTTATGCAAAAAAGGTTGGTGGAAAATTCATACTTAGAATAGAAGATACAGATCAAACACGTTATGTGGATGGAGCGGTTGAAAACCTTTTTGCAACACTTAAAGCAATGGGATTGGAGTATGATGAAGGCCCGGAAAAAGGTGGAGATTACGGTCCGTATTATCAGTCAGAAAGAACAAATATCTATAATAAATATATTCAGGAACTGTTGGATAAAGGAAAAGCTTACAGATGTTTTTGCACTTCTGAAGATCTTGATAAAATGCGTGAAGAACGAAAAGCACAAGGTCTTGATACGAGATATGACGGTCGTTGCAGAAATTTAACAGAGCATAAAATTAATGAACATTTAGAAAATGATGACAAATTTGTGATCCGCTTAAAAATACCTCAAGAGGGAGAGATCACTTTTTATGATGTAGTGAGAGAAAAGGTTACATTTCCATGGGATATGGTTGATGATCAGGTTTTGGTTAAATCGGATGGATTTCCAACCTATCATCTGGCAAATGTTGTAGATGACCATTTAATGGAGATCTCTCATGTGATCCGTGGTGAAGAATGGCTTTCAAGCGTTCCAAAACATCTCTATCTTTATGAAGCATTTGGCTGGAAACCTCCAAAAATGTGTCATTTACCACTACTATTAAATTCCGATAAGAGTAAGTTGAGTAAAAGGCAAGGTGATGTTGCTGTGGAAGATTTTCTAGATAAAGGCTATTTACCAGAAACTTTGTTGAATTTTGTTGTATTACTGGGATGGCATGCACCCGGCAATGAAGAATTTTATACACTTGCAGAATTGGAAAAAGCATTCTCTCTTAAGCGTATAAATAAATCCGGTTCGGTTTTTGATGTGGAAAAACTTAATTGGATGAACGGTCAGTACCTCCGTAACACTGACCTGAATATAATTGGTGAATATGCTAGAAAGTACTTTGTAAAAGCCGGATATCATATTCCAATTGAGAAGCATTATCTTGAACTTGTGGATATCGCCAGGACTAGAATCCATAAACTGGAAGAAGTAACGGAATTTGCCAAACCATTCTTTAGTGAACTAGAATTCACTGATGATGATAAAGCAATATTGGGAACTGAAAGTTCGCAAATTCTTTTCAAATTCTGGATCGATAAGATCTTAGATTCTCCTGGATTAAGTGAGGAATTGATAAATGAATTACTTAAGCTATCTGCACAAGAATTAGAAATTAAGGGCAAAAACCTATATCCTCCTCTTAGACTAGCTCTATACGGCAGTGCACATGGGCCGGAACTTCCCACAATTATGGATATTCTGGAAAAAGAAAAAGTTGTTGAAAGATTTAAAAATGCTCTTAAGTGAGGAATTTATGAAATACTATAAAAAGCTGGTTGGAAAGAAATGTTATCTATCACCCATAAATGTTGAAGATGCGGATCAATATTGCATCTGGCTCAATGATCTGGAAGTTTCTAATAATTTACTCATTTTCAATCAGCAATTGAGTTTAGAAAGGGAAAAGATGATCCTGCAGGATATGATAAAGAATAATGCTCAGATCTTTGCAATCATCGATGCTGATTGTGACAAACTAATTGGGAATTGCAGCATATTCCGCATTAACGAACATAATCGTAAAGCAGAGGTTGGTATCTTTATTGGAGATAAAAATTATTGGAGTAAAGGCTATGGTTCGGAGGCCATCTCACTTCTTATCGATTATGGATTTAATATTCTAAATTTGAACAACATTATGCTGGAAGTTTTCGGCTACAACAAGCGCGCTATCAATTCATACAAGAAAGTAGGATTTAAAGAGATCGGTAGAAGAAGAGAAGCCATAATCTTTGCCGGTGAGAAACATGACGAGATATACATGGATATTCTTGCAAATGAATTTGAAAGTATTTATATTAAGAAATTTAAGGGCAAATAATAGAAATTTATGTTCAAGAAAATTAAAGGACAAGATAGAGCAATAGACATTGTACAAAGAGCTTTAAGGCAGAACAAAGTAGCTAACAGCTATCTATTCTACGGACCGGAGGGTGTTGGCAAATTTACTACTGCATTATTTTTGGGAATGGCTATGAATTGCCATTCTACAATGGATAAACGTCCTTGTGGTGTATGCCCATCCTGCAAAAAATTCTTATCATTTTCACATCCGGATCTAATTTATGTCTTCCCTTTTCCAAAAGAAGCAGGAAAGTCTGATGTAACTGTTGATGGTGAGATCCGTTCCGATAAAACTCTTCAGGAATATGAAGATTATATTGAAAACAAAATCAAAACTCCCTGGAAGGAATATTTCTTCACAAAAAATATTGGGATCCGCATTGCCAGTATCCGTATGCTAGAACACAGAATAAAACTCTCTCCAAACGAAGGAAATTATAAGATCTGTATTATTGAACATGCAGATACTTTGACCATTCAAGCTGCTAATGCATTCTTAAAGACACTGGAAGAACCACCTGAGGATACAATAATTATTCTTACAACTTCAAAACCGAACTCACTATTGCCAACTATAATTTCACGTTGCCAGCAACTTCAATTCTATCCAGTTCCAAAAAGCAAGATAGAAGAAGAATTATTGGGTTATGAAGCTTTAGAAATATTTGAAGCAAAAATGTTAGCTCGGATCTCCAATGGAAATATGGAAAAAGCTTTGAGATTAATGGAAGGTGGAAAAGTAGAAATAAGGGAACAAACTTTGCAGTTCTTATCTTTCGTAGTAAATAAGAATGATCTAAAATTCATTGAATTATCAAATCAGTTCAGAACTTCAAAAAATCTCACAAAATTGCAGGAAATGATCTCGCAATTAATTATTTGGTTAAGTGATATTGCTTATTTTAAACATCAACAATCTGAGATCACAAACTTAGATAAAACAGAGATTCTGGAGATCCTATATGAAAGAAATCCCAACATAGAGGATTATGCACCGGACTTGATAAACTTTATGGAAGAAATGTTGCAGAGACTCAGTGGTCATGTTAATCCGCAACTGGTTATAATTGAAATATATAACAGATTTACAGATATTTTTTGTGTGTAGGAGAATTAATGGAAGAAAAGATGAGATCAAAAAGTAATTTTATTCGTGATATAATTGATAAGGACCTTCTTGAAGGGAAAAACAGCGGCAGGGTCCATACAAGATTTCCACCCGAACCTAATGGACATTTGCACATAGGTCATGCCAAAGCTATTCTCGTAAATTATAGTATAGCTCAAGATTATAATGGGAAATTTAATCTTCGCTTTGATGATACAAATCCAATAAAAGAAGATGAAGAATATGTAAATGCAATAATTAATGATATAAAATGGCTTGGGGCTGACTGGGAAGATCGCCTGTTCTATGCTTCAGATTATTTTGATGAGATGTATGAATATGCTGTTCAACTTATCAAAGCTGGGAAAGCATTTGTTGATAGCCAGTCTGCTGAAGAGATCCGCAAAAACCGAGGAACAGTAACCTCACCGGGTGTGAATAGTCCGTTCCGAGATAGATCTATCGATGAAAATCTTGATCTTTTTGAAAGAATGAGAAGTGGAGAATTCGAAGATGGAGCACATGTTCTTCGCGGTAAGATAGATATGGCTTCTCCCAATATGCTTATGCGAGATCCGTTGATGTACAGAATCCGACATACCTCTCATCACAAAACCGGAGACAGGTGGTGTATCTATCCTATGTATGATTGGGCTCATGGACTGGAAGATTCACTCGAAGGAATTACTCATTCTTTATGTTCTTTGGAATTCCAGGCACACCGTCCTCTTTACGATTGGTTCTTACTTGAATTGGGAGTTCACAAACCTCAACAGATCGAGTTTGCCAGATTAAACTTGAATTATACAGTAATGAGTAAGCGAAAACTTTTGGAACTTGTTGAAAATAATTTCGTAAATGGTTGGGATGATCCAAGACTTCCTACATTATCCGGGTTACGACGCAGAGGTTTTACTCCGGAAGCGATCCAGAATTTCATATATAAAGTGGGAGTAGCTAAGGCTCACAGTGTGGTAGATTATGCTTTGTTAGAACACTCTATTAGGGAAGTTTTGAATAAAAAAGCACCACGTGTAATGTCTGTATTGAATCCTCTGAAAGTAGTTATCACAAATTATCCTGAGGACAAAGTAGAAGAGATAGATGCTGTTAATAATCCGGAAGATCCATCAGCCGGAACCAGAAAAGTTCCATTCTCAAGAGAACTTTTTATTGAACGAGAGGACTTCATGGAAGATCCTCCAAAGAAATTCTTCCGTCTGGCTCCCGGACGTGAAGTTCGTTTCCGCTATGCCTATTTCCTTACCTGTAACAAAGCGATCAAAGATGATAAAGGTAATATTATTGAATTGCGATGTACATACGATCCTGCATCAATTGGCGGGAAATCTCCTGACGGACGCAAAGTGAAGGCAACTTTGCACTGGATATCTGCAGATCATGCTATCGATGCTGAAGTAAGATTATACGACCGATTGATAACTGTGCCAGATACTAGTAATCTGGAAGAAGGAAAAACATTTATGGATTATATTAATCCAAGTTCCTTATCAATTTTGCATAATTGTAAACTGGAAGTTCATCTGGCAAAAGCTGAAATTGGTTACCGCTGTCAATTTGAACGTCTTGGATATTTTTGTGTTGATCCGGATTCTACACTGCAAAAACCTGTTTTTAATAGAACAGTTACTTTAAGAGATGTTTGGGCTAAATTAAATAAAAAATAGATGGAAAAAAATAGAGAGAAGAACTTATGAAGCAATTGATCGCTATTTTAGATGATGAACCTGATATTCTAAACCTCGTTTCGATAAATCTGGAAAAAAACGGTTTTGAAACAGTTAAATTTGAAATTGCTGATGAGCTAAATAAATTCTTAGAAAGCAAAATTCCTGACCTGATAGTTTTGGATTTGATGCTTCCGGATGCAGATGGATTTGATGTATGCAAGGATCTCAAGAAGAATGGGCAGTTGTCTGCTATTCCTATTATTATGTTAACAGCTAAAGGGGATGAAACAGATCGTATTCTGGGTTTGGAATTTGGTGCAGATGATTATGTTGTAAAACCCTTCTCACCCCGTGAGCTAGTAGCCCGGGTAAAAGCTGTATTACGCCGTGGTAAAATGAAGGAAGAAGCAAAAAAAATTATTGAGATTGGCAAAATTTTGCGTATTGATCTACAGAAGTATGAAGTTTATTTAAATAATAAAATACTCAACCTAACAGCGACGGAATACAAGATCATCAAATTGCTTGCCACTCGCAAAGGGTGGGTTTATTCTCGAAATCAAATTTTAGATCACTTGTGGGGTAATGATAAGATAGTTGTTGATAGAACTATTGATGTACATATTCGAAACCTGCGAACAAAATTGGGTCCTGCAGGAAAATACATAAAAAATATTCGCGGTGTTGGATACAAAATAGAAGAGTAATATGAAACTTCTTAACAAAGCAATTCGTACCCATTCTATCATTCTAATTTTATATGCAGTTATGGTCTTTGTTCTTATTGTTCATGTGATACCATTTACCAATTTACTGTTAGGAATAGTGTTAATCACAATTATCACACTACTTATTTCGATCTTCTATTCATATTCCATAGTCAAACCTGTAGAAAAACTAGATAAACTGATCAAGAAAATTGCCGAAGGTGATTTCTCTAATCTAAAATATCCTATTAATAAAGAACATAGTGAAATCTTCAATAACCTGGATTCCATTTCTAATAAACTAATAAAGTATGAAGACAAACTTTCGATACAGAAAGAAGGATTTTATGCGATCATAGAATCGATAAAAGAAGCTATTTGGATCCAGGATGAGAAAGGATTAATTCGAAATTATAATACAAGTTTTGCTAAGCTGGTTCAGCAAGATGATATCAAAGATCAATATTTTTGGAATGTGATCCGCAACAAAGAGATATATGATATTGTTGATAGAAACTTCCAAAAACCAGACAGCCGGACCGAAGAGATCAAATCTGATGCAAGACATTTTTTATTTAGTACTTCATATTCTAACTTTAGCAAAGAAACTGTATTCATCTTATATGATATCACCGAATTTCGTCAGCTTGAAACAATAAAAAAAGATTTTGTTCTGAGTGTTTCACATGAACTTCGAACACCACTCACATCGATAAAAGGTTATCTTGAAACTTTTGAAACCGATCTTGATGAAGAACACAAAAACTACCTGGAAATCATGAAACGAAATACAGACCGTCTCATTCATATAGTTAACGATCTGCTCACACTCTCCAGGCTGGAACATGACCAGTCTCTAGAAAAAGAAAATATCGTTATCGATTCTTTCCTGGAAAATATCATGAAAATTTTTTCCCATCGTATTCTGGTAAAAGGGTTAGATTTGAAGATCGAACACATTACACAAAAAACATTGATGCAAGCCGACCGTTTTAAACTGGATCAAGTTTTTATCAATCTGATAGATAATGCTGTGAAATACACCGATGAGGGTGAGATAAAAATTACTATTGAGGATGATGAGAAAAACCTTATCTTCATGATTTCAGATAGTGGTAACGGTATTGCTGAGGATCATCTTCCCCGCCTTTTTGAACGCTTTTATGTGGTTGATAAATCCCGCAGCAGAACAATGGGCGGAACAGGATTGGGTCTTTCTATTGCAAAACACATTGTAAACTTGCATAATGGAACGATCAAAGTAAAAAGTGAAATTGGAAAAGGTACATCATTTATAATTAGACTACCCGTTGAGTAAGATGAATAAAGAAAAAATAGTAACAGAATATTTACCATTAGTCCGCAGCATTGCTGCCAAATACAACAAGCTGGGGGTTCCTCAGGAAGATCTAGAGCAGGAAGGATTGATTGGGCTGTTGGAGGCTTCCAATAAATTTCAAGATGATAAAGGCACTAAATTTAGCACTTATGCTACTTATTGGATAAAAAAATATATTCTGGCAGCTGTGGATAAAGAAAAAAAACATTCTCTAAATTCTACAAATTTGAATGAAGATATGACAAAAGAAAAAAATATAAATACACTCAAACCAACAACTAATTTCGAACTCCCCTCCGATATGCCGAAGAATGAAAAAACTGTGCTGACCATGCTTTTCCAAGAAGAACTTACACTAAAAGAGATTGCAGAAGAACTGTGCATCTCACGTGAACGAGTAAGGCAAATAAAAGAGAAAGCTTTAAGAAGATTGAGGATAAAGGAGTAATAATTCATTTTCACTTAGTTACTTTAATAACAAATCCACTTTCGTACCTTTGTGAAGTTATGTTGAAAATTATCAGCGTTCATTAATGTCTATCCGCAGTTAAAATCTGAGATTCTTCGTGAGATAATATGTAAGAATTTCTCAGAAAGACAGATTTTGCATTGTTTAATTAAATTGGATATATCTAAAGTCGGTGAAAGTCTGTGGCAATAAAAATCCTCTTAACCAAATCTTAACATTAACCTATACTCCCTTAACTTTCTCTCCGTAGAATTGAGTGGTAGATGAATACTAAAAACATCAATAAAAAGGAGAATTTATGATAAAAACAATAACATTGGTAGCACATAATAAGCAGAAAGTGAATATGACAGAATGGGCAAATAAGAATAAATCCGTTCTAAAACTATAAACTGGTAGGAACAGAAGGTTCTTGCCAAACGGTTAATTCTGTAACTGGGCTCAACGTAAAACCTTTAGGACACGGTCCTGACGGTGGAGACATTGTAATAGCAAATGAAGTATTACAAGGGAAAATTGATCTTATAATTTTTATGATCGATGTGAAAACACCGCATGGACACGAACATGATATTCAAACTTTAATACGCATATGTGTTTTGAAAAACATACCTATTGCTTTGAATAAAAGGAGTGCCGAACTTATGTTCTCCTCAGAAATGATGAACGAGCAATACATATAAATAACATTTCTCCTTAGTTAGAACGTATAGCAGATCTGGAACCATAATAGTATTCTCACTAGATTTGATTATAATAAAATAAATGGACAGGATATACTAAATAAATCATGTAAAATTAATTTAATGAGGTATTGATGGAAAAGATAAAAGTTTTATTCGTTTGTATTCATAATTCGGCAAGAAGTCAAATGGCAGATGCTCTTCTTACTTACTTTGGATCCGGACTATTTAGTATAGAAAGTGCAGGTCTTGAACCTGGTTCATTGAATCCATTAGCCATAGATGCTATGAAAGAGATGAAAATTGATATTTCTGATAATAAAACAAATAGCGTCTTTGATCTTTTGAATGAAGGAAGAACATACGATTTTGTAATTACAGTATGTGATGAATCTCAAAGTGAACGATGTCCGATATTTCCCGGAAAGAGCAAACGTTTACATTGGAGTTTTCAAGATCCTTCATCGTTAACCGGTTTAAAGGAAGATAAATTAAAAAGAACAATAGAAATCAGAGATGAGATTAAACACAAAATCCTAAAATTCATTAATGAGATAAAATTGGGAGAACATAATTATACAAAAAAAAACGAAACAAATAAAAAAATTCTTAATTCTTTATTAATTCTTAACATTTCTTTAATATAATTTTAAAAATTGTTTAAATGGGGAATAAATGATACCAACAATATTTAAATTACTGGGAGCACTTGGTGTATTCCTATTTGGAATGCGTGTAATGAGTGAAGGAATACAAAAAGTTGCAGGTAAACGTTTACAATCTATATTGAATTATATGACTGCAAATCGTGTTGCAGCAGTTCTAACCGGTTTTTTCATCACAGCTCTGGTTCAATCATCCTCTGCAACCACAGTAATGGTTGTGAGTTTTGTAAATGCCAGTTTGCTTAGCCTCACACAGGCAATTGGTGTTGTGATGGGAGCAAATATAGGTACGACCGTAACAACATGGATCGTCTCAATAATCGGTTTTAAATTTAAAATCACAGCTATTGCTTTACCAATTGTTGGTGTTGGACTGCCATTTATGTTTTCAAAATTCAAGAAACGAAGAGATATTGGTGAAATTTTAATTGGATTTGGTCTGCTTTTCTTGGGTTTAATGTTCTTAAAAGAATCCGTTCCGGATATCAAAAGCAATCCGGAAGTTTTAGAATTTCTAAAAAATTATACTGACCTGGGATTTCTTTCATTTGTAATTTTCGTTTTTGTTGGATCTGTTCTTACTGTCATTGTGCAATCATCCAGTGCTGCAATGGCAATAACTGTAACAATGGCCTATATGGGTTGGATCGGCTTCGAGACTGCGGCAGCAATTGTGTTAGGTGAGAATATCGGAACAACAGTAACTGCTTATCTGGCCTCTCTTGGAACAAACGTGAATGCTCGTCGAACAGCTAGAGCTCATTTCCTGTTTAATACTTTTGGTGTGATCTGGATGGCATTGATCTTCAAGTATTTTACTCAGTTTATTCTCAAAATAGCACCATGGGATTCCAGTTTACAAGTAAACCTGCCTCTTAATCTTTCTCTATTCCATACTATTTTCAATATTACAAACTCTCTTATCTTCCTTCCTTTTGTACGTCCTTTCGCAAAAATTGTAGAAACAATTGTTAAACCAAAAGAAAGTGATCTGTCTAGTGAATATAAGCTGCAATACATTAAAACAGGTTTACAGGATACCGGTCAGCTGAATATTCAAACTGCTAAATCTGAACTTAATAAAATGGTAGAATTGATAAATGATATGTTCGATACTTTCCTTAATGTATTCCGTAATCCAGATAAAAAAATGGGTAGTACAGTTGAAAGAGTAAGGAAGATGGAAACATTAAGCGATCAGATGCAGATAGAGATCACAAAGTACTTAGTGGAATGTTCAAAAGAGGATCTTAGTGAGCGAAGTGTAATGAATGTGAATGCTATAATGAGAATTGTGAATGAACTAGAGAACATTGCTGACAGCTGCTTTAAGTTAATGCTTCTCACCGAAAGAAAATATGATAAGAAAATAAAGCTTCATGCCAAAGCTATGGAAGAGTTTAATGATTTCACAGCTCTTCTAACAGAATCTATGGCATTGTACAAGCTAAGGATGAATGAACATCTTGAGCAACAAGTTCTAGATCTTGTTTATAAACTGGAAGTAAAAATGAACAACCTTAGAGATAATTTGAAAAAAGCTGCTCAACATCGCTTGCAGAGCGGTAGTGATGTAAAATCTGAATTACTATATCTTGATCTGCTAAAGCATTTTGAACATATAGGTGATAATAATCTTAATATCGCTCAAGCTCTAAGGCAAGTTTATTAATTCAATCATTTAATAAAAACCTTCCAGATCGATATCTGGAAGGTTTTTTTATTATATCTCTTCCCCACTAAAAGTAATCACAGCAGCCGGAAGTGTATGAGCCAGATAGATCAAACTAGTTGCCATCAGCATATCAATTGGTCTTCCTTCTACTACGGCAAATAGTAAGATCAATGCAAGACTAATGATCACAAACATTGTGTATGAATATTTTACAGCTTTATAAACTAGTTGCAATTCTCTTTCATCCAATTTTTTTTGTGATCTGTGTACCAGCTTCCATAAACCTGATCTTTTAAAAGCAAAATTAAAGCTTATTATTATTGCTATTAGCGGTATAAATTCAACTATTAAGAAAATCTTATTCAATCCCAACCAATGAACAGCATTAAAGATAACAAGCATCAATATAACCGAAACATAATTTATAACAACTGCTGATTTGTTAATACTTTTCATTTCTTCTCCTTTTCTAACTTTTTAGAAAATACAATATCCCTATCAAACCACGAGTTATCATTCCAAAAGATAAAAATGCATAAAACCAGTTAACTCCTGGGAATTTAAAGTAAATAATTGCCATGATCGCTGCTAAAAATGATGAATGCAAAGCCGATGCTTTGAATAACAAAGCAGTTTCTCTCTCGTCTGGTACATCTCTTGTTAAGATCAAACCTATAAAAAATAGTATCAAACCAAGTAAACCTATATTACCATACAAATTAGTCAGTACCAAAACCAAAATTCCTGAAATTACTTCAACTACAAAGAACAGTACATTATTTCCTCTTATTTTCATTTATCCTCCAAATAAAATATTTCTTCTACATTTACTTCAAAAACACGCGCGATCAATAAAGCTAATTTCATCGATGGATTGAATTTTCCTTTTTCGATAGCAATGATCGTCTGACGTGACACACTTACTTTTTCTGCCAACTCCTGTTGAGTTAGCTCACCATTCATAAATCTGAATTGCTTTAATTTGTTTTTCAATTCATTCAATACAGCCTCCTATTCTAATTCTTCTATACATTTAATACTCATTATATCCTACCTACTCAATTCACAAAACCGAAGTTATTTTTTGTTTACATTATGTCAAGTTATATTTACATCATGTTATGTTTTGTTTACTTATATTTCAACACATAGGCACAAAAACGCAGAGAATTCAAAAATATTAATTTGTAAATTTGCCTAAGTATGGTTAAAAATGTTATTAATAAATAAAAAAGCGGGGATTTCATTCCCCGCTTACAATTAACTTACTTCTCCT
>CAZOCS010000018.1:0-1805 GCA_964578365.1 uncultured Candidatus Cloacimonadota bacterium
CTTTCTGGCGAGCTTGATCCTGTTTATTGGAAAGATAAATCTGAGCAATTAGATTTTTATGATGTAAAAGGAATTATAGAAAATATTCTCGCTGAATTAAAAGTTGAAAATTGTGAATATCATACATCCGATGAACCTTTTTATCAGCCGGGAATGGGAGCAGCAGTAACATTAAACGGAAATATTATTGCAAGTTTGGGAAAGATTGATCCAAAAATTGCAGCAAAATATGATATTGATATTCCTACTTTTGCTTTTGATATAGATCTTGATGCTATTTTTTCATTGGATATATTTCATGACCCGGTATTTGAGAGTATTCCAAAATTTCCACCTGTTCTTAGAGATATTTCTTTTGTGATCTTAAAAGAGTATAAATATACAGATCTAATCAAAACTATTAGAAAAGTTGGGAAAAACAGCATTTCTAAAATTACTCTTTTCGATGAATTTGCAGGAAAAAATATCAAAGAGGGATTTCACAGTCTTACATTTAGTCTTGTTTTCAGTTCGGATACAAAAACCTTGACGGATGAATATATTAATAATATTCTTAAAAAGGTTATAAAGGCTTTAAAAAATTCATACAATGCCGAAATGAGGTAAACATGGAAGAGAGACCGGTACTTAGTCTGGATGAAAAAATTCAAAAGTTAATAAATAATTATACTGAAATAAAAAGTAAATATGCTGATGTGATTGTTGCTAAAACAGAACTCGAAAAGCAGAATGCTACTCTTAGTGAATTCAAAAATGAAAATGAAGATAAATTATTAAGATTAGTAGAATCTGATAACAAACAAAAAGAAGAGATAGAATTCTTGAAAAATGAAAACAGAAATCTTCGTGATCAGCTAGATGAATATAATAATAAAATGAAAGAGGCTTCAACTAAAATTGATAGCATTTTCAATCAATTGAATGATTTATAAAGATCAATGAAATCTATTGAAATTAAAATTTTAGGTAAGACATATTATTTTAGAAGTGACGAACCTGAAAAATTAATAGAAACTGCTGAATATGTAGAGAATCAATTGGAGAAGCTTAACGAAAGGTTCAACACAGTAGATCAAAGTAAATTATTAGTTCTTTATGCTTTGTCGATGACGGAAAAATATCTTTCTGAAATTGATGATTATAAGAATTTATCGGAAAAATTTGAACAGATCAATAATCTGTTGGATAATATAGAAATTAGTGAAAAATAATTGCCTGCGGTATTCGTGATATTATCGATATTCAGAACCAATAATGAATAGGAAGTCAGGCCCTTTGTGGCGCATGAGCCGGACATGATCCGGAGATGCAAAGCAAAAAACGGTAGACGTCCACCTTGTTCCAAGGTTCCAGAAGTACATGGTACACGATATCGCGGGTAAAATAATAGATTTAAGTGAGGTAAGTAATGGACAATATAAATATCATTCACATCGGATTAGCCTTTTTGATCGGGATTTTAATTTCTCTGATCATAAATTTCGTAAAGAAATCTTCTGCTGATAAAAAAATTCTTTCTTCAAATGAATTTGCAAAAAAGATAATTGAAGATGCAAAACAAGAAACAGAAAATTTGAAGAAAGCCGCAATTTTAGAAGCTAAAGAAGAATGGTACAAGGTTCAAAAAGAGTATGAAGAAGAAATCAACACACGTAAACGTGAAATATATACTTTAGAAAAGGAATACAATGAGCGTGTTACGAAACTTGATAACAGATTAGAAATTCTAGATAAAAAAGAAGAGAAACTTCAAGAATTTGAGAAAGAGAATAAAGCTAAAGAGGTCGAGATCGCTTCCAAGAAAG
>CAZOCS010000018.1:1815-29839 GCA_964578365.1 uncultured Candidatus Cloacimonadota bacterium
AGAACTTAATGAACTGATCGAACAGCAGAATACAAAATTATCTGAAATTGCAAGATTATCTCGTGATGAAGCAATTCAAATACTGAAAAACAACTTAAAAAATAAAGCTCGTAATGAAGCTGCAATAGAGATCCGCAGAATTGCCGATAATACTAAAGAAGAAGCAGATCAGCTTGTTGCAGGAATTCTCTCTACAGCTATTCAAAGAGTTGCTGTAGATTACGTTTCTGAATCTACTGTTTCTGTTGTTTCACTGCCAGATGATGAAATGAAGGGAAGGATAATCGGTAGAGAAGGCAGGAATATTCGAGCTTTTGAGCAAGCCTCTGGAATTGACCTGATCATAGATGACACTCCCGAAGCTGTAGTTCTTTCTGGCTTTGATCCTGTTCGCAGAGAAGTGGCTCGGCTTTCTCTGGAAAAATTGATCCAGGATGGCAGAATTCATCCGGGGCGTATCGAACAAGTTATAGAAAAAATTGCGAAAGAAATGGATGACAATCTTGTTAAAATTGGTGAGAAAGCTTGTATGGAAACAAATATTCACAACATTTCACCAAATATTATAAAACTTATTGGAAGATTAAAATACCGTACAAGTTATGGACAAAATATTTTGCGTCATTCCATGGAAGCAGCCTGGATCTGTGGAATTCTTGCAACTGAATTGAATCTTGATCAGGAACTGGCAAGACGTTGCGGGTTTCTGCATGACCTTGGAAAAGCCATAGACCACGAATATGATGGTTCACATGCCAGCCTTGGTGCAAATGTTGCACGCAAGAATGGGGAGAGTAAAATAGTTGTTAATGCTATAGAAGCTCATCATGAAGAAGTTGAATATCAAAGTGTTTATGCAGTTCTAACTCAAGTTGCAGATGCAGTTTCCGGTGCAAGACCTGGTGCCAGAAGAGAGATGCTTGAAACATATATGAAACGCCTTACTAAAATGGAAGAGATCGCAAATTCCATTGAAGGAGTTAATAAATCTTTTGCTATTCAAGCCGGTCGTGAATTAAGAATAATTGTAGATCCTGTTTCAATTGACGATAAACATACTGCCTTTGTTGCTTCTGATATTGCAGAAAAAATTGAAGCAGAAATGCAATATCCAGGTCAGATAAAAGTTTTAGTAATTCGTGAAACACGACAAACTGCAGTTGCAAAATAATGAATATATTATTTATTGGTGATATTTTTGGTTCACCCGGAAGAAAACTAATGAAAAAGTATCTTCCTGAATTAAGGAAGGAATTTGAAATAGATTGTTGTATTGCCAATGGTGAAAATGCTGCACACGGAAAAGGGATAACAAAAAAAACAGCAACAGAATTATTTTTGTGTGGTGTGGATTGTTTCACAAGTGGTAACCATATTTGGGATAGAAAAGAATCAATTGAATATTTAGAGAAAGAACCACGAATTTTAAAACCGCTTAATTACTCAAAAGAAGCTGTTGGTGCAACACTATATATTGCAAATGTTGGTAAATCGAAATTAGCTGTTGTTAATCTGATCGGTCAAGTTTATATGAATCCTATCGATTCACCATTTGCTGCTCTTGATAAAATCTTACCCGATATAAAAAAGATCACAACAAATATCTTTGTAGATTTTCATGCTGAAGCTACAGCCGAAAAAAGAGCTTTAGCTTTCTATTTTGACGGAAGAATAAGTGCTTTGATTGGAACACATACTCACGTTCAAACTGCTGATGAAGAGATCCTTCCTAATAAAACTGCATATATTTCAGACGTTGGAATGACAGGACCCCACGACTCATGTATAGGTATTGATAAAGAGATAGTAATTAGAAAAATGATAACTTCAATGCCACAACAATTTAAACCAGCCGAGTCTGGACTTCAAATAAATGCAATTGTGGTTGGAATTGATGAGAATACCGGAGAAGCTACTGGAATTCAAAGGATCCGGAGAAAATACAATGAGTAAACGATTATCCGGAAAAAAAATTGCAAAAAATATTTATGCTGATATAAAAGAGAGTATTGAACTAGAAAAGATCACACCTAAATTAGTAATACTACTTTTCGGGAATGATCCAGCTTCAGAATATTATGTGCAAAACCTGGAGAAAAAAGGTTCAAAGATAGGCATAGAAGTAGAAACTAGATTGTTGGATGTGTCAATTGATCAGCAATCATTGCTTGAAGAAATAGATACTTTGAATAATGATAAACAAGTAAATGCGATAATGTTGCAAAAGCCACTGCCATCTCATTTAAATGAATCTGAAATTGTTATGAAGATCGATCCAAATAAGGATGTTGATGCATTCCATCCACTAAACATGGGGAATCTTGTGCTTGATAAGAAAGGATTTATTCCGGCTACTCCAGCTGCAGTTTTAAAAGTTCTTTCCCACAACGAAATTGAAACTAATGGAAAACACATTGTAATTGTTGGTAGAAGTGATATTGTGGGAAAACCACTTGCTAACTTGTTTTTAAGGAAATCTGAAACAGGAAATGCAACTGTTACAGTTTGTCACAGCAGAACAAAAGATCTGGCGTTTCATACAAAACAGGCGGATATTCTAATTGCAGCAATTGGCAAACCCCTATTCATCAAATCTGATATGGTAAGTGATGACGCAATTGTAATAGATGTTGGTGTCAATCAGATTGAGGATGCTGAAAAAGGTTATCGTTATGTTGGTGATGTTGATTATGAAGCTTGCTTTGAAAAAGTTTCTGCAATAACTCCCGTACCAGGCGGCATTGGAACTATAACAACTGCTATGTTACTGAATAATGTACTGCTTGCTTATAAAATACAAAATAAGAATTGATAAATTTCCCGAATATTGGGAGCTTTTTTTACATACTAATTATATTAAATATTGTTCTGAATTCCCTTAATTACTACTGAATTAACTGGAATATCCTTTATTGACTTGCTTTCTAAAATATTTTCTTCCAAACAAACAAAATTAGCTAATTTACCTTTTTCAATAGTTCCAAATCTGTTTTGATCTCCAGAAAGGACCGCAGCATTTTTTGTGTAGATCTCAATAGCCTGGTATGGTGTGAGTTGTTCTTTCTCGTTATGAATTCTGGTAGCAGCATCAATTCCCATTAAGGCATTCAAGTTTGTGATGTACCAGTCAGATCCACCGGTAAGCAAGATGTTCCTATTATAAACAGAAGCAAGTCTTGTAGTGTAGGAAGTTCTCTTAATTCCCAAACGTTTTTCATAAAGTCCATTATTACCACCCCACAATCGATCGAACATTGGCTGCATGGCTACACTCACATTCGCCTTTACCATTCTATCAAGAATTTTATCGGAAGTTAACTCATTATGGATTATCATGTGTTTCAGGTCTTTTGGCTCTTCTCTTTGAACTGTTTCATAACAATTTAAAATTTGAGATATCGCAGCATCACCAATACAATGAATAGCAGCTTGCATATCATTTTTATGAGCTTTCCGAATAAAATTTTGCCAGAATTCATCTGGTCGATATAATATCCCGGATGTTTCAGGTTTATCTGAATATGGTTCTAATAGAGCTGCCGTATGTGAACCGAATGAACCATCAGCTAAAACACATCCGCCAATTCTGGGAGAACCGATCTCCAATGCAACATCCACATCTGTTATTTGCGGATACAATACAAATTCAATTGGGAATAAATGCAAATTTCCTTTGATCAGTTTATAATGTTTGATATTAGAAAAAGCATCTCCAATCATTGTATGAATTGCAGTATGACCGTTTTGCAGAGCAATGTTTGCGGATTGCTGATATGATTTAAGAATTGCCTCATCCGAAAGTTCTCTATGAAACCAGTTAGATGCTTTTCCATTTGCTCTTCCAAAAAGATGGCCATCAAAAGTTGAAGGAAGCGGTTTTTCCCAATCTATCAATTTGGCAGCTTTGGAATTTATTACACAACTATGTCCATCAATTCTCCTTAAAATGAGAGGGATATCTGGAAAGATTTTATCAAGTTCATTGATAGTTGGAAATCTTTTTTCTTTTATGTTGTTTTCATCAAAATGAAAAGCAAAGATCTTTCCACTAACTGGTTTTGTTTTAGACAAGATCTCAAAAACTTCACTCAATCCTGTAACGCTTTCCATATTAGCGTTTAAAGTGTATAATCCACCCTCAAATGAATGAGTGTGAGTATCTATAAATCCGGGGTAAATGAAACATCCCTTGAGATCGATCTTTTCTACATCATCTATTTTCGGAGTTTGTATAAACGTCTCTTTGATATATCCTTTATCATCTACCAACACGGCAGAGACAATGTCACCTTCTTTTTTTATAGTATAAAACTGTGCGTTATAAAATAATTTCAAGATTACTCCGATCTCAAGAAATCAATTCCAGTGTTTTGCTGAGATCGCTTTATCAGCTCATTACTAATTTTGTTATGATCATTAATAAGTTTCTTCAGATCAATGTCTGTTTTTCCATTTTTTATGCGAATCTTTCCATTAATGATCAAATGATCTACTGGTCTCATCCGCTGGGTGAAAACAAGAGCAGCCAATGGATCAGAATGTGAACCGGCATATTCCAAATGATCTAGCGAGAATATGGCTAGATCTGCTTGTTTCCCAATCGATAATTCTCCTATATCACTTCTCCCTAGAGCTGCAGCACCACCGCGAGTTGCAATACGAAGAACTTCTCGTGCCGTTAACCAGAATTCAGGTTTTCGCAAACGGCTAAGCAGCATTGCCTGTCTGATCTCAGAAAGCATATTACTTGAATCATTTGAGGCAGAACCATCTACACCGAAGCTTACTGCAACACCGGCATTCAGCATTTCTTTGATTCTAGCAATTCCAGACCCAAGACGCATATTAGAGGAAGGACAATGTGAAATTCCCATCCCACATTTTCCCATCTGCTCGATCTCTTCATCAGATAGATGAACTGCATGAGCTACCCAAGCATTTCCATCGATCCAGCCAAGTGAATTGAGATAAGCAGCAGGGCGATCACCAAATTTCTCAATACAGAAATTTTCTTCATCAATTGTCTCTGCAAGATGTGTATGGAACATCAAGTCTTTCTCTTTTGCTAATTTTGCTGTTTGCTCCATCAGTTCTGGAGTTACAGAAAATGGGGAACAGGGAGCCAGAGAAATTCGTATCATTGCACCATCGTTACTGTCATGATATTTTTCTATTAATCGAAGTGAATCCTTCATGATCTCTTCTTCTGTTTGAACAACATCATCCGGTGGAAGTCCACCATCCTTTTTACTTAAAGACATAGAACCGCGAGTTGGTTGAAAACGAATTCCTAATTTCTGTGCTGCTTTAATCTCTATATCAATCAGCTCATTATTACATTTGGTTGGGAAGAGGTAAAGATGATCGGAGCTGGTTGAAACACCACTTAACATCATCTCTAAAAGTCCGGTTTGAGCACTTGTAAATATTGCTTCATCATTAACTTCACGCCACACTTCATAATGGTTAACCAGCCATGGGAACAGCTCTTCATCCTGCATTCGCGGTATGTTCCTGGTTAATGATTGAAATAGATGATGATGAGTATTAATGAATCCTGGTAGAACCACCATTCCTGTAGCATCTATTACTTCATCGAAATTTCCTTTGTACTGTTGTTTACCGATAGAAATAATTTTATCACCTTCAATGAGGATATGTCCACCACTCCACTCATCCAAATCATTATTCATCGTTGCGATGTATGAAGGATTGTTTATTAAAATTTTCTTCATAATATTTCCTCTAATAATTTGTAGAAACGAAAAACCGGGAATCCCATAACATTAAAATAACAACCTGAAATTTTCTTTACAAATTGACTTCCCATTCCTTGTATTCCGTATGCTCCTGCTTTATCCATAGGTTCTTTTGTATTTATATATTCTTCGATCTCATAAGCACTAAGATCTCTAAAAAAAACTTTTGTCTTCTCATAGCCAGAATAGATCTGATTCTTATATGAGATCGCAACACCTGTATAAACATAATGAAAGGTTCCAGAAAGTCGGGTAAGGAATTCTGCCGCCTGATGCTCGGTTTCTGGTTTCTCTAGAATATCCGATTTTTGGTAAACAACTGTATCACTGCCAACTATCAGATAATCATTATCCACAATTTTTCTTATTGCAAGAGCTTTGTTCACTGCATGAGTTATCACAAGCTTTCTTGGATTCTTACAGAAATTATCTTCATCAATATGAGCTGGCATTTGCAATGCAGATACTCCGATCATTTTGAATATTTCTTTTCTACGAGGTGAAGCAGAGGCTAAAATTATTTCTTTATCTTTTAGAAGATTATGTATCATATAACTTAATTCTTGCCGAAAATTTTATCAACCAGGTTAGTTTGTGTTACATATTCACGGATCATCACCAAGTCAGGATGGAAATCCAGTTCACCCCAATCTTCTGGATTACATTTTGAAAAATGTACAGGGTATCCTTTGTTAATGATTTCCTGGATTGCTTTTAAGTAGAAAACATTCTTATTTTCTGGATGACGAACCATTTCTTCTAGTATACTTAAATATATTTGTGGACCATGTCCACTAAACTTTATTATCCCTACCGATTCTCCATTAGCCTTAGCAGGATCTATCTTTTTACTAACTTCCGAAACTAATCCATCTTTATGAATTATTTTCATATCATCATCATCATATTCATCTTTTTCATCCATTACCATTGTAATATTGTGTTTACTTTTCATTAGATTTGTGATCACAGAAGCGGTAAACATATCATCACCATTTATGGTAATAAATTCATCCTGCATGAAATTACGAGCCATCCATACGGAAATCAGATTATTTGAAACATCATAGAAAGGATTAAAGACGGTACTTATATTAAAGTCATTTTTATATTTGTGTAATTTTGCCTCGATCTGCTCGGCTCGATAACCAACTATAATTGTTACATCAACGATCCCTGCTTCTTGTAAACTATGTAATTGTGCTTCTAATAATGTGAGTCCCTCTCCTACTTCTAAAAGGCTTTTTGGTGTATTCTTGGTTAGTGGATAAAGTCTGGTTCCCTTACCTGCCGAAATTAAAATAGCTCTCATAATCATTCCTTTTCTCATTCACTTATTAAACCAAGAAAAGGTAGCGATAATAAATGTCCATAATTTTATTAGAATTGAATCGAACTTGACAATATCTCTCACACAAATTTGTTACACAACGATTATTTGATGTAATTAATAAAAGTATGAGAAGGTATCTCATGATTATGGTAAATGGTAACGAGTTTGTTTGGGAAAAAGGATTGACTGTTGAAAAATTACTGAGAAAAAATAATTTTCTGATTCATCTCAGCATTGTTAAGATCAATGGTCAACTCATTAATAAAAGATCTTTTGCAACTCAGATAATTAGTGATAATGATGACATAAAAATAGTACATCTTGTTGCGGGTGGATAAATAAAATTCGATGATTGATTATTGGAAATGAGGTGCTATGACAAATCTATTCTTCCGTGCACGTTCCTATTATCAATATAGTTATATTTGGAAAATATATAATGAAATCGGTGGGAAATTCATAATAACCCATCCGAAATATTACAACCGTCTTCTTAACCAAGTTGGAAAAAAAAATGTTTATCTTCATTCAAATCGGAAAGATCTACCAGATGATGTTAGTGGATTGATCTTGGAAATGACTTTAAATAGAAGGTATTATCTTCGACGAACAAAAAAGTTTAAAAATGTCTTAATTTATCACGGTATGGGATTAGATAAAAGCTTTAAAGGAAGAAATTTTCCTATTAGTCGTTATGATTATTATTTTGTTTCTGGTGAGAAAGATTATCTAAAATATAAACACTATTCTTATGGATTACAAAATTTTAATAAACGAGTTATAAAAATAGGACATCTCAGGTCAGATGATATTATTAACAAGAATTACAATATACCCAATACACTAAAAAGAATTGGAATAAAAGATAACAAAAGAAAAAATATTCTTTATGCTCCAACATGGGAGAAAGGACACGGTTCATTACTTGAAACTTATGAAAAATTCTGTACTCAAATAACATTAGAACATAATCTTCTTATAAGAACGCATCCATATGATGTAAAGAATTATGAAATCATCAGAGAATTTATAAGAAAAAATAAAATAGCAAATGTATATTTAATTGATCCAGATGAAATAAACTTAGTGAATAATCTTGCCATCGCAGATTTATTGATTGGAGAGAATTCTTCTTTAATGTATGATTGGTTGTTTTTTAGTAAACCATTGATTCTAGTTAAAACCAGCAAAAAAGATCTAGAAAAGGCAAAATGGGCTACCCAAGAGAAATTCAGTGTATTCTCATGCGGTTTCACCTATAATCCTGAAGATGATAATATTAACAAATTAATAATAGATTCAATAGAAAATCATCCATTTACTGATCAAATAGAAAATGTTCGAAATAGTACTTTTTATTTTAATGATGGTCATGCAAATGAAAGAGCTATTAAGTGGATTAAAACTCAACTCAAGATGATGATCTAGAAGGAGATGATTTTGAGATATAAAGATCCACTTAAATCTAAAATTTTCTATAATACTTGCCGAATATTAAAGAAACACAATATTCCATTCTGGTTAGATTCAGGTACTTTACTTGGAGTTATCAGAGAGGGGAGAAGCCTGGAATGGCATAAAAATATAGATATAGCTGTACCTGGTGAATATTATAATGATGTTATAAACCTAAAAAAAAAATTCTTTCCTAAATACAGATTTAGGAAAATGATCGATCGATCCGGTAGAATTTGGATCAATAACGATTTCCCCAAAATAAAGATATTACAAGCTTGGAGTAAACACCGTAATTCTGGAACAAAAATAAAAGTGACTTTTAAGTATAAAAAAGATAAAAAATATGTTTGGGTAGATAAACGTAGTTGTAAATGGGTTAATTCCAATTATTTTGATAAACTAGATACAACAGAAACAATGAATGTAAAATATCCAATACCATCCAATTCTAAACAATATTTACACGAAAGATATGGTGATTGGGAAAATGAAGAGAGATATTGGATAAGCAGCATACATGACAAATCTATAGTTGAAGATAAAATAATACATAATGTTCCAACTAAGAAGAGAATAAGAAAATCCAAAACAAAGAAAGTAGAATTAACCGGAAGATATAGGATTCGTATGAAAAGAGCAATTCTAAGAGTTATTAATATTCTCGAGAGAAACAATATACCTTATTGGATGGATGAAGGAACGCTTCTGGGTATTATTAGGGATGGAGATTTGTTACCATGGGATCATGATGCGGATCTTGGTATACCCGGTGATTTTGCAGAGAAGGTTTGGAAAATTAGACATAAATTTTTTCCATATTTTTTTGTGAAAAAAAATATGACATCTAACAAATGGTTACCAGGAAGGTTTCGTTCAATCAAACTGAAAACTCCACTTGAAAGATTGCTAAGAATAAATTTTCATATTGACCTTTTTTGTAAGTATAAAGTTAATGATAAATATCATTGGATTATAATGAATGCACTGAAACATTCTGAAAGTAAGTTCTTTGATAAATTAGATACTATCATGTGGGAAAACAGGAAAGTGAATATTCCTTCATATGTGAGGGAATATCTTAGTATTAATTATGGAAACTGGGAAGTTCCGGATCCTGATTTTGATCCCAGCATTGATAACGGTACTATTGCAGAAAGAGGATTTTAAATGACTAAAAAGAATTCAAAGTTAAAAGAATATAACAAACAAATGTTTAGGGATTATAAAAAATCTATTAAGCATGCTATATTTGATGAAACCTTAACCCTTTACATATTAAGGCCGATAGCTTTTATATTTGTTAAGTTATTTTACCCAACTTCCATTACTCCAAATCAGGTTTCATTAATGACTACAATAACCGGAATAATCAGTGCATATTTCTTTTCTCGTGGTGATGTTATCAGCTTTGTGATCGCTGGATCATTATATTTTCTTGCTATGGTTCTGGATTGTGTAGATGGCATGATAGCTCGCTTAAAAAATAATGGGACAGCTGTAGGTAGAATTATCGATGGAGTTTCAGATTACATAGTTGGTATATCAGTTTATATAGGAATGGGCATTGGCTTTGGAAAGGGATTGATCAATTTAAAATTCTTACCATTTAATTATTGGTGGTTTATAGTAATTGCAGCTATCAGTCATATTATTCATGCTATGTTAGTTGATTACTATAGATCTGAATTCATGGCTCATGGGTTAGGCAAGCAAAAATCAACATGGGAAGAAAAGAAAAAATTCACAGATGAACTTAATAAGATAGAGCATCAGAAGAATAAATTGTTTGAGAAAGTGTTAATTGCTGTATATCTTGGATATTCTCGCTTACAATTATTTAAAATGGATGAACAGGAAATATACGATAGTAAAACCTATTTCAACTCAAATAATTTATTAATAAAATTATGGTTTTGGATCGGTCCTACTGCCAGCGCATTTATAATAATTATTTCTGCTTTTTTATTCAGACCAATTATTTTCTTCGCTTTCACTATTGGACTTGCTAATATTTACATGATCATTTTGTGGATAATTCAAGTGAAGGTAAATAAAAAAATCCTTATAAAGAGTAAGAATTTATAAGGATTTAATAATTAATAAATAATTTAACTTCTTTTCAATTCAGCCTTCCAAACGAATAGAATCATTATGGCCGCAAATACAGCACCGAATATCCAGAAATAAAAGGCTGCATCCCAACTAAAATTATCTATAAGGTAACCGGTTCCAACACCTGTTAAACTTGCTCCTACATATCCGAAGGCGTTAATGAAGCCTGTTACGGAAGATGCAGCTTTTCTTGTGCCCAGATCGGCTGGTAATGCTGCTACAAGTAGTATGTGGGGTCCAAAAGTGAAGAATCCAATAAATAATAAAATCACTAAACTGATAACCCAATTAGCTCCGGGAACAATGCGATAAAGATAGCAGAATAAAGCTAATAACAGTAGCATTATAAGTGCTACAGGAGCCCTACGATGTTTGAAAATGTGATCTGATGCCCAACCTGCAAAGATTGCTCCCAATCCTCCAGCTACCGGGAATGCAATTGCTTTATAGGCAGCCAGAGAGATGGTGGCACCCTGCTCTTCGAACATGTAAGTAGGTGCCCAGCTCATAAAACCATAACGAACAATATTCAATCCAAAAAGAGCAAATCCTGCAAACCACACATAAGGATTTAAAAGAGTAATCTTTAATGTATTATTAAAACCTATATGATGATCCTTTTTAGTTTCATTATTATCAATTCCTTTTTCCTGTTCTTCCAAACTTGGTAAACCCACTTCTTCAGGTGCATTACGTGCTCGTATGTACCAGTGAATTGCTATAATAATACAAATTGCAGCAGGTATAAAGAAAGTGAAACGCCAATTAAAAAATTTCGCGATCGTACCAGCCAGAAACCAGGAAAATGCTCCTCCAATTATATAGCTTGTACCAAGTTTTCCCGAAATTTTTCCTCTTATTTTTTTGGGAAACCAATTTGCTTTTGTTTTTACAGTAGGGCCCCAGCCCATTGATTGAACATAACCATTGAGACCCCAGAGAACTGCCATCAACATTATTGAACCTGCAGCAAATCCGAATATGATATTGAGTATTGCTGAAGAGATCAAACCCAATGTTATTATCCTTCTTGCATTGATCTTATCTCCAAGTTGGCCATTGATGAACTGTCCAATAGCATATGCAAAGAAAAGACTAGTAAGCACAACACCCATGTTGGTTTTAGTTAGGCCAAACTCGCTCATAATGCTTGGCATTGCAATTGAGATGTTTACACGTAAAAGATAGAAAGATGCATACGTTATCCACATCATCCAGAACATTTTCTTCTGCCATTTTTTAATACGTAAAGTTGTGTCAGAATTATTCGTCATTGTTTTCTCCTTATTTTCTATTAATTGTTTCTGAGAATATCCAGCGAAGTTGAACTAATATTTCTTGAACATCTTCTTCATTATCTACCTCATATTGCATAATTTTATAGTTCGTTTGAACAAATAATTTGGGAGCATTATTTGCATATCTCATGATATGATAATTCAAGCCAGCGATGATAGTATTTTCTACATCATTATCTACATCAATGTTTGGATCATAAATATCATAGCGAGCTAAGAGTTCGAATTTATCATTAATTTTGTAAATAGGTAGAATTGAAATAACGCTGGTTGTTACATCATCTAAACTATCTACATTTGGTGCTGAATCAACTTTCTGAAGATATTCTGCAAGAACCGTGAAATCACCATATGCAAACTTTCCTATTCCAGCCATTAAATTGTATTCTTCACGATCATCCGCATCACTGTCTTTTTCCGATCTGAACATATATGAACCACCAAGAGTTAAACCGCTTATTGGATTGATTCTGAGGTTTGCTGCATAGTTCATGTCAGTATTAATATTGTTACCAACATTTTTATAACCTTCTCCATTGTAAATACTAAGATTATATGATCCTAATTCATTAGGAATTTTGCCGCTAACACCAAAACCAAAATCTGTTGAACTAACGAATTTGTATATGTCGGAAGGATCTCCTTCAATTGTTGAATAGTTCCATTCATAGATCGTTCCAAAATATGTTTGCATCAATCCAACAGTAAGTTTCAAATCCTTGATTGGCAGCAAATTATTAAAATCAAGATATGCATATTTGATCTTTAATCCAGCTCCATCAGCAACTTTATTGTCATCATCACTGAAAAAATCTAAATTAAAACGACCTTTAATATCTTCACTGAATTTTGGTTCCAAACGGAAGTAGCCCCGTTTAAGAGCCATCTCGTTTTTTGTTACTTCACTATCGCTCATCTGGTAAGTCCAACGATTCCAAAGTTCCATCTTAAATTTTGTCTCAGCTTGCAATGAACCAATGATCGTTAAAATTAGCATAAAAATAAATAGTACTTTCTTCACTTCTCCTCCTTATTTGGTTTTGTTTTTACCGTTTATTTTTTCTTTAATACTTGTTGATGATTGTGATGGATAGTATGGTATCACAATTACTTTTCCACCAATACTCTCCATAACTTCACGAGCATCTTCAATAGCTTCATCAGTATGACTTGAACTTTCCATTAAAATATCCGGTTTGATCTGTTTTACATTTGGCAATGGGGAATATGTTTCTTGAGCTACTACCAGATCAACGTATTTAATTGCATTTGCAAGATCGAATCTCTCATCAAATGAAATAATCGGTCTTGGTTTTAATTCCATTACAGCTTCATCTGTTAAAATTCCAACAATTAATTTGCCATTTTTCCCGGCAATCGCTTTAGCATTTTCCATCATTTTTAGATGACCCTTATGAACAAGGTCTAACACATAATACGAATATACAATCTTCATATCGACTCCTTTATATATTTTTAATTTTACTTTTTCTCTAATAATATTTTTTTACCTATTTCAGCTTTATGTTGGATCAAGACTTTTTACAAAATCAATAGCTCGCTGCGTTGACTTCCCATCATTAAAATAGAAGCAGTCAAATAGCATTTTCCGATGCATTTCTTTATATTTGTTCTCTGCTAGGTTATCTGAGACCATATCCAAAATTGGAATTGATTCATCGTAAATATCTACATTATTCAAGATATTCATTTCATCGGGCATTTTGTGTAACTTCTTATATTGGTTATCGATTATGATCAGTGGTTTCCCGGTAATTAAGTATTCATAATTCACCGAAGATGTGTCGCTTATCATAATATCAGAAACTGCAAAATCATACATAGTATCATTAAAACGCAAGTTAGAGGGATTAGAAAAATATATATTTTTCAATCCTTTTAGTTTCGCCCATATTTTAATTTCAGGAATATGTTTTGCATCATGAGAATGCGGGCGTATGATCAGGTTATATTTTGGAGAAATTTCCTTACAGAATTTTTTTACATATTTGTCAAACGTTCCTTTCCCAAACCTCCATGTGGGTGCATAGAGTACTGTTTTCCTGCTGCGATCTTTTAAACCAAGTCTTTTATACACAGCATCTTTATCTATATCACCATTAATATACTCATCAAATCGCATATTACCGATTTTAATTAAACGCTTAGGAGGAATTTCTACACCAGAATCATTAAGCCTGGCCAAATGCTTTGGACCGGAAACAAAAATATATTCATAATTCAAAAGATTTTTGGGTCCAACCCGATTGCCGCCATAAGGTTTGTCACCGGTACCATGTCCGATAAAAATACGGATACATTTGCCTGGTTTGCTTCTAATATTGATATTCGAATGAGAAAAAACAATTCCTTCGCCATCAAATTCTTGAGTGATGTTTCTTTGTATAACACGAGGAGTATTCATAAATGTATTATACTGAGATTCAGCGTTCATCCCACGGAAGTAACGTTTGAATTGTAGTAAACGATCAAATTTTTTCACAACATAAATACCACCAATTTTTTCATAGATAGGTTTGGAATATGAAAATTGATACATTTGATAAGCATAGTAGTAGATATTCATAATTTAGTCCTTAGAATTCACAATTGCATTGTCATCTTTTTTAAAGTCCCATTGCTTCACCGTTACTTTCCAATTACCATAACGATAGGTAAGGTAACCTTCATAGTCTTGAGGAATCAGATAATCTTTTTTATCAAATTTAATTGTTATAAGCTCATCGTAGAACTTAGCAGGAACAGATTTGAGCACTGGTGATTTAATGCCTACAGTCCAATAATATTCATTATCCACTTTTCTCTTGAGAAAGATGTCCAACATAACTTCACCTTTTTTCAGGAATTTTTCATAATTACGAACCTTAATCATGCGAAGTTCTCTCTTTTTAAAAGGTCCCATATCTCTATTATAAAATCTGGTACTAATACGGTAACCTTTGAAAATAAGTTTTATAACTATTTTTATTAATTTCCAGCGATCGGATATGTACATGGAGATATCCATATCGTTATCCCATGGTAATAATCTATTTTCGCGAACAACACCTAATAGTGTACCACCTTCCAACCAATATGCTGTGGATGCAGTTTCAAATTCGGTTGTAACATCATGCAATAATTTTAGTGCAATCTCGATGTTTTTTCCTTCTAATCTGGTTTTTCCTGACACTTATGTCTCCTTCATTAGTTCATCAATCTTTGCTTTTACACGTTTGGCAGATTTGCCATCTAATCCAGTAAAAAAGTACTCACGATATTCTTGTAATTTTATTTTCATTTCCTGTGTTGGATCAATTGCACTTTTTACAGCAGGTAACAGATCACTTGGTTTATACATTTTTGGAAAAGCTCCTTCCAGCCAATCTTTGGGGTCGATGGAAACAGATTCCATTCCGTCTGAGTGCTTCAATTTAGATTCCGGTAAAACGTATATGATCCCGTGTTTTCCTAATGCCAAAAATTCATTTATCACACTTGATGTATCACTGATAAGTGTATCAGCTAAAAACAGATAGGGATAGATGTCATAATCTTCTTTATTTATCAGGAATACATCGCTATGTTTTTTTGCAAGTTTCTCGTAGAATTTGTGTTGGGAATGAGAAGCATATTTCCCACCCCAACTGTAAGGGTGCAACTTCACTATCAGATTGTATTTTGGCAACAGATCAGTTATACAAGATTGCACATATCTTATACAGCTTGGTTTGTAGGAGGGTGCAAAAAGTACAGTTTTTTTATTTGGATCTATTCCGAGTTTTTTGGTTAATGCAGCATTATCATAATGATCTTTCCAAAATAGGGGATCAAGCTTTGGAAGACCTGTTAGATAGAAGTCTGCTGTGTTTTCCCAACCTAAACTTTTTATATAGTCAAACCAGCATTGTCCTTCCAGAAAGACATGGTAATGATAATCTTTTTGTTTTTGAATATTCCTAATGCGTAATGTTTTTGTGCCAACACCATGATCCAAATGTACTCGAACGACATCTCCATAACGCTGAGGTTTTTTTAGTACATCACCACAGACCACAAGATCAAATCCATTGGTTTGGTTAGTTATTTTCAACCCTAATTTAGTTAATCTCTTTTCAATTTGTTTTCTTTGGGGAAGTAGAAAAATTCCTAATAATCTTTTCTCATCTTTTCCAACATAAAATTGAATATTATACTCCGGATCTGTTTTCAATTCCTCATAAACAGGCTGCAGAGAATTGAAGTAATATTCTTTTTTTAAATCGAATAAGACTTTTATCATTATCTCAAATATCCTTTTCTATATTTTTCATGGTAAAGAATTTGAAGTTTCCTAAATAAATTCACAGGTTTTCTTTTGCCTTGCAACTCGTTACTATCTATAATCTTTTCTAATGTAAAAATAAGATTCTCACAAATCTTTCCATCAATTCTAGGGTTGATCTCTGCAATATGATTAATTCTATTTTGATGAAATTCTTGTGGATCTAATAAGCTTCTATCAATGGCTCCACGTAATTGTGATGGTGATGTTATATCGATCCCTTTATTCTTTCTGCTTTGTGTATTATAAGTGACCACAGGTTTATCGAGTATCATGAATTCGTATGCAACAGAGGAAGTATCAGTTATCAGAACATCAGCAAGATGCAAATATGGAGTGATATCGTAATCATCTATTATTGTGATATTATGAGAATCTTCAATGCTTTTTTTTATTTCCTTATTCATTAATTCATGAAACTTAAGAAACCAGATCTCATCTTCATTAATAATCTCCGGTATTATGGGAAGTAAGCCTTGTGCTGACTGCATTTTTCTGCTGTGAGTTGGAGCAAAAAGAATTACTTTTTTATCTCTTGGAATATTAAATTTTTCTCTCAAATCATTCGCAAGATAATTGATTATATGATCGATCTTTGGACATCCGGTTTCTTTCACTAAAAAATATTTTTTTCTCTTTTGAAGTTTCTTGTATTTCTCTGTTACAAAAGGGCCAGAAGTACAGTAAACATCAAAGAAATCGCGAATCTTATAATGAGCTGGTTTCTCGGCACCTAAACCATGAAATATCTGAGCTTTTATTCCGGGAATTCTAAAATCAACAAAATTTCCGGGAACGATAACTATATCAGGGGAGAATTGTATTGCTGCATTAATATTTTGCAGCAGATTGAAGTTCATGAGATTTACTGAGATTTGTTTTCTAACTTTCTGTGATGTGAAGAAAGCAAATGTATGCTCAGTTTCTTCCAAATATTTCACAATCGGTTCAATGATCGGGAGAGAATATTTTTTAGAAATATAAAACAATATCTTCATTGTTTATGCTGGATCGTTAAATTGAAGATCATATAGTGTTTGATATCTGTTGCAAGTTTTAATCAGTTCTTCATGTTTACCCAAACCAACTATTTTTCCACTATCCATTACCACAATTTTATCGGAAGAAAGAATAGTTGATAATCTATGGGCGATCACAATTACAGTTCTGTTTTTCGTAGCTTGTTCAATTGCTTTTTGTACTTTTTTTTCAGCTTCCGTATCAAGAGCACTGGTCGCCTCATCAAATATCAATATTGGTGGATCTGCTACGATAGCTCTGGCAATGCAGAGGCGTTGTTTCTGTCCACCGGAAAGATTGGATGCTCTTGTGTGAAGAAGTGTTTCATATTGTTTTGGTAGTGTATCAATAAATTCATCTGCAAAAGCTGTTTGAGCGGCATTAGTAATGTCTTCGTTGGTTACTGCTCTAAGAGTTCCATAACTGATGTTATTTGAAATAGTGTCACTGAACAAGATAGATTCTTGTGTTACAGTTCCCATTAGATTACGGAGATCTTTTAATTTATAATTCTTGATATTCTCATTATCGATAAGTATTTCACCACCAGTTGCATCATACATTCTTTCCAGTAGATTAACCATGGTTGTTTTTCCGGATCCACTTCCTCCTACCAATGCAATCTTCTCACCTTTATTGATCTTAAGATTAATACCGTTTAATACATTAACAGAACCAATATACGCAAAACTTACATTTTTGTATTCAATAGTATTTTCAAAGCTTTTTTTCTCTGTTATTGAACTACTTTCAGAAATTTCTGATTCTCTATTTAGTATCTCGGATATTCTATCTAAGGAAACCAAAGCTTTCCTGATATTTGTATAAGCTTTGGTGATAGCTTTCATTGGATGTAACATAGAAAAGATTGCCAGCATAAAAGCGAAAAAAGTTCCAATAGAAAAATTAACTTTAGGATCCAGAACCTGATATCCACCTATCATCAGTACAATTACTCCCGTGATCACACTATTCAATTCCGAGAGAGGTATATTAAAAGCATGATAAATCCTCGATTTTCTCCAGAACTTAAAATGTTTGTTATTTATATCTTTAAATCTGTCCATCTCAAATTGTTCGCGGGAGAACGCCTTAACAATACGCATACTGTTAAGTTTTTCTTCTACATTGGAAAACATATTAGATGATTGTTGCTGAATACGTTTAGAGTATTTCTTTATCTTATTACCAAGAAGACTAACAACAAAACTAAATATTGGAAGCAGGATCAGACTTAAGAGGAATAATTTCGGATTAAGCCATAAAGCGATCCATGCAAAAATGATTATAAGCAGTAATTCTCTCAGTGAATTAAAAAGAGAATTTACAAAAAAATTTCCAATGATCTGAACATCGGAGACCATTCGAACAAGTGAGTCTCCAACTTTATTTTCATTAAAAAAAGCCAGGGATTGATAAAGATATTTTTTGTAAATTAGATCTCTGATATCTTTTATTGTGCGTCCCCGCAGGTTGGCAAAAAGCACTCGCTGTCCATAGAAAAAGATGTTTTTCAAGATTATAATCAAGATCATAGCTCCACTGATAATCCACAAAAGTAAATGTGAATCAGTATGCAGCATAACTGTGTTCAAATTATCTAGTAGAGGCTCAATTGCTTCTTTATTTGTTATCTGAAAAAGGCTGCCATGTGTGGCTGCAAATTGAGAAATGGTATTTTGGATTGCCACAAAGAATGATGTAACATCTTTATATAAGATCAGATCGGACGATGATTTAAATACGTTATCCATTAATGGGATAGCTAGGGTAACACTCGTGCCGCTGAATAGTGCAAATCCTAACATGAAAAATAAGCCTGAGACCAAATAACCCCAATGGCTTAGCATAATTTTTATTATTCTTACTACATTCTTTTTCATAATTTTCCTATTACATTTTCATTACTTTTTAAAATTCTTCCGAGCAGGATTGTGTCAATATATTATTCTTTAGTAAAAAGCACTTAAGATATTGTGTAAAATAATTATTTAAAAAATAAAAATGTAATAGTGCAGATTAGCTATCGGTAAGGGCACAAAGAAAATCCTTTACAAAGAAACCTTCGATTTTTCTGTTGTTTTTGCTTATTAAAAAGCTAAAAATAGAAGGAGGTATGAAATGGCATTGAATACCGAAGCCAAAATGGCTATCATGGCAGAGTTTAAACTCCATGATTCAGATACTGGATCACCTGAGGTTCAGGTTGCTTTATTAACAACTCGTATCAAAGAGATCACAGAACATTTGAAAATCCATAAAAAGGATTATCATTCACGTCGTGGTCTATTAAAACTTATCGGTCAGAGAAGAAGATTACTCGATTATATCATGAAAAAAGATATTGTACGCTACCGTAAGTTGATAAAAGCGCTTGGACTCAGGAAATAATATATTTTTTGGAGTTAACAGAAAGGGGATAAAACCCCTTTCTTTATTTTTTAGAAGAAAAACCTTAACAAAAAAAAGTAGAATTAATAATCATACCAACAGCTAATTATAAAGTAAAGAAAATTAGAGAATGAAATGCGGAGGAATGGAGCAATAAGCTAAGTTCAGTCATACTGGTTTTAGTCTATTGCTTTAATCTCCGTGAAAAACGGCTTAATATTAAGCCAATCAAAAATTGGATTTAGCCCAAATCAAAGGAGAAAAAATGCACAATTTTGACATTAAGAAAAAGTCAATCGAAATCGCCGGCAAAACATTAACAATGGAAACCGGCAGAATGGCAAAACAAGCTAATGGATCTGTTTTTATCACTTATGGTGAAACCAGCGTATTAGTTACAGCAACAGCTTCTAAAGAAGCAAGGGAAGGAACAGATTTCTTCCCATTAACAGTAGATTTTATAGAAAAAATGTATGCTTCCGGTAAAATCCCCGGAGGTTTTTTTAAAAGAGAAGCCAGACCCACAACTCAGGCTACATTAAATGCACGTCTTATCGACAGGCCAATTAGACCCCTCTTTCCAAAAGGATTCAGAAACGCAGTTCACGTTGTAGTAACTGTACTTTCTTACGATGGAGAGAACGATCCTGGTATGTTAGGGATCTTAGGAGCATCTGCTGCTCTTTCAATTTCCGATATTCCATTCCACGGACCTTGTGCCAGTGTGAAAGTAGGTGTAGTGAATGATGAGATTGTAATCAATCCCACAGTTCTGCAATTTGAAGAATCTGTACTCGATCTGGATGTTGCAGGTACAAAATCTGCAGTTGTAATGATAGAGGCCGGAGCAGAAGAAGTTTCTGAAGAAATGATTATGAACTCTATCTATACGGGGCATGAAGTGATCAAAGAACTGGTTGCTTTCCAAGAAGAATTCGTTAAAGATTCCGGAAAAGAGAAAATGGAAATAGTACTGGATGTTACACCGGAAGAGATCGTAGCAAAAGTTGAAAATAATTTTGGAAAAGCAATTGATAAAGCTGCTCATATTCATGGCAAATTGGAACGATATGAAGCTATTGATGCAATCAAAAAAGAGATGATGGAAAAAAATGCTAAAGAACTCGGTGAAGAATTTGTTGAGCAGGAAAGGAATTTCAAAAATGCTTTTGACGAAGTTTTCACCAAATCTGTTCGTAATGCTATTTTGCATGATAATCATAGAGCCGATGGCAGAGGAATGGATGATATTCGACCTATAACCTGCGAGTTGGATATTCTTCCACGTGTTCATGGATCAGCGCTTTTCACTCGAGGAGAAACACAATCACTTGGAACTGTAACTTTAGGAAACAGCCGTGATGAGCAGATCATTGATGGTTTGGCAGAAGAATACAAAAAGCCATATTACCTTCATTACAACTTTCCACCATTCAGTGTAGGTGAAGCAGGATTTATGAGAGGTCCGGGACGTAGAGAATATGGACATGGTGCGTTAGCAGAACGTGCTTTACTTCCGATGATCCCATCAAAAGATGATTTTCCTTACACGCTTCGGATAGTTTCAGAAATATTGGAATCGAATGGATCCTCATCAATGGCAACAGTTTGTAGTGGAACCTTAGCTCTGATGGCTGCAGGTGTTCCGCTTAAAAAGCCGGTTGCAGGAATTGCAAATGGACTTATCATGGAAGGTGAAGACTTTGTTGTTCTTACAGATATTCAGGGGTTGGAAGATCACCTGGGAGATATGGATTTTAAAGTAACCGGAACAAAAGATGGTATCACGGCCATGCAAATGGATATCAAGATAGAAGGCATAACTAAAGAAATTATGGGAATTGCTCTTGAAAAAGCGCAAACTGCCCGTTTCTATATTTTAGATAAAATTATTGAAACAATTCCGGAACCACGTGCAGAGTTAGCAGAAACTGCACCACGTATCGAGTCTATCAAAATCGATCCTGATAAAATAGGTGCTGTAATCGGCTCAGGTGGAAAAATGATCAAGCAGATCATAGAAACAACAGGTGCTGATGTGAACATTGATGATGATGGAACTGTAAGCATTTCATCTGCCAATAAAGATTCTATTGCAACAGCAAAAGCAATAATTACAGATATTGTATCCGATCCGGAAATGAATAAAATATATGTAGGTGAAGTTACACGTATTGAAGTTTATGGTGCATTCGTGAAATTCATGAGTGAAACAAAAGAAGGTTTGGTTCATGTTTCTCAACTGCACAAAGATCGTGTAGCTAATGTTGGTGATATGCTAAAGCTTGGTGATAAAGTTAATGTTAAATTTATCGGTTTTGATAGAGGTAAGGTTAAGCTTACAATGAAAGGCGTGGAAGGAAATCCGGAACATAAACCAGGAAGCGGTCCAAAACTTGCCCCTGCTCCAAGAAGTAGCTATGGTAGAAACGACAATCGAAGAGATAATCGACGAGATAATAACAGAAGAGACAATAAAAGATAAAAAATAGAAGATAAAAGTGGAGACTGATTATGGATTATAAGATCAAAGATATTTCACTGGCGCAATTTGGTAGGAAAGAGATACTAATTGCTGAGAAAGAAATGCCCGGCTTAATGGCTTTGAGAGAAAAATATTCCCAAGATAAACCACTAAATAACGTAAAAATAATGGGTAGTTTGCACATGACTGTGCAAACTGCCGTATTAATAGAAACCCTCGCAGAAATGGGTGCAGACATCAGGTGGGCGAGTTGTAATATATTCTCAACTCAAGATCATGCAGCAGCAGCAATTGCAGAATCTGGTATTCCTGTTTTTGCCTGGAAAGGTGAAACAATCGAAGAATATTGGTGGTGCACACTTCAAGCATTAACATTTCCAGATGGATTGGGTCCTGATCTTATAGTTGATGATGGGGGAGATGCAACTTTATTTATTCATAAAGCTGTAGAATTTCAAAACAATCCTTCAATTGCAGATGAGGAATATGAAAGTGAAGACTTAAATTCTATATTCTTTCTTCTAAAAAATGAAAATGATAGTAATTGGCAGACGATTGCCGATAGTATCAAGGGTGTTTCTGAAGAGACAACAACAGGTGTTCACCGATTATACCAAATGGTAGAAAAAGGAGAATTACTTTTCCCTGCTATTAACGTTAACGATTCTGTAACAAAATCTAAGTTTGATAATCTTTACGGTTGTAGAGAATCACTGGCAGACGGCATTAAGCGTGGAACAGATGTAATGGTCGCAGGTAAGGTAGTTGTAATATGCGGATATGGTGATGTTGGAAAGGGATGTGCCCAATCTATGAAAGGATTCGGAGCTCGAGTTATCATAACTGAAATAGATCCGATCTGTGCATTGCAAGCCGCGATGGAAGGTTTTGAAGTCACAACTATTGAAGATGCTTTGCCTGAAGGAGATATCTTTGTAACTGCAACCGGAAATTGTGATGTTGTAACAACTGAGCACATGCAAAACATGAAGGATCAAGCTATTGTTTGTAATATTGGTCATTTTGATAATGAGATCCAGGTGAATGAACTTTATGCACTTCCCGGAATTAACAAAGTAGAGATAAAACCTCAAGTTCATCAGATCTTCTTCCAAGGTGGAAATTCAATTATTCTTCTTTCGGAAGGAAGGCTTGTGAATCTTGGTAATGCTACAGGGCATCCATCTTTTGTAATGAGTAATTCTTTTTCAAATCAGGTATTAGCTCAGATCGAACTATGGCAAAATGAACACGAAAATAAGGTTTATATTCTTCCTAAACAGCTTGATGAAGATGTTGCTAGGTTCCATCTTGAAAAACTGGGAGTAAAACTTACAAAGCTTACTAAAAAACAGTCAGAATATGTTAATATTCCCAAAGATGGCCCATACAAACCAGAGTATTATAGATATTAAATAAATGTAGGAGTTAATCAAATTAATGGAAAAGATCATCAAGAAGATAAAAGATAAAACTGCAGTTGTTGGAATTGTGGGGCTTGGTTATGTTGGCTTGCCCATGGCAGTTACTGTAGCAAGAAAAGGTTATAAAGTTATTGGTGTGGATGTGAGTGATTATGCAGTAACTCACGTTAATGCTGGTGATAATTATATTGGTGATGTGGATGATGCAGAACTTAAGGACTTGGTGGAGAAAGGTTTGTTAAAAGCTACATATAATTATGCTGAGATGAAAGAAGTAGATGTTGTTATGATAGCTGTTCCAACTCCATTGGATAAATATCAGCAACCCGATTCATCATACGTCAGATCATCGGTAAATTCACTTGCGGAAAATGTATCTAAAGAAACTCTTATTATATTGGAAAGTACTACATACCCAGGTACGACCGAAGAGATAGTTGCTCCCGCTTTTGAAGAGAAAGGTTTTACTGTTGGAGAAGATATTTTTGTGGCGTTTTCACCAGAGCGAGTTGACCCGGGAAATAAAGATTACAAAACAAATAATACACCAAAAGTTGTTGGTGGTATGACTTCCAATTGTAATAAAATTTCGGAAGTTTTTTACAACTCAATTTTGGATGCTCCAATTCATCTTGTTCCAACTCCTGCTATTGCAGAAATGGAAAAGATCTATGAAAATACATTTAGAAATATAAATATAGCTTTAGCAAATGAAATGACTATTCTATGCGAGAAGATGAATATTGATGTTTGGGAAGTGATAGAAGCAGCAAAAACAAAACCTTATGGTTTTATGGCTTTCTATCCAGGACCAGGTATTGGAGGACACTGTATTCCGCTTGATCCTTTTTATCTAACTTGGAAAGCGAGAGAGTATGGATATCATACAAGACTCATCGAGCTTGCAGGTGAAATTAATAATGAAATGCCACAATTTGTTATTACAAAATTAATGAAACTTCTAAATGAAAAAGGACTCGCTTTATCAAAATCGAAGATACTACTTCTGGGTGCTGCATATAAAAAAGATATTGAAGATATGCGTGAATCACCGGTTCAGGATCTTATAGTTTTATTAGAAAGAAACGGTGCTCAGTTCGATTATAATGATCCTCATGTTCCAACTTTCCACAATGAACTTAACGATAAACATTACAAATCAGTTGGTCTTGGGGATATGGGCGATTACGATGCCGTAATAATTGTAACTGACCACACCGCTTATGATTATGATGATATTGTTAAACGCTCTAAACTTGTGCTTGATACAAGATTTGCTTGTGATGGCAAAAAAGCTGAAAATTTAGTTAGAATGTAAAATTATTGAGAGGGGGTACTTTGGTATCCCCATTAATTTATGGCTACTAATAAACCTGTAGAAATTGATGAGCTTTTTGGAGATTTAAATCCTGGTGAAGGTGATCTAAAATGGTTTGTAGTTCATACTAAGCCAAGATGTGAGAAAAAACTAGCTGAATATTCATTACAATATAAGATTAATTATTATCTTCCGCTCATAGACAGTGTACGTATATATAAGAACAGGAAGATAAAATTTACAAAACCTATGTTCCCCGGATATGTTTTTATTAAGTGCGATCAAGATGGGAAACGACAGCTCACAATTTCTGGCTATGTTGCATATTGGCTTTCTGTACAGAATCAATTGGAATTGATCAGTGACCTAAAACAGATCTATTCCGGACGAGAATTAGGTGTCGAATTTACACGAGCAAAATTTTTGGAAAAAGGTACAAAGGTAGAGATCCAAAAAGGACCGTTTGCAGGACTAATTGGATATGTGGAAGATCAAAAAGATGTGAAAGAAGTTATCTTGCAGATTAACTTACTGCGACAAGCAGTTTCAGTTTCTGCCAGGGCAGATCAAATAAAAGTGGTTCGATAGGAAGGTTAAATGAAAATATTAGTAACTGGTGGAGCAGGTTTTATTGCTTCACATATTGTAGATAAATATATTGAACTTGGTCATGAAGTAGTAGTAGTAGATAATCTATCAACCGGATTCAAACATAACGTGAATCATAAAGTAAAATTTTATCAGATCGATATTCGTTCTAAAGAACTGGAGCAGATATTTATAGATGAAAAACCAGAGATAGTGAATCACCATGCAGCTCAGATCAGTGTTCCTGTGTCTGTAAAAGAACCTGAACTTGATGCTGAAGTTAATGCAGTTGGTTTTTTGAATATTCTGCAAAATTGTGTGAAGCATAAAGTAAAAAAAGTAATTTTTATTTCTTCAGGCGGAGCTATTTACGGAGAAGCTGAAGAATATCCCACAACGGAGAGTTATGACCCCAAACCGCTGTCACCCTACGCAATTCACAAATACATATCAGAAAAATATTTATACTTTTACTATCATCAATATGGTCTAAAATACACGGTTCTAAGATATGCAAATGTCTTCGGACCACGTCAAATTCCACATGGAGAAGCCGGAGTGGTTTCTATATTTATAACAAATTTTAGAGATAATAAAAAAACATATCTCTATGCTTTTGATGAAGAACCTGACGGAATGATCCGTGATTATGTATTTGTGAAAGACATCGTTAATGCCAATATATTAGCATTGGATAGAGGTGAACTTGATGCGTTTAATATCGGAACAGGATTGGAAACAACAACCGGACAGTTATATCGAGAAATTGCTTTACAGATGAATACGAAAGTTGAACCTGTGCGCAAGGGAGCAAGACCCGGTGATATAAGGAGAAGTTGTTTGAATATTGAGAAAGCAAAGAATGAATTTGGTTGGGAACCAAAACATTCATTGTCTGATGGTGTAAAAGAAACAATTGATTTTTTCATGAAGAAAAAATGAGGAGATAATATGCCAAAAATCGAGGAGCTTAACATTAAGCAGATCAAATTACCAAAGAGAAAGATAATTACAGGTATAATTATTTTAGCTGCGGTGATTTTCTTTGCGACGGGTTTATACACTGTAAATCCGGAAGAGGTGGGTGTTATCCAGAGATTTGGGAAATACCTTTCTACTACACAACCGGGATTACATTTCAAGATCCCATTTGGTGTAGATAATCTTACGAAAGTTAAAGTTAAACATGTCTTTAAGGAAGAATTCGGATTTAGAACACTACAAGCTGGTGTACGCACAAAATATTCTACACGAAGTTACAACAATGAAGCAATCATGCTAACGGGTGATCTGAATATTGCAGATGTAGAATGGATCGTTCAATACAGAATAAAAGATCCTGTGATGTATTTGTTTAAGGTTAGGAATGTAGAAGAAACAATGCGGGATGTATCAGAATCTGTGATCCGGGAAGTTGTTGGTGACCGTAGTGTGGATGAGATAATTGTGCTTAATAGAAAAGAGATAGCAGATAAATCTCTGATTATGCTTCAAGAACAGCTCGATATTTATAATGCAGGTCTTGAAATCGTTACGATTAACTTGCAAAATGTAAATCCACCGGAAGCAGTTCAACCTGCCTTCAATAATGTAAACTCAGCAAAACAGGAGAAAGAAAGGATTATTAATGAGGCTTGGGAAAAATATAATCAGGTAATCCCTGAGGCTGAAGGAAAAGCAAAAAGAACAATTGAAGAAGCTGAAGGATATGCTATCAATAGAGTGAATAGAGCTAATGGTGATGCAAATCGATTTATCCAGATGTATAATAAGTATCGTTATTCTAAAACCGTAACTAAAAAAAGACTCTATCTGGAAATGATGGAAAAAGTTCTTCCAAAGGTAGAAAAGAAGTATGTTATTGATGATGAAGCGAACAATGTGCTACCTCTGTTAAATCTTGGACAGGGAGGTAAATAAAATGAAAATGAAATTACAATACATACTAATTATTTTAGCATTTATCGTATTAGTTAATGCCTTTTATGTAATAGATGAAAGACAACAAGTGATCATCACTCAGTTTGGTAAACCGGTTGGTGGAGCAATAAAAACTGCTGGATTACGAATTAAAATACCTTTTATCCAGAAGGTTCATTATTTTGATGAGAGAATACTTGAATGGGATGGCGAGGCTAAGCAAATTCCGACATCGGATAAACGATATATCTGGATCGATACTTTCTCTCGCTGGCAGATCGTTGATCCATTGAAGTTTTACGAGACAACTCGTTATGAGAGCAATGCACATAGTAGATTAGATGATATCATCAGCGGTACAACGCGTGATGTAATAAGTTCAAACAAATTACTGGAAATTGTAAGAAGTTCCAATAGAGAAATGATGTTTACTTCCGAATACACAGATAGTAAATTGGAAGATGATATCTTAGAAAGAATCATTAATGGCCGCCAGGTAATTGCAGATTCTATCTTTGCCCTATCAAAGGTAAAAGTTGCTGAGTATGGTATAAACTTAATTGATGTTCGAATAAAGAGATTGAACTATAATCA
>CAZOCS010000019.1:0-29074 GCA_964578365.1 uncultured Candidatus Cloacimonadota bacterium
TGGCTTCTGGTGTATACTTCTATAAACTAGAAATTAATGATTCCAAATTACTTATAAATAAAATGCTGTTGTTGAAATAAATTGGAGATATAATGAAAATATTGTTAACTATTTTATTCATCATTTCCATCACATTTGTTTTTGCTGATGATATATGGGAAGATGGTTTTGAAGAACTTACAGGCTGGGTTTTGAATGGTGAATTCCAAATAGATTCTCCACAAGGATTAGGCGGGGAGTATGGAAATCCAGATCCAACATCGGCTTATGGAGGAAGTAATGTTCTTGGTGTAGATCTTACAGGACTTGGAGCAAGCTTGGGTGATTACGAAAGTGATCTGGGTGCTCATGAATATTTTGCCATATCACCTGCAATTGATTGTAGCGAGTTTGTTGGAGTGGGATTGAATTTTATGAAGTGGTTGAATGTGGAACAACCAGCATACGATCACGCTTACATCAGTATTAGCAATGATAATGGGACAACCTGGATCGAGGTATGGACGAATACTTCACAAGTAACAGATAATTCATGGAGTGTTACCTACTTTGATATTTCTGAAATTGCTGATCTCAGCAGTGCTGTTCGCATACGATTTTCAATTGGCACAACAGATGGCTCATGGCAATACAGTGGTTGGAATATTGATGATCTCACTGTCACGGGTAATCCGGTTAATTATGGTGCTATCGATGGAAATGTGACCAATGAAGATAATGGTGAACCAATTACTTTTGCTCCGATTATGTCACAATATGGGAATACGATGTCAGATGATGAAGGCTATTTTATACTTAATGATATTCCAACAGGAAATCAAGAGATAACCATAAATGCACTCGGTTATCTTCCATTCTTACAAATAAATATAATAGTCACAGAAGATGACACAACTTATGTACTATGTGAGCTTGAACCTGACCCTAATACTCCACCATCTCCACAAAATCCTCAAGCTTCTGTTTATGATGGGAATAATGTACATCTCACATGGGAAGAACCTGAACTTCCGGACGAAGAGCTGCTGGCTTATAATGTATATCGTAATGGTATTATCTTGGAGAGTATTTTAACTGAAGAATATTTTGATCTCGATTTGATAAATGGATATTACAGTTATTATATCTCAGCTGTATACGATTCAGGAGAATCACTTCCCACGGAAACGGTCAATGTTAATATTTATGTCGTTGGTCTAGAAAACGAAATAATCCCACAAAGTGAGCACGATCTTTCAAATTATCCTAATCCTTTCAATCCATCTACTACGATCTCGTTTTCATTAACCACAGAGATCATGGAGAGCACTGAATTGAAAATTTATAACATTAAGGGGCAGAAAATTCGGCAATATTCAATAATTAATAAACAATCTTCAATTATCTGGGACGGAACAGATCAAACTGGTAAATCTGTTTCCAGTGGCATCTATTTCTATCAACTAATTATTGATGGGGAAATAGCAGCAAAGAACAAAATGATGCTTATAAAATAAATAAGATTCGATGAAATATAAATTAGTACTATTCGATGCCGACGGCACTCTCTTTGATTTTGATACAGCGGAAAAAGAGGCATTTGAAAAAACATTCATACAATTTGGAATTAATAAAAACCTGGAACTACTTCACAAAGAGTATGAAATTATTAACTTAGCTATCTGGCGAGATTTTGAGCAAAAGAAAATAACATCTAAAGAATTGAGAATAGAACGTTTTAGAAGATTTTTTGCTAAAGAAAATTTAGATCTGGATCCTGCAATTATCAGTCCGATCTATCTGAAATATCTTTCTGAAGGAACTCATCTCCTGCAGGGAGCCAGAGAAATAGTCAACTTCCTATTTGGAAAGTGTGAACTTGCACTTGCTACAAATGGACTTGCTGATGTTCAAAATCCCCGTTTTGCAGACTCAGATCTGGCAAGATATTTCCAGCATATATTTATTTCTGAAGAGATCGGCCATCCAAAACCTGATCCTGAATTCTTCGAACATATATTCAGTAAACTTCCTCATAATGAGTCTGCTATAATTATTGGAGACAATTTAACTTCTGATATATCGGGTGGAAATGATTTTGGAATTGACACATGTTGGTTCAATCCAAAAAAATGTATTAATAAAAGTGGGGTGCTTCCCGACTTTGAAATTAGTGATCTTAATGAGTTGAGATCAATATTAATATAGTTATAATAAAAGAAGTGAAATATCGATTAATAGATAATTTATTGTATTATCAATAAAAAATCATATTTCATTGTAAGGAGAAAAATATGAACACAACTAAAAAGAAGAGCAGTCTTCCTCTAATTTTATTCATGATCGCTGTTCTTGCATTTATTTATGTTTTTCCACGGATTCTTATCTCTGCATGGGGACCAAGCGATCCATGGACGTGTTATCTTTATCAATATGGATTTGGTGCAGTCACATTTGCCATCGGTATCTTCCTGATACTTAAAACAGGTTCCTGCAAATTGGGACGGGGAAATGATACTTTCTGGTTCAAATGGATAATTCTAGGATTCTTCCTCTTCGCAATAACACACGCAGTTTGGATATTATTAGCATTATATATGCCTGTGAAAGGGGGGATCTAAATGGAACATCTGAGTCAGCTTAATTTAGATCCAAGTGCATATTGGACAATTGGAACTGTTGTAATTTTATATTCTTTAATGATTGCGGCTTTCGGTGGGTATTTCTCTAGATTCAGTAAAAATATTAATGATTATTTTTACAGTGGGCAAAGGTTTGCCTGGTGGTTGGGTGCCGCTAGTATGATAGCTACTGGAATCGGTTCCTATAGTTATCTTAAATATTCTCAACAGGGATTTGAAACAGGCATGAGCAGTTCGATGACCTACACGAATGACTGGTTTATTATACCATTCTTCATGTTTGGTTGGTTGCCTATTATCTATTTTTCAAAGATCAAATCTATTCCCGAATATTTTGAACGTAGATTCAATAGAACTTCACGTTATATTTCTCTCGTAATTATTATGGCTTATATGCTATTCTATATTGGATATAATCTGTTTACTATTGGTATTGCGATGGAAGGCTTACTTGGCGTTCCATTGATAATTACTGTACCAATAGCAACAATTTTGCTGGGAGGTTATGTTACTTTTGGAGGGCAGACGGCTGTTATCTTTACTGACCTCTTTCAAGGTATCATGTTATATCTAGCCGGTGGAATTGCTATTGTTGCTGGAATTGTTGCTTTGGGAGGTTTTGGAGAATTCTGGTCTTGGCTGCCTGTAACTCACAGATTACCATTTGTAGATCTTTTGAATGATCCAAAATTTAATACAGCTGGTCTTTTCTGGGGAGAAGCACTGGCTGGAAGTATCGCTTTTACCTTTATGAATCAAGGTTTTATAATGAGGTATCTGGCGTTAAAGAGCGTGAACGATGGTAGAAAAGCTGCAATTTTTAATGTACTTTTCACACTACCATTCTCTGCTATTATTGTTGGTGCTGTTGGTTGGATCGCAAAGTCACTTATTGCTAAGCAAACTGCTATGGGTGGATCTCTAGAGGGTCTTGATCCTATTCATATTGCAAATCATTTCCATACATTTATTGTTGTTGCCTGGGAAACTTTGCGGCACAATACAATAGTATTTGGTTTTGTTATTGCTGCTCTCACAGCTGCCTTGATGTCAACTGTAGATACATTGATCAATGCCTGCTCTGCGATTGGTATTTATGATATTTATAAACCATTATTCAAACCTAAAGCAAGTGACAAACATTATTTGAAAGCTGCCCGATGGGTTTCTGGCGGAACAGCATTACTTGGTTTAATTCTTGTTTATATGTTTTCAAATATGAAAGGTAGTTTGATGTCTATACACTACAAAGGCATTATGATAATAATTCCATCCATAGTTACAACAATATTCCTTGGTGCTTTCTGGAGAAGATTTACTGCAAAGGCTGCGAATATTTCTATGCTTGTAGGATCTGGATTCACAGTTCTTACAGTATTCGTTCCTGATATGATCAATCCACTTGCTTCATTTGTTTCTGCTCCGCAAAATGGGATTTTCATATATACAAGAGCTCTTTTTGGAATGCTGTTAACTGCAGTAGTCGGTATAATTATTACGTTAACTACAAAACAAACTGCAGATCACGATGAGAAAATTAATGGTCTTACTATCGATACACTTGATTATGCAATGGAAAAATACAAAGGTGGAAAACCGAATCATGTGAAAGGTGAGAAAATAAGAAGACTTCCTGTTCTTATAGATGAAACAATTCCTTTAGGAAAAATATCTCTTTCAAATGCTGTTATGTCGCGTATGAAAGCCAATGTAGAAGATCTGATCTATATGGAAGATTCACGTTGGTATTTGGGTGGACTTCGTTCTGACCATGTGAAGACTTATACACCTCATGATGATAGCGATAATGTTAAAATGAGCAAGGAAACATTTGAAAAAGCGATGATGTTAGAAGACAGACCGATCACATTAGAAAAAATATTCTAATTGATGAAATAACTAATGAAAAGCCTCTCAGTTTGAGGGGCTTTTTTCATATTATTAAAGTAAAAGGAAATATATGAAATACAAAGCTGTAATTTTTGATCTGGATGGAACACTCATCGATTCAATGGGGATATGGATCCAAATTGATAAAGAGTATTTAGAAAAACGTAATATCCCTGTGCCTGATGATCTTTTTAAGGATGTAAAAACAGGTAACAGCTTCAACGAGATTTGCCAGTATTTCAAGGATAAATTTGATCTACCGGATTCTATCGAAGAAATTGGAGCAGAGTGGACCAGCATGGTGAAAGAACACTATAAAACAGATGTTAAACTCAAATCTGGAGCTATCGATTTGATTAATTTCCTTAGTGCTAATGAAGTAAAAATGGCTATTGGAACCAGTAATACGAAATATCTCACTGAAACTGTTTTGCGTGCCAATGGGATTTTGAATTTTTTTGATTCGATCGTAGCTGGATGTGAAGATATAAGAGGTAAACCTTTCCCAGATATTTTCTTAAAAGCAGCTGGAGAATTAAATATAGCTCCTAAAGACTGTCTGGTGATCGAGGATACGCTGCATGGTGTACTTGCTGCTCACAATGGTGGGATGGATGCATTTGCTATTTATGATGATAATGATACACATGAAGTAGATGCGATTGTAAAAGAAGCTGACTTTTATGCTGATAATTTTAATGAGATATTGAACAAGTTTAAGAATGAAGAATAAAACTACTTATTGTTACTTTTTATGGGAGGAAGCTTTTATTAATGATAAAGGAAATGTTTACGCATGTTGTCATCAGAAACCAGGAATTTTAGGAAATATTTATAAAAACACATTAGAAGAAATTTTGCATTTTTCAAAGATTAAGAAACTTCGTTCTCTTTCGATCCAAGGGAAACTAAGATGTCATAAGAACTGTACTCTGCTCGGAGAGCGGAAATTTGAAGATCCTCCAAGAGAAATTGATTATAATTATAAAATGTTAACTGGAATAAAGATACTATTTGGTGAAGGATGTAATATTAATTGTGTTATGTGTTGGCAAGATAGCAATAAAAAACGAGAGTTGGATCCTGATATCCTTATTGATAACATTGACCTTTCTTCAGTTAAGCAGATAGATTTGCAGGGTGGTGAACCACTATATCTTAAGTCTGCCAGAAAATATTTTGATCATTGTATCTCAAAAAACAAACAAGTTTCATTTTTAACCAATGGAACAATTATGAGTGAAATATGGGCAGAAAAAATCGTCAAATATTCAAGAACTATTAGCATATCATTAAATGCTGCTACAAAAGTAACACATGAACGGATAAATCTGGGATCTAAATGGGAAACAGTTTTAGAGAATATACAATTATTAAAAAACGCAAAAACAAAAAGTGATTCTAAAATGGAGATCGCAGGACATATGACAATTACCACAACCAACCTTCAAGAGATTCCAATATTTATATATAAATATAAAGAATTTGGATTTGATAGGATCAAATTCGGTTTTGATCTTCGAGTTCCAATCTATTTAAAATTGCATCCTACAATTAAAAAAATATTGGCAGAAAAAATAACAACTTCAATAAAGCAACAACCAAATAAAAAAGCAATTAATATAGAAAGATTAAAATATTTAGGTTTAGTTAAAAACTTTTGAATATTTTTAATGTTTGTTAAATAACCTCACAAAAAAAAAATAAATTTGCTTCTTGACAAAAAAACCTTACTTTAATTTCCATACCCCCATAGGGTATGTAAAAAGGAGGAGTTATGAGTGAAATTTGTGAACATTGTTCGATAAGAAGCGCACATCATTCCGATGTTTTAAAGAAAGATTTTCGTGATAGATTGAACAGAATTGAGGGTCAGGTACGTGCAGTAAATAGAATGATAGCCGAAGATGTTTACTGTAATGATATACTAAATCAGGTATCTGCAGTTCAATCTGCTCTGACCTCTGTTTCAAAATTGATCTTGGAAGCTCATATGAAGAGCTGTGTAGTTGAACAGATACAAGAAGGAAAAGTTGAAGTATTAGACGAGGTTATGAAAACTATCAATAAACTTATGAGGAAATAAAATATCATGAAATTTAATAAAATACCATTAATTATTTTACTTATACTTTTTTCATTCTTGCTTTCTGCAGATGAAAACCTTGAACAATTGTTAGAAAAAGCAATTGAGGTAAACCCTGAGATCTCAGCGATTAATTTCCAAATAAAAGCACTAACTGAGAAAGAAATATTTGTTCAGAAACTAATGGATCCAATGATAGCAATGGAATACAGCAATGTGCCATATGATACTTGGAAATTAGATGAAAATCCGATGTCTGGAATTCAGTTTAAACTGATGCAAACGATTCCTTTCCCCGGTAAAAACAGTAAACGAAAATCAGTTGTTGAATCAGAAGGACAGATAAAAAGGCAAGAGCTGGCTGAGCTTAAGCTACAATTAATAGATAAATTAAAAAAATCATATTTCCAATTGGGTTTGAATCGTGAATTGAAAGAAATTTCTTTAAAACACATAGAACTTCTAGAAGACCTTATCGAAACAATAATTAAGAAATATGAAATCGGGAAATCTGCGCAATCAGATATTTTACGAATGACATTGATGAAAGAAAAACTTCTTGATGATCTTGAAGATTATAATCAAAAAGATAGTGAAATAAAAGCAACTTTAAATTCTGTTCTTAATCGTAATGTAAAAACTGGTATCAAAACTGAAGAACTTGAATTAGATCTGAATATTGAAATTGATTTTGATGAATTGCTACAGACAGCGATCCAAAACAAACCACTCCTGAAAAAAATTGAAGAAACTACCAGAATGAAGAGACTCTCATTCCAATTGGCCAAAAACGAGCGAATGCCGGATATTACCTTGTGGGCAGGATATCGTATCAGGCAGGATATCGGAGCGATGGAAAATGTAGATTTCGCATCTGTGGGATTCTCATTTCCAATCCCCTTAGATTTGAAAGGCAGAACAAAAGCGAAAATGAAAAATGCAAAATTTATGGAGCTTGCTGTAGAAGAAAACTACAATAAAGTTCTAAATAAAATTTCTGAAATGCTCATCATGGCAAGTTCGGGTTTGGAAAGACAAAAAAATAAAATCGTCAATTACAACCTTAATCTTATTCCGGATGCAGAAGAAGTTTTTCAGTCTGAATTGAAATCCTACGAAACGGGAAGAGCTAATTTTGCTGATCTCTATCAAGCTCAGCTTCAACTCATCCAATTTGAGAAAATTCTAATGAAAGCTAAGTATAAATATAAAATGTACGAAACAACAATTGAAACTTTAATCGGAGAAAAATTATGATGAAAAAAAAATTGTATATGATAAGTACTGTGTTACTAATATTCATGTTTATCCTATCAAGCTGTACATCGAAACAAAAAGCAGAGCATGATCACTCAAATGCCGGATATTACACATGCCCGATGCATCCAACTGTAGTTCAGGAAGAGGAAGGTGATTGTCCGATCTGTGGAATGGATCTAGTTAAAGAACAAAACGAGATCTCCAAAGCTCCGGAATCAAGTTCAGATGAATATTATACTTGCGGAATGCATCCTGAAATTGTACTGGATGAAGCAGGAAGCTGCCCGATATGTCATATGGATCTTGTATTGAGAAAATCAAATGTAAATGAAGATCCGAAATCAAGTGGAGCCAACCTAGTTACGATCGATCCAACAATTGTACAAAATATGGGAGTTCGTGTAAAACACATCAGTTTTAGAGATATTTCTCACGCTATCCGAACTATCGGAAAAGTGGAACTTGCAGATGATAAAAGTTATTCTATAAATCTGAAGTTTTCGGGTTGGATAGAGAAAATATTTGCAGATAAGATCGGGCAGGAAATAAAAAAGAGAGAAAAACTCTTTGAAATATATTCACCCGAACTTATTTCTGCACAGGAAGAATACTTGCTTGCCGTGAATACTTATGGAAAAAGTAGTAAAATTGCTAAAGCAGCACAAAAAAGACTTCGTTTGTGGAATATCCCGCAGAAACATTTGGATAGGATACTTTCTGAAAACAATGCACAACAAAATGTAATTTTTACATCAAATTTTTCAGGATACATTCTACAAAAAACTATTAAAGAAGGTTCCAAAGTAAAAGCCGGAGCAGATCTTTACCATATAGGAAATTTAGATAAGATCTGGATCATTGCAGACTTGTATGAATTTGATGCAACATCAGTGAAAACAGGACAAAGCGTTTCAATTGAAGTTGCCAATTTACCTGAAAATATTCGAACAGGTCATGTCTCTTTTATTTATCCAACATTAAATCCTAAAACTCGTACTCAGAAGATAAGAGTAGAGCTGGAAAATTCTGATCATTCTCTAAAGCCTGGAATGTTCGTAACTATCAGAATAGAAGCTGATCGAGCCAATAAAGTTCTTACCGTTCCAACTGAAGCAATAATCAATTCCGGTGAGAAAAAAATAGTATTCATCAGCAGAGGAAATGGTAAATTTGAACCTCGTGAAATTCGAACAGGTTTAACCGATGATTCTAATTATTATTCCGAAGTGATTTCAGGATTGGAAGAGAATGAAATTGTCGTTGTTTCCGGTCAATTCCTTATGGACTCCGAAAGCCAGCTGCAGGAAGCGGTTCAAAAACTTCTTGATTCAAAATTCAATTCAACTTCAATTTCAGGAACTGAAGATGGACATGACCATTCCAGTAGTACTTATTTCACCTGTCCTATGCATCCAACTATTGTTCAGGAAGAGAATGGTGATTGCCCGATCTGCGGAATGGACTTGATAGAGAAAGAGCAATAAGGAATTTGATATGTTAAACAAAATCATAGAATTTTCCGTAAAGAACAGGCTCTTTGTTATTGTCTTCACGTTGATAATTATTGGTATCGGTATTTGGTCAATGAACAATACTGCTGTAGATGCGATTCCTGATCTATCTGATGTGCAAGTTATTATTTTCAGTGAATTCCCTGGGCAGGGACCACAAGTTGTAGAAGAGCAGGTTACTTATCCGCTAACTTCTGCGATGCTTTCTGTTCCTTATGCCAAAAGTGTTAGAGGATATTCCTTCTTCGGCTTTTCGATGGTTTATGTTATTTTCGAAGACGGAACAGATATCTATTGGGCTCGCTCTCGTGTGTTGGAATACCTGAACGTTGCACAGGGTAAATTACCCAAAGATGTAAATGTTCAGCTTGGTCCCGACGCGACAGGTGTAGGATGGGTTTTTATGTACTCACTTACATCAGACAGACACGACCTGCAAGAGTTGCGTTCAATACAGGATTGGTATCTTAGGTATGAACTGATGTCTGTTTCCGGAGTTTCGGAAGTAGCAAGTGCCGGTGGTTATGTAAAACAGTACCAGGTGGAAGTAGATCCCGAAAAGTTGCGTGCATACGGAATCAGTTTGCAGAAAGTGAATATGGCTATAAAGCGATCCAATAATGATGTCGGTGGTAAACTGATAGAAATGGGTGAAACGGAATATATGATCAGAGCCAAGGGATACATCTCTTCGATCGAGGATTTGAAAAATATCCCGATCGGATATGATAATCAATCTAAAATTCCTATTTTACTTTCACAAGTTGCAGATATTCATATCGGACCCGAATTACGTCGTGGAATCATCGAGATGAATGGAGAAGGTGAAGCAGTTTCGGGAATTGTAGTTATGCGTTTCGGTGAAAACGCGATGAATGTGATAAAAAATGTGAAAGCTAAGCTCAAAGAATTGGAAAGCGGTTTACCGGATGGTGTAGAAATTCACACTTCTTACGATCGATCCAGTTTGATTCAGCGTTCTATTGATACACTGAAAAGTACACTCCTATTGCAAATGCTGGCAGTAGCTTTGGTTTCGATTCTTTTCCTGTTGCATTTCCGTTCAGCTTTTGTAGCGATTTTCACACTACCTGTTGGAATTCTTATTAGTTTTATCATTATGAGATTTTTAGGGATCTCAGCAAATATAATGAGTCTTGGAGGAATTGCCATTGCCATCGGAGTGATGGTAGATGCTTCCATAGTTATGGTAGAAAACCTTCATAAACAGCGGGAACGACTCCCTGATACACCACATCTGGAACTTGTATTGAAAGCAGCAAAGGAGGTTGGACCTGCACTTTTCTTTTCACTTCTTATTGTTACGATCAGTTTCTTACCTGTCTTCACTTTGCAACAACAGGAAGGACGATTATTCACACCACTGGCACTTACAAAAACATTTGCAATGGGTGCTTCCGCAGTTTTAGCGATAACCATAATCCCGGTGTTGATGTTCTTTTTTGTAAGAGGTAAGATCCGTAAGGAAAAGAATAATCCTATCGCCAGTTTTTTTATAAAACTTTATAAACCGGTTATCCGATTTGTTTTACGTTTTCCAGTTTTGGTTTTGATCTTAGCGGTTATAATATTATTCACAACTTTTATTCCTTTTGTTCAACTTGGCTCGGAATTTATGCCGGCCTTAAATGAAGGTGATCTGCTGTATATGCCAACTACACCACCAGGAATCAGCATAACAAAAGCTAAAGAACTTTTACAGCAAACCGATAAACTCATAGCATCTCATCCACAAGTTGCTCATACTCTGGGTAAAATAGGAAGAGCTGAAACTTCAACAGATCCTGCACCACTTTCGATGATTGAGACCACAATTACTCTTACTGATAAAAAGAAATGGCCTAAAGGAAAAACAATTGAAGACATCATTAAAGAGTTGGATGAAATTGTGCAGTTCCCAGGACTTACTAACAGTTGGACAATGCCGATAAAAACACGAATTGATATGTTGGCAACAGGAATAAAAACTCCTGTGGGAATTAAGTTGATGGGCGAAGATCTACAACAACTATCCGAGATCGGTGAGCAAATAGAAGCACTATTACGTCCACATCCGGATGTTCTCTCTGCATATTCGGAACGTGTTACAGGTGGAAATTTCATTGATATCGATATAGATAGAGAAAGAGCAGCTCACGAAGGTTTACTCATTGGAGATATTCAAGATGTTATTAAAAGTGCTGTTGGTGGAATGAACGTAAGCTGGGTTGTGGAAGGATTGGAAAGGTATCCGATAAATGTACGCTATCCAAGGGAATTGAGAAATAATATCGAAAAAATAGAGAGATTAACTATTACAAGTCCGAAAGGATATGCTGTTCCATTGGGTCAAGTTGCTGATATCAAAATCGTGAAGGGTCCACCGATGATAAAAAGTGAAAATGCCAGAAGAACAGCGTGGATATTTGTTGATCTAAAAACTTCTGATGTTGGTGGATTTGTAAAAGAAGCAAAAGAGCTTATTGGCAATAATGTGAAGATCCCCAACGGAGTTTCTGTTGTTTGGTCTGGACAATTTGAATATATGCAAAGAGCAGCAAAACGCTTGAAGATAGTTGTTCCAATAACACTGGCACTTATTTTTCTGATTCTATTTATGAATTTCAAGAACATCACCGAAAGCCTGATAATGATGATCACTGTTCCCTTTGCCCTGGTTGGCGGGATTTGGTTAATGTATTTTGCTGACTACAACTTTTCTGTAGCTGTGGGTGTTGGATTTATTGCACTGGCTGGTCTTGCAGCAGAGAATGGAGTCGTACTTCTAGTATATCTTGATGATTCTTTCAACCGTTGGAAAACATCTGGTAAACTTAATACAATAAAAGATCTGAAAACATCAATAATGGAAGGTTCAGCTGAACGTGTAAGGCCGATCTTAATGACTGTAGCAACAGATATAATAGGTCTTTTACCTATTATGTTCGGAACTTCAACAGGAATAAGAGTGATGAAGAGAATTGCAGCTCCAATGGTTGGAGGTTTGATCTCATCGGCTGTAATGACACTAGTTTTGTTACCAACGATCTATTATTTATGGAAAAGGAAAACAGTTAATAAAACATTAATAAAATGAAACAAAATTCTAATATTTTAATGAAATTAAAGAAATGGAGGACAAAATGAAAAGAAGTATAATCGTATTAACAATGATAATGATGGTTTTCTCAATATCATTATTTAGTGATGAGTCGTTTAATGATTCAATGAATAAAATCACGGTTGAGTATATAAAGATCAAAGATACCCTTGTGAACGACAAAACTGAAAATGTAAATGATATTGCAAAAGTAATATTGCACTTAACAAAGAAGCTTGACGCAAGTACTGTTATGGGAGAACATAAAGATCATTTTAAAGATATTCCTACCAATATATCAGTAGCTGCAACAGATCTGAGTAAAGCTAAAAATATCAAATCAATGCGAAAGTCGTTCAATGATCTTTCTAAACCTATGGCAATGTGGGCTACAATGATGAAACCCGTAGGAATAAATGTTGCATATTGTTCGATGAATCCAGGTTCCTGGTTGCAAATGGGAACAGACATTCGCAATCCGTATTACGGAGCAAGTATGCTGAAGTGCGGAGAAATTGTTTCGAAGGGTGCAGAAATTACAGAAAACCATGTTTGCGATGAAAATTGTGAACATTCTGATATGTAGTTACAAAAGTATCATGGAGTTAACATAACCGTGTTGCACAAAAAATGTAGCACGGTTATGAACTCCAATTATAAATGATATAACAAAATAAAAAAAGGAGAATAAAATGAAAAAAAGTATGATCGTAGTGATGATGATGGTAATAGCATTCTCAATGAATCTATTCGGAGAAGTTGTAAGCGAAAAAACTGGAGACCATGTTTGTACAGCAGAATGTAAGCATGAAGAAGTAAAAAAGGAATGTGGACCAAATTGTACAAAACCATGTTGTGCAGATAAATCTGCAGTAAAAAAACATGTATGCACAGAACAGTGTGAAATTGCAAAGAATCACGTTTGTACAGATGAATGTAAACTTGATGAAATAAATAAAACTTGTGAATTAGCTGTCCTGAAAAATCATTGTTCTAATGAAGTAAAAGAAGAAGGATGTAAACCTGCTGGCTGTGGACAAAAAGCAGTGCAAAAGGGTTGTCATAAGTTATAAATAAGGGGAGAAGATGGGACTTCTAAACGAAATTTGGAAAACATATATCAGCATAGCACCGTATCTTTTTCTTGGATTAGCCTTTGCTGGTGTATTACACGTAATTTTTAAAAAAGATTTTGTAGCAAAACATCTGGGAAAGAACAATTTCTTTTCAGTTATAAAAGCAGCGATATTGGGAGTCCCACTTCCACTCTGTTCATGTGGCGTGATTCCCACAGCACTTTTCTTAAGAAAGAAAAAAGCATCTAAAGGTGCAACACTTTCGTTCTTGATCTCAACTCCGCAAACAGGTGTAGACAGCATCATAGCAACTTATGGAATGATGGGTCCTATCTTTGCAATATTTCGCCCTTTGGCAGCATTTGTAACCGGTATAGTGGGTGGACTTGTAACTAATTTTGTAGAGAAGAAAGATGAACCGGAAACTGTGGTCTTGGAAGAAAAATTTGATTGTGATACTTGTGATGTGGAAGAACCGCATTCTCACTCTGTTTTTGAAAGGGTAACTTCTGGTGTGAAATATGCTTTTGTAGAATTTCTGGATGACATCACAATTCAGTTGATCGTAGGTATTGTTATCGCAGGTTTTATCTCATTTCTAATTCCCGATAATTTCTTTGCAGATTTTGGTGGTGAAGGTTTTGGTGGAATGCTGCTTATGATAGCTGTTGGTATCCCGCTTTATGTGTGTGCTACTGCCTCTATTCCAATAGCGGTTTCTCTTATACTAAAGGGGATCTCACCTGGCGCAGCATTTGTATTTCTGGTAGTTGGGCCTGCCACTAATGCAGCAACAATAACCCTGATAAGCAGAGCACTAGGAAAGAAATTGATCGCAATTTATCTTACAGTTATTTCTGTATTTGCAATTCTGGGTGGATTGCTGCTTAACTATATTTTTGATATTGTTGGAAAGCCTGATATGATGATGATGCACCACCATGAAGATATTTCACTGTTCTCTAAAATACTTATCGGAGTGTTTTCCACTCTGATGATATTATCAATTTTAAGGAAAATAAGGAACAAACTTAAGAAACCGAAGTTAGGAGGAGAAATGCCTAATAAAACTTTTCTTATTGAAGGAATGACCTGCAACCACTGTGTAGCGAATGTTAAAGACTCGCTTATCAAGATCGAAGGTGTGCAGAATGTGAAGATCAATCTGGCAAAGAAAAATGCTGTAGTGGATGGAGAATATAATTCTGATGATATAAAAGCAGCGATTACAAAAGCAGGTTATAAAGTAGTAGAATAAAGTTATTTAATAAAATTAAAGCCGGTATATGAATCCAGTTCTGTTTTAGAAACTGGGTACTTACCGGCATTTTTTTATTAATTATTATTAACTTATTATTAAAATAAAACAATTGTTGCCAATCATAACATGAACTCCAAAATCTGTTTTAAAGAAAAAATGAGTTTTGTTGAAGGGATGAGATCCTTCCTAAAGAGAGCAGCGTGCAAGATTCGTCAGGATGACTGAGAGGAGTAAAAATGAAATACTGGTTTTCAATTCTAATTATAATGATTTTTATGTTTGCAACTATTGAGTGTAAAGCACATGTTCATGCCCAGGTTCCGGATTATGATGAAATGATCGGGAAGTTAGAAAGTTACAAAGAAGATACATTGAGATATGAGAATGTAAAAGGAGCATTATGCTTCTATTATCCTGAATCCAAAGAAGTATATGAATTTGCCAATGAAGAATTTTATGATAAAATGTATCCGATCTGGCGAAATGACTCACTTAAAGTAGTTGAGCTAAACAAATTATTAGAGAAATATCCCAAAACAAACTGGCGCAGAACGATGTATCAATATCTTACATATTCACTGCATAATTTAGATAGAAGAATTCCATTAGTTCTCGTACTCCATTCGTTTAGAGAAGCATTTCCAAATGATTATAAACCATTTTCTCAATCAGCCAGATATTATAGTGAATTAGAAAATGATCCCCAAAAAACACTTGAATTTGCCATCAAAGCACATCAGTTGTCATATAATTATCCAAAAGTGGAATTCTATCCGGAAGGAGAATGGCAGTTGGAAAAACGTTCTGCTCCCGTGAATACCGCTGCTCTCCTTGCAAAGATATATTTCAAGCAGGGTAAGTATGCAGAAGCTGAGGAGGTTTTAAATAAGATCATAAACAACAATGATCTGGGATTGAACGATGAGAACACATTAGCTGCTTGCTACTATTGGTTCGCAAAAGTTTATGAAGTGCAGGGCAATAGGGAAGAAGCAGTTCAAATTGCAATAAAGGCGTTAATTGCTGGTGACTCAAGGAATTATTACACTCCCAAAGCTGATTCATTATTGCGAAGGATTATTGCTTATAAAGATCTAACCGAAGCTGAGTATTCAGATTTTATCCGCAAGCAGGTTGAATATGATGAAGTAGTTCTTTCTGATGTTACAAAAAGCATTGGACTGAAGAATTTGAGAGCCGGACGTATTGCCTGGGGAGATTATAATAATGACAGATTTCAGGATATTCTATTGGATGGAAGACGTCTTTTCAGGAATATGAACGGGATACAATTTGTGGAAGTTACTCAAGCTGCATTCCCAGATACAATTTGTGGAAATGGTGGTTTGTGGGGTGACTTTGATAACGATGGAGATCTGGATATTATCACCAAAGATCCTGAATGTATCTGGCTGAATAATAATGGAACTTTCTATAAAGTAGATAGCAAAAATTCAATACGGGATAATGGTATTTCTACGGAGGGAGTTGGAATTGGTGATGTTGATAAGGATGGATTATTAGATATATATTTCGCCAATTATGAGAAGAACTATGTAAATGAAGAGGATCAGTTTTTCCGTGGGATTGGAGGAGGAAAATTTCTTGAAATTACCGAAAGAGCAGATATGCTTCCTAAAGATGGGAAGAATCGTGCAGGACGCGGTGTGAATATGTGCGACTTTGATCTGGATGGAGATCTGGATATATTCGTTTCCAATTACAGACTTAACGATAATTTTTTATGGCAGAATGATGGAACCGGACATTTTGAGAATACAGCTTTGGATCTTGGGATAGCTGGAGATGAAGTTGCAGGTTGGTGGGGGCACACGATCGGTAGTGAATGGGCAGACATTGATAACGATGGTGATTTTGATCTCATCACTTGTAATTTAGCACATCCAAGATATATTGATTTTTCCAACAAAACCAGATTATACATAAATGAGGACGGCAAATTTATAGATCGTAGAAAGGAAGCGGGTATTAATTTTGAGGAAACACATTCGGAGCCTTGTTGGGCAGATTTTAATAATGATGGTTTTTTAGATCTGTATATAACAAGTATTTACGAAGGACGCAGGTCATTCTTATACATGAGCAATGGAGACGGAACATTTATTGAAACTACTTTTTTAGCAGGAGTAAGACATTTCAATGGTTGGGGTGCTGCATGTGCAGATTTCGATAATGACGGAGATATAGACCTACTTGTAGCAGGTGGGAAGATTCAACTATTCCAAAATGAAACTAGTAACAAAGCTAATTGGTTAGAAGTACACATCATCGGGAAAGATCATGTTGATGCGATAGGTACAAGATTGATACTTTCTAATGATGAAACATCACTCATGCGTGAAATACAGGGAGGAAAAGGAACAACAAATCAGCATTCATTAGTTCAACATTTTGGTTTAGGAAAAATGCAACCTCCTTTTGAGATAACAATTATATTCCCAAATGGAATAAAAAAAATGTTAATGATAAATGAGATAAATAAAATTGTGGTTGTGGAAGAATAAACGGAGGAGAAATGAAATTTAGATTAATATTTTTAGTACTTTTGATTGCAATATCAACACAATTATTTTCATGGGGAGGTTTGGGGCATGAAGTCATTACGCGTCTTGCGATCGATGGTCTCCCTGATGAGATGAATTTTATTAAAGAGAACAACGAATATTTATGTGAACATTCTACCGATCCTGATAAAAGAAAGGATGAGGATCCAACTGAAGAGAATAGACACTATATTGATATTGATTATTATAAGGAATTCAATGTTGGTGAAATGATAACAGATAAAGCTGAATTGATAGAGGTTTATGGAGAAGAAATAGTATATGATATGGGGATATTGCCCTGGAATACAGTTGAAGTTCTAAATAATTTAACGGTCGCTATGAAAGAAAATAATAAAGTTGATATTTTGTTTTATGCTGCTGATCTTGCACATTACGTAGGTGATGCTCATCAACCTCAGCATTTAATACTTAATTATAATGGGAAACTTACTAACCAAAGGGGTATTCACGGTAGATATGAAACCGATCTTATAAATGCGAATCTTGAAGAACTGGAAGCAAATATTTCACCGATAGAGATTACTTATGTTAAAGAACCATTACAGTACGTATTTGATTATTGCACACAATCAAGCAGCTTTGCAGGTCTTATAGAATTAGCTGATCTTCATGCATTAAAATACAGTGATGGTGAGTATAATGAAAAGTATTTCAATATTTTCTGGTTCAGGACAAAATTTATGACGTTCCATCAATTCTCTAATGCGGCTGAAGATTTGGCTTCAATGTATTATACAGCGTGGATAAACGCGGGTAAGCCAGAGATTAAATAATTTAAAAAAAAGGCGGTCATCAGACCGCCTTTTTTTAATATCTTTATTTATTAAAAAGAGCCAAGAACTGTTGTAGCGTCCTTACCCTTTGCAATTACTGTACTTTTCCAAAGGACTTCACCCTGATCAACTATCTGATATTGGGCAACGCCACCTGGTATCTCTTTAGTGATCCACCATTCAACTTGCCCTTGTCCGTAAACAGCAAGAAACACTACATGATCACAATTAAAGGTTCCTGCTTCAGTATCGATACTTGATTTACCTACAGTTGCTCCCTCAATGCTTTCATTTGTTACATCTTGTGGTGGGAAGTATATTTGCTGTCCGGTAACAGGAATTTCTCCCTGGTTTCCTTCTGCATCTTGTGCTCTCAATCTTAGTAGTGAGCCTCCCGGAGAGATCAAAGTTTCATAGATCCAGATATCTTCTCCTTCTACCCAGGAGATTCTCCACCAATGATTTCCATTTTCATCAACTTTTAAGTATGCACGTTCCAGTTCAATTGTATCATCACCGGCTGTAACGATAGCAAATTTTGTCCAATCACCTGGTGTATAATCAACTTGACCAAGCCATAATCCACCAGCTGAGAAAGCATAGGTAAAAACTATCTGAGCCTGCATAGCCATGAAATTTCCCCAATTTGCCGAACGTGGTGGTGGAAGCTTCTCTTTTGGTGCAGTTCTTCTATAGGCTTCATTTTCGGCGTGCTCAGTAACAGCTTTTCCAATACCACGGCTGATGCCTCTGGAAATTGGATCGGAAAAACCAATGCAGCCAGTTGTAATAATAATAATGAACGAAATTAAAACATAAAAAATTGATCTGTTTCTTCTCATAATTTCCCCCTTTGTTAAATTAACTTTATTGCGATGCAATTCGATATTTATCAATAAGTTCTGTCAATGATTTTGGTGAATTGAGTTTCTTAAAAAAGGCTATTTATTAATAATTGCAGATTTCTCTTTTATTACTTCCGAGATAGTGTAAAGTGAACCTGAGATCATTACAATATCATTTTCATCAGCGTCAGAGATTGCTTTTTTTACTGCTGTCATAACATCTTCATGAACTTCATACGGTTTGTTATAGAGTTTTACAAATTTAACCTGATCTTCAATCTCAGCAGCTCGATTCGATTTATTTTTACTGATGTAAATTTTATGACTTACACTACAAATATCTTTAATGATCGTCTCCAGATTTTTATCACGAAGTATAGCTAGTACGAAATATATTTGTTTATTCGGAAAGATCTCGATCAGATTGTTTTTCAGAGCTTTTATACCTTCCTCGTTATGAGCACCATCAATAATAACAGTTGGTTTTTGAGAAATTATCTGCATTCTCCCCTGCCAGTTCACATTAGCTAATGCTTCATACATCTTTTGTTTATCAAGTTTTCTGCCTGTTTTTTGTAGAAACACAGTGAATGCTGTGATTGCAGTTGCTGTATTATACGCCTGGTGCTTTCCCAATAAATTAACTGTTAAATTTTCAAGATCAAGTTGAGACGAATGATAATCAAATGAGGTGCTAGAATCATTAATATTTATATTAGAAATTGAATAATCTTTTCCATATTCTATTATTGGAGCATTCAATTCTTTGGCTCTCTGTTTTATCACATCAGCAGCATTGGGTATTATTTTTCCAAGAATAACAGGTGTATTAGATTTGATGATACCGGCCTTCTCAAAAGCAATTTTTTCTATTGAATCTCCTAGGCTTTTTGTATGATCATACGAGATCGTTGTAATTACTGAGACAGTTGATGCAAATGGATTTGTACCATCTAGTCTTCCACCTAATCCAACTTCAAATATTGCATTATCAACATTATTTGATTTGAAAATATCAAACGCCATTGCTGTTGTTATCTCAAAAAATGAAGCTTCATTTTCTTCCAGAACAGGTTCCCATTTTTTGTAAGTAGAAATTAGTTCATCCAATTCAATGTTGCATCCATTCAACCTGATACGCTCGCGGTAATCAATCAAATGAGGTGAAGTATTTAATCCGGTTTTTATGCCGTATTGCAAAGATAATGCTTCGCATATTGCAGCTGTAGATCCTTTGCCGTTTGTTCCGGCTATATGGATCCCCTGTAATTTCTCGTTTGGTGAATTCATCGCTCTTAATATATTGAGCATTCTATCTAATCCGAGTTTCACATTGCCGGAGTGTCGTTGATAGATATAATCTAAAAATTCTTGATATTCCATTAATTTCCCATAAAAAATACCTCCAAGGTTAACTTGAAGGTATAATTGATTCAAATATTTTGTTTATTCGAGTAGACTCTCAGGAAGGACATGATCTGTGAACTTATCCTGATTCGGGCAGGTAACAATGATCTCTCCTGTTTCATGATCTCCACGCATGAAATACTTATCACCAACACCTTTCTCTGGGCATTCGTAAGTTGTTTTAAGATAGTTCATTCTCATCAAGTCGCGTGCTGTGCCTTCAAAATTTTCTTCCCGTTCATTCATGTATGATTGGATAGCTTTATAAATAGTAGTCATATTCTTGATACATTGTTCGGTTTTTTGCTTTTTGTTCACATTATAGGTCTGAGGTAATATCAATATGAAAAAAAGAACTAATAATGCAACTAAACTAATTATTTTATAAATATTAAGCTTTTTCATTCTTACTCCTTAAAAATTTTTTTCGATAACACCGTTTTTGAGAGATTTTCGTCAAGCTTTTTGTTTGTAACAAAACGCAGTTTGATTACACTTGACCATTTAATTACTTTCTATTTTAAGTCCAAAAAAAAAAATGGAGGATATTATGGCAAAAAGAGTTCTTGTAGCAACAGCAAAACCGTTTGCTTCTCAAGCAGTTGTGGAGATAAAAAATATCTGTGAAGAGATTGGTTATAAGTTAATTTTGAATGAGAATTATACTGAACAAAGTGATCTTGTAAATGCAGTTAAAGATGTAGATGCATTGATAGTAAGAAGTGATAAGGTTACAGGTGAGGTTATTAATAATGCAAATAACCTTAAGATAGTTGTTCGTGCCGGTGCCGGATATGATAACCTAGATTGTGAAGCAGCTTCCCAAAAAAGTGTTGTATGTATGAATACTCCAGGACAGAATTCTAACGCTGTAGCCGAACTCGCTTTTGGTATGATGTTATATATGGCTCGCGGTAAATTCAATGGTAAATCGGGAACCGAATTAAAGGGTAAAACTGTGGGTATTCATGCTTATGGAAATGTAGGTTTGAATGTTGCGAGAATTGCCAAAGGGTTTGGCATGAAAGTTATTGCTTTTGATCCCTATGTGGATAATTCTATAATGGAAGCTGATGGAGTTGAACCTGTTAATTCAGTCGAAGAATTATACAATATAAGTGATTACTTGTCAATTCACATTCCCTCTATTCCAGCTACTCAAAAATTAATTGATCTAAGACTCATATCAATTATGAAACCAGGTGCAACTATTATCAATACTGCAAGAAAAGAAGTTATCAATGAGGACGATATGATCAAAATTTTTGCGAATAGAGATGACTTAAAATTTGCATCCGATATTGCACCTGCCAGAGCAGATGAAATGATCAATAAATTTGGAGATCGAGTTTATTTCACTCCAAAGAAAATGGGCGCTCAAACATTAGAAGCTAATGTAAATGCTGGAGTTGCTGCCATTAACCAGATCATTGCCTATTTCGAAAATAATGATACAAAGTTTCAAGTTAATAAATAAGATTTAATTTAATTATAGAAGAACCTGTCATTTGATGGGTTCTTTTTTTGTATCACTTAATGCTGACAGTACATCAATAACCGTAATAAAATTATGACAATGCTGCATATTTCTAAATACTATATAATTCACAAAAGGTTAGTTAACTTCAAATATAGCAAGAAGATCAGTCGATAATTGATTATTTGTAATGAATGGTACATTGATTGCTTAATTATTTATTAATAATATATCATGAAAAAAAATAATGAAAGGAATTTAGGAGGGGATGTATGTTTTTAAGAAAAATTACTTATCTATTTGTTACATTTATGATTTTAATCTCATCTAGTTTGCTTTATGCAAATTCACTTCAACATCAGGTGAGAGGAAGTCAGAAATATGCTGCAGATAGAATATTAGTAAAACTCTCTGACGATGTTATCGATCAAGTTTCTTTTGATAACAAGAAACAGGTTGATATTGAAGCGATCGATCAATTGAATGAACTATTCAAGATAAAAACCATTACAAAAGCCTATATTGAAGTTAACAACAAACAGATGGAAGAACAACTTGGAATTGCCAGATGGTTTATATTCAAATATGAAGAAGACATTGATATTGAGAATATTGTCTCTCAATTGAAAGAGTTACCCGTTATTGAGGAAGCGATCCCTGACTATATAGCTCATCCTGCTACTGTCCCTAACGATCCAATGTATTCAAGTCAGTGGGGGCATAATAATACGTCTCAATTATTAAGTTATAATAGTGGTACAGGTAGTCATACTGGACCACCAGTTGGTACTGTAGGTTTTGATACAAACGCAGAAGTTGGTTGGAACGGATCGCAGGGTTATGGCAGCTCAAGTGTGATAATAGCGATTATTGATTCCGGGGTTGACGCAGGGCATGCAGATCTGAATCAAGTAACCGGATATGATTTTGGGGATAATGATAGTAATCCTGATGATAACAGTGCATCTCCTGGTCATGGAACGGCTTGTTCTGGAATTGCTGCTGGAATTGCTAACAATAATTTAGGAGTTGCAGGTATTGCAGGTGGATGCAGCATTATGCCGCTAAAAGTGGCAGATAGTGCTGGTAATATGTATTTTTCAGCAGTAGATAATGCATTATATTATGCTGCAAATAATGGCGCTGATATCGTAAGTTTAAGCTTGGGAGCTTCAATAAATCCTTCAGTTGTGCCAAACACCGAAGCCGCTTTACAATATGCCCTAAATGCAGGTGTTATAATTTTTGCTGCTACTGCTAATGCAAATAATTCTTCAATAGATTATCCTGCTAACAGCCAGTATGCTATTTCTGTAGGAGCTGCATCTCCGGATGATGGCAGAAAAAGAAGTAGTTCAGATGCAAATGGTGTAACTGTTGATAATGAATATTGGTGGGGATCTAACTATGGCTCTACAACTCAAGATGCACGAGACGCAGTTGATGTGATAGCTCCAACAATACTTCCAACTACCGATATAACCGGTTCTAGTGGTTATAGTTCAGGAGATTATTCAATGTGGTTTAACGGTACTTCTTGCTCTACACCTTATGCTGCTGGTGTGGCAGCACTAATAAAATCACAGAATCCTTCCTGGACACCTGCGCAGATAAGAACACAATTGATAAATACAGCCATTGATATAGTAAATGTAGAATCAGCTACTGGATGGGATAGATATAGCGGATATGGGATGGTTGATGCTGGTGCAGCCTTATTTAATCCTTCAATAACCGTCACAGCTCCCAATGGTGGTGAAAATTGGGATCTTGGTTCTTCACATAATATTACATGGACGAGTCAGGATGTAACAAATGTTGATATTGATCTGTATAATTCTGGAACTTATGTGTATACGATCATAGGTAGCTATCCTGCCAGTTCAGGTAGTTTTACGTGGCCGATTCCTAGTGGTCTTCCTGCGGCCACAACTTATTCTATTAAAATAAGTGATTCAAGTGCTTCTACAACTTATGATGATAGTGATGCATATTTCACATTAAATGATCCAGGAACTCCAATACCAGTAATTGATGTAACTCCACTGTCCTTTACTGCAACTGTAGAAGTAGATGAGATTGATACCCAACAAATGCATATAACAAATATTGGAGATCCAGGATCAACATTAAACTATTCAATTTCACATGGTTTTACAGATGGAGATAATATATCGGACTCTTATGTTGCATGTTCTCCCGGTTCTTATACCCCGGGTGAAACAACAAACTGGACCTTTTCTGTTTATAATGCAAGTACAGATGCGGAATGGCTCTCGGATGTTTATGTTACATTCCCACCAGGAGTTACAGTAAACTCTGGTACAAATTTTATAGGTGGTAATGGTCCCCTCACATATGACGGATCAACTGGTAATGGTGTAACTATTCACTGGTATGATGCGGATGGTGGGTGGGGTAATATTTACGGAGGACAAACCGCTACATCCACTGTTAATGTTACGATATCTCCAAGTTTATCTGGGAATATTTCACTCGCATACCAAATTGATGGTGATATATATGGTAGCCTGCCTCATACAGTCACAGGCTCAATTATGCTTCTCCATGAGACATGGCTCTCTTATAGCCCTACATCCGGTTCTTGTGCATATGGTGTTACTGATGATATAGATGTTACATTTGATGCTACAGGACTTCCAATTGGAACATATACTGCTGATATTATAGTTACAAACAATGGGGGAGGACCGGTAACTGTACCTTGTACTCTAAACGTAATTTTTCCACCGGATATAGATGTCTCAACATCTTCATTCTCAGAGAATTTATATACTAACGAAACATCAACTCAATGGTTAACAGTTGGTAATATTGGTGGTGAGCAACTTGATTTTACTATTGTAAGTAATCCGGTAGTTAGTTGGTTATCGCTAAGGAACAGCAGTGGTAGTGTTGCTCCGCTTGGGGGCACAATGGTAATTGGTGTTGATTTTGATACTGCATCGATCCCTCATGGGAATTATATAACAGATATTGTAATAGACTGTAATGATCCAAGTGAACCTCAAGTCACTATTCCTGTTACACTAACTGTTCATAATGATGCGCCTACAATCTCTTTACCGGATGATTTCACATATGCTGAGGATGCTGGTTTAGTAGTAGATTTTAGCTTATATGTAAATGATCTTGATAACGATCCTCTTACACTTAATGTATCTGGAAATACGAATGTTACTGTTAGTATAAATGGACTTGAAGTAACTTTTGGAAACACTCAAGATTGGAACGGAACGGAAATATTAATGTTTGTTGTTAATGATGGGCAAACAGATGCAACGGCAGCAGATATGGTAGATATTATTGTAACTCCTGTAAATGATCCACCTATCTTGAACATAACAGGAACTCTCGAAGCAGATGAAGATCTGCCTTCTGTTATATATGATTTCAGCGGATTCTGTTCACAAACCTGGGGTGAAACAGATGTACTCACTCTCATAGCAGATAATTCAACGCACATAGATGTTACGGTCACAGATTTTGATGTGGTTTTTGAATCTAATACTCTTAATTGGAATGGAACAGAAAGCGTAACATTCTATCTAAATGATAATGTATCAGATAGTGGACGTGCACTGACCAGTCAGACGATCTCCGTAACAATAAATCCTGTAAATGATGCTCCAACAATAGTACTACCTTCTCAATTCAATGTTGATGAGGATGTCTCAACTACATTTGATTTTACTCCATTTATTAATGATGTTGACGGAGATGTTCTTACGATAATTCCAAGTGGTAATACTAATATTACAGTTAATGTAATAGATTACGACGTAACCTTTGGTAATGTTCTGAATTGGTATGGAATGGAGACACTTACATTCATAGTTGAAGATGGTGCATCTGATGCTATGGCAGTTGATATGGCTGATGTAGTGGTAGATCCAGTAAATGACCCACCTATCTTGAACATAGCAGGAACCTTCGAAGCAGAAGAAGATCTGCCGTCTGTTGTATATGATTTCAGTGGATTCTGTTCTCAAACATGGGGCGAGACAGATGTGCTAACTCTTACAGCAGATAACTCTACACACATAGATGTCACGATCACAGATTTTGATGTAGTGTTTGAGTCCAACACTCTTAATTGGAATGGATCTGAAGATATTACGGTCTATCTTGATGATAATGTTGCAGATAGCCGTGATATTGTAAGTCAGATCATTCAGGTTACAATCAACCCTGTTAATGATGCACCGACAATTATTTTACCGGATGATTTCACATTTGACGAAGATGGATCATTAGTAGAAGATTTTGCAGCATATATTGATGATGTTGATCCTGACAATCTTACACTAACTGTTACCGGAAATACAGAGATCACAGTTGATATTGTAGGAACAATTGTAACATTTGGTGCCACAGAAAACTGGTTTGGAACCGAGATACTTACGTTTACTGTGAACGATAATGTAACTGATGCAACTGCCGAGGATGATGTTAATGTGATTGTTACACCAGTGAATGACCCACCAATTCTAAATATAACAGGAACCTTCGAAGCGGAAGAAGATCTGCCATCTGTTGTGTATGATTTCAGTGGATTCTGTTCCCAAACTTGGGGTGAAACAGATGCTCTTACACTAACAGCAGATAATTCTACACACATAGATGTCACAATCACCGATTTTGATGTAATATTTGAGTCTAATACTCTTAATTGGAATGGAACTGAAGATATTACGATCTATCTTAATGATAATGTTACTGACAGGCGTGATATTGTAAGCCAAGTGATTCAGGTTACAATTAACCCAGTTAATGATGCACCAACCATTATCTTACCTGATGATTTCACATTTGAAGAAGATGGATCATTAGTAGAAGATTTTGCAGCATATATTGATGATGTTGATCCTGATGATCTTACATTATCCGTTACTGGAAATACAGAGATAACAGTTGATATTGTAGGAACAATTGTAACATTTGGTGCTACAGAAAATTGGAATGGCACAGAAACACTTACCTTTATTGTTAATGATAATGCAACAGATGTAACTGCCGAGGATGATGTTGATGTTATAGTTACTCCGGTTAATGACGAACCTGTACTTATTGGTTTCACACCTGAGGAACTTGTATTTACTGTACTTCAGGACAGTGTTGTTACATTTACAGTAATTGCCGAAGATATCGATAGTGACCTAACTTATGAATGGTTGGTTGATGATGAGCTGCAAACTGAGATAACTGAAGAATTTATTTATCAATTCTTGGATCTGGGCGTGATTGAGATAAAATCAGTTGTATCTGATGAAGAGTATAGTTTGGAAACGATCTGGAATGTTACAGTAGATCCTGCAACAGGTACTGGTGAGATCATTCCAGTAGAAACAACTCTGTATCAAAATCATCCAAATCCGTTTAATCCAACAACCAATATCAGATTTTCCACAACAAAAGCTGGCAATATCAGTATAAATATTTACAACATTAAAGGCGAGAAGATCAAAACATTGGTAAATGGAGCATATCCGATCGGGGAACATAATGTAGTTTGGAACGGAAAGGATAATAATGGTAAAACTGTTTCTTCTGGAGTCTACTTTTATCATATGTTATCCAAAGAATATTCCAGTACAAAAAAGATGATATTAATGAAATAAAAAAGAAAAATTAAATAGTCCCTCAGTGATTCCTGAGGGACTATTATTATAATATGTAAATTTAGTACTATATCCCGATTAGTCTAAAAACACCAAATAATTTTAGGCAGGCTATTAGAATTGCAATAGTGAGAACTATTTTCACAAATTTCTCGCCTTTAGTAATTGCAGCTTTAACTCCAATAAAGGCACCAACAACGTTTCCTGCAGCAAGAATAAGTCCATATTTCCAAATCACTTTACCTGAATAAGCAAAAATTATCACTGCAAAGATTGTATAACACATAATGATAAACACCTTTATTGCATTAGCTTTTATGAGATCAAATTCCTCAACTAGATTTAAGGTAGCAAGAAAAATAAAACCAACACCAACTTGAATTAAACCACCATAAAATCCAACGATCAAAAAAATGATAAATTCCAACCATTTAGGTAATTTCTTAGTGAGAGACGATCTTTTTTTATGTGGTTTGAGCATTAATATAAGAATAATAATAAATACAATTGCAAGGATCTTATCGTAATATACAGAAGAGATATTTATGGCAGATATAGAACCTGCTATTGCACCAATAATTGCAGCGATAGTAATATGGATAATAGATCCGACTTCTAAAATTCCATGTTTATGAAATCTGTTTACTCCTGCAATATTTTGTAACAGGATGGCAACACGGTTTGTAGCATTTGCCATTTGTGAAGGTATACCTGCAAGTATTAGAACCGGAAGAACAAGAGCAGATCCGCCTCCGGCAAGTGTATTAATAAAGCCTGCAATAATTCCAACAAGAAACAAAACAATTAATAAGATCATATCCCACTCGATAATTTTTTTTTCTAAACTCCTAACTTCTTTTCTGATGTCAAATATTATCATTAATTATTACCAATTATATTCATATTGACATTGAAATAACAATAAAAATGATAGGAATCGTTTTGTGGAGGAATTAATGAAGAAAACAATATTCAGCTTATTGATTATTCTATCAGCAAGTTTATGGTCAGATCTTAATTTTGGTAAAGGATTATATAACGACGGCTTATATGAAGAAGCGATAAATGAATTTGAAAAAGTAATTGCTTATTCTCCAACTTCTGATGATGCCAAGGAAGCGATCTTTCTTATTGGAGAAAGTTTTCGGATGAGAGATCAATTTATCAAGGCGGAATCAGCATACAACAGGTTATTGGAAGGATTTCCCGGTTTATTATTCCGCGACAAAGTTTTGTATTATCTGGCTCAGGCTCAATTTGAACAACAAAAATATAACAACTCTGCAGAAAATTTAAAACTATTGATCCAAACATATCCAAATTCAAATTTTAGTAAAATGGCATTATCCCAATACCTGGAATGTCTATATAAAATGAATCTATATGATGATGTGATAATTGAGGGAAGAAAGATCGTACGAAATTACAAAGATTTCCATAATATACCTGATGTTCTTCTTTGGCTCGCGCAAGCCCGGTTTAAGATGCAAATGGTGTAACTGTTGATAATGAATATTGGTGGGGATCTAACTATGGC
>CAZOCS010000020.1:0-28865 GCA_964578365.1 uncultured Candidatus Cloacimonadota bacterium
CATCTTCACATGATAAGAAACCAAAACCTTTCTTCTCGTTAAACCATTTTACTGTGCCGTTTTTCATTTTTTTCTCCTACTAATTTTGCGGGATTTATCCCAAGTGAAATCATCTTAATACTACACAATTAATTCCATAAAACTATGGGATAAATTTTTCACGTATAAAAATGCTTAATCACAAGGAGACAAAAAAGATACACTATCTAACTTGTCAACATCATTTTTTTTAAATATTAAATCTATCTTGGCTTTTTAAAGTGGATGATTCAATTATTTCTTAAACTTCTCAGCTACTATCTTCTCGATCAGTCCCTTTTTGGGAATGAAAGGAAGTGTAATATGATCGGTTTTTTCAAAGTTTTCATTAAACTCGATTGCTGTTGCTATTGAATTTTTATTTCTTGCCCAGGCACGTCGAGCTACTCCACACATAACATCCCATGGGAAGGCTCTTTCAAGAATAAAATCAACTCTTTCACTACCATCTAACACCATACCAAAGCCGCTGTTAGAAACTTTTCCAATACCAACTCCACCACCGTTATGCAATGTAACCATACTCATTCCCCTTGCTGCATTACCTGCATAACATTCAGTACTCATTTCTGCCATAATATTAGAACCATCTTTAATATTAGAAGTTTCTCTGTAAGGTGAATCAGTTCCGCCCGTATCATGATGATCTCTCCCGAGCATAATTGGTCCCACTATACCATTTCGAACCATTTCATTAAATTTAAGAGCTATAGCTAGTCTGCCCGGTGCATCTTGATAAAGTATACGGGCTTGTGTTCCAACAACTAACTTATTTTTCATTGCATCGCGAACCCATACATAATTGTCCATATCTTGATATCGCGGTTTCTTGCGAAGATTTCTTATTATCTCTGCTGCTGCATAATCTGTTTTAACAAGATCTTCTTCCTTTCCGGATAGGCAAACCCAACGAAAAGGACCATAGCCGAAATCAAAAAGTTCTGGACCCAGGATATCTTCTACATAACTTGGGAAAATAAATCCATCATAAGTGTTTTCTCCATTCTTTGCAATTTCTGTTATTCCCGCATCGTAAACTGCTTTCATAAAGCTATTGCCATAGTCAAAAAAATATGTTCCACGTCGGGAAAGGATCTTTATATATTCATAGTGTTTTTGTAAGGAAATATCTACAAGTCTTATAAATTTCTGTCTATCTTCAGAAAGCATTTTTGTGCGTTCATCAAAAGTGAGACCTTGCGGACAATATCCACCCTCATAAGCCGCGTGACAAGAGGTTTGATCGGAAAGAAGATCAATATGTATATTTTCTTTAACTGCGTATTCTAATAGGTCAACAATATTTCCATGATAAGCTATTGAAATACTTTGCTTGTTTTTTATATATTCTGCAGCCACTGCAAATGTATCTTTGGGAGAACTTATAATTTCTCCAACCCAGCCTTGCTCATGACGTGTTTTAATTCTGGATAGATCTACTTCTGCAAAAATACCTACTCCATTAGCAATCTCAACTGCTTTTGGTTGGGCACCACTCATTCCACCTAATCCGGATGAAACAAATAATTTACCTCTCAAATCTCCATCTTCAGGAACACCAAGCTTCATTCTTCCTGCAATAAGTATCGTGTTATAAGTTCCATGCACTATCCCCTGAGGACCGATATACATCCATCCGCCGGCTGTCATTTGACCATAATTTGCTACACCAAGTGCATTTGCACGGTTAAAATCTGTCTGATTATCAAACTCTCCGATCATCAAGCCATTTGTATTTATCACACGTGGAGAGTTGGGAGAGGATCTGAATAAACCGAGAGGATGTCCGCTCATGACCACAAGTGTATTTTCGTGAGTAAGATTTTCTAAATATTTCTTGATGAGAAGGTATTGCATCCAGTTCTGGCAAACGGCACCTGTTTCACCATAAGTAACAAGTTCATAAGGATAAAGTGCTGTTGCAAAATCTAAATTATTATCTATCATTACCTGAAATGATTTCCCTTCCAGACATTTCCCTTTATATTCTTCTACAGGTTTTCCATAAATCTTTTCGTTAGGACGAAAACGGTAGCCATAAATATGACCATGTTCAATAAGTTCATCAAGAAATTCGGGTACAAGTTGTTCATGTAACTCCCCTGGAATATAACGCAAAGCATTTTTAAGGGCAAGTTCAATTTCTTGTTTATTCAAATCCATTTCTCTACGAGGTGCTCGACGAATTCCATCAATAAATTCTGGATGTTGTGGTAAAACAGAATCTAGTTTTATTCTCATCGATTCTGAAATTTTTAAATTGCTCATTTCAACTCCGCTTTGTGATTATACCGTTATTAAATATACTTTGTGATACTGTATGTTCTTCTATTAATATCTCATTTATAAGTTTTTCTAGCTCATCCACAACTTCTACAGAAATTTTATTATCTTTATCATTTGTTAGTATGCATACATGATCTATATTGGTTGGGGCAAGATCTGGGATAAAATCTTTTTCCAGTTTCTCGGTTAACATAATTGTTCTGGATTTACTGAATGCATTATTAGAAAGATCCGCAAGATGACTTAGATAGAGCATATTTTCATTTCCTAGAATTTTAAATGTATGGAAGACTATAAGTGGAAGAATGCTCATGTGTTTTTCAAAATTTCTCTTGCCGGAAGCACGATAATGAAGATCAACTTTTTGACCTAGCAGAAGAACTTCCGGAGATGTGGATTGCTCAAACCGAAGATCTTTTTCTAATGTATTGAAACTATTTGGTGAAAATGCGTATTTCATATTGAACTTGCCGCAGCCCCAGAAAATACCTGTATGATTTACAATACTTTGTCTTTTCATAATTACCGATACAATATCATGAATATAATTTACAGAAAAGAGTGGAGAATCCTTGGTAAATCCTTTTGCATTGAGCTTATTAAATTTGTATTTATGGTTTGCTATGGAATCCCGAAACACATTGAGCATTTTAACAATTTCATCATTCGATCCATTGCTATCTTCAATTGCCTTTGAGATCTTATTCCATTTGATATAAATTTCATGAAGATACATTTTATTAACAGGATTAGTTTCTTCTTTCATCATTTTGCTTAAAATTTCATTATAAAACATTATACCTCTTTTTAGAACTATATGATTTTACTACTAATAGTTTTAACGATGTTAATTCTAAAGAGTTACAATTTTTGTCAAATGACTTATCAGATATTTGCAAATCTATTATTGAGTTGACAACATTTTACTGTAAATTTCTCTTCTATTTGAGGTTAAGATGATAATTATAAAGAATGCTTTTATCTTAGATGGAGAAAAGACACAGATCTCCGATATACTTTTTAATAATAAGATCATACAAATTGGTAAGGATATAAAACCAGAACAAGATACACAAGTTATCGATCTTCACGGAAAATTACTCATTCCCGGCTGCATTGATGCTCATGTTCATTTCAATGATCCAGGATTTACCGATCGAGAGGACTTCACTTCCGGCACTACAGCTGCAGCTTATGGTGGAATAACTACCATTATAGATATGCCCTGCACATCTATTCCTGCAGTAACAAATCTTGAAAACTTAAACAAAAAACTGGCAGTTATCAAACCTAAAGCAGTTATAGATTTTGCTCTTTGGGGTGGGATAGCAAAGAATGATATACCACTTGATAGGAAAAAGATTCTAGAGCTATGGAATGCAGGTGTTGTTGGTTTAAAAATTTATACAATTTCTGGTATGAAAACATTCGCAGCCCTTTCTTACAAAGATATTAATATTGTTTTCTCACAATTCCCGGAAATCCTTTTTGCTTTTCATGCCGAAGATGAGAATGTTATCAAGAATTCAATGAATTCTATAACTAACGAACAAATGAAATTATCTAAAAATTATGTGAAGACCCGACCTGTGGAAGCTGAGGTAGAAGCAGTAAAACACATACTCTCATCTCTCGGCAAAAGGAACAAAGTACACTTTGTTCACATCAGCAGCAAAGAAGCTTCTGAGCTGATACTGGAAAGCAAAAAGCAATTCGAAGTCACTTTCGAATCCTGCCCTCATTATCTGCAATTCACATCTAAAGATCTTCCAATTCTAAAAGGAAGACTTAAAACAGCACCACCCGTAAAACATGATGAGGACAGAGATTTTTTGAGAAAATGTTTAAAAACAGGGGAACTTGATTTTGTAACGACAGATCATGCCGGGTGTGACTATGAAAAAGGAAAAAGATTTGATGATTTTTCAAAGGTCTATAATGGCATTCCGGGAACGGAACTCATGATCTCCTATCTATTCTCAGAATTCTATCTTAAAGAAAAAGTAGATTTAAAAAAAATGATAGAATTAACTTCGGAAAATGCAGCAAAGCGTTATGGATTGTTCCCCGAAAAAGGAAGCTTACAAATTGGAACTGATGCAGACTTTACAATTATAGATTTGAACAAAACCTATCTTGTAGATGAAAAACAGATTCATTCCAAGGGTAAATATTCACCATTCAATAACACTGAGTTTGCCTGTTCTATTGATAAAACAGTTGTTCGCGGTAAGATCGTATTCGATGCAGAAAAAGGAATTCTACAAAAACCAGGGTACGGAAAGTTTATACGCAGAACCTGATCATTATCCTTCGAAGATTATAGTTACAAATTTAACTAATTCAATTTATTTCATTAAGATCATTTTCTTTGTCTGTTCATGATCTCCTGAAATTAATTTGTAGAAATATATACCTGAAGATACTGGTTGATCATTACTATCTGTCCCATTCCATGTAACTTGGTGAATAGGTGAATTTGTAGATTGATCAATTATAAATGATCTCACTTTTTGTCCTTTCAGATTATAGATAATCAACTCCGCATTTTCTGTGGTAATATTAAATGAGATCGTTGTTGTTGGATTAAACGGATTTGGATAATTAAACAGGCTATTCTCTGCGTTCACAACATCTTCTTCAACAGAAGAATTATCGGTTATATCACTTGAATAGCGTGGTTCAATCTTGAATGAGCTAAAGGAAAAATCAACAATACCTGTGATATTATAAGATGTTCCAATTTCAGGAATAAACTCATAGATCAGATCATCTACCATTGTTATGCCCGTTCCATCATCTACCAGCCACTCACCATACTCGGGATTGTAATCGGTGCATTCAGCTTGATCAATGTGTACAAGAACACCTTCATAGTCTTCCTGATTAACTTCAATTGTACTTAGGATACTCGCTTCAGGAAGTGTGTTCCCAACAGAAAGAACACTATATTCCACAATATCTGTTAATTCTGTTTTATCGTAATATTCTGCCACAGTCGCATGAATATTAATCTCGTCACCTTCATCAACATTGCTGCCATACTCATAAACAAATATCCCATTCCAGGCACCTTCTCCATCTTGCAGAAAATAACCAAGATCACAAACTCCTGTTACTATCCCATAAGTGATAACCTGCTCACCCTCCAAAGGAGATGGACCAGTAAGTGAATATTGAATATCGTATATTGTGTAATCACTAATTGGCTCAATTATATAAAATGCATTATTACTTTCATCGACCGGATCACCGTCAACTGCATCAGAGATCATAATTCTATATTCTCCAAGAATTTGATCTTCCGGAATATTCCAAATCCATAAACCATCATTTTCGGTAGAAGCTGCAAGAACTTCCCGCTCTTCAGATACATCATTTAGCAGTTCGATCTTTACGTTCCCAGTATAATTTGAACTTGCCCATTCTATATTGTGTTCTGTACCCTGTTGCCATTCCAATATAATATTTGGAATACTAACAATGATCATCGGTTCGGTAGAAGTAATCGTATTGAAATCTGCAAAAACCGGTAGATGATCGGAAGCATAATACAAAGCATCTGCAACTTCTGGTGAAACTACAGAATTATCTCCGTAATTTATTGACACATTAAAGTGTGCACCATCATTTCCAAATGATGTAATTGAATCATTTATATATTCTAAACCTGTTCCGTTATTTAATTGATAAGAAGAAAAAATAAAATCAAATCTGTCATCAAGTCCACCGCTGGCACCACCGCCAAATTGAGTTGAGCGAGTTGATTGGGTATGCACACCAGCAAAATCGGAGTTATTGTGCCATTCGCCAACCTGATCGGAAAGATCTTCACTTCTCCCTATATTGTTACCTTCGTCAGCAATAAATTTTTGATATCCCGGTTCACTACTTGTATAAAAATTCATATCACCAACAATAATAAATTCCGTGTTCTCTGGTAATAAACTCAAATGATCACGCAGTTTTGTTACTTCTGCCAGACGCTCAATTTCAAAACCTGTGCTTGCCTTTAAATGGCAACTATAAAACCTGATCAAATTCCCATCTATTATTAATTCAAATTCTGAAATATCTCTTAGGTCTGTTGCTATCGTATCCTGCGATGCAAAAGTAACAACTGAATTTCGATAAATTAAATAATTATTTGTGTCAGGTCCATTAATATAAACAGATCCAGAAAAATCGTCAGTTCCATTATTGAGCATAGATAATAATAACTCTCCCCCCCAAGCCATCTTCGATCTCCTGAAATAGGAGAATATCTGCATCTATTTCATTCAAAACTGTTTCAAAAAAGGGAAGTCTGTCTTCATTTTCATCACCAAAATTAAGTGCATTATAAGTTACAACCCGTACAGTTGCAGCAAGTGATAGTGCTAACATACAAACTACAAAGCTAATAATAAGTTTTTTCATATATACCTCATGAACAATAAAAAAAAGGGTAGGCAAAATTGCCTACCCTTTTTTTAGTTTTTCTTACTTCAATAATTTATCAACATTTAGACCAACCGCAGGAATTACACTTTAAGCAACCCTCTGCATGCTCTACTGTACTTCCGCAATCGGGGCAGATCTTCATAGCAGATTTAGATTGTCTCTTTGGTTTTCTCGATGCTTTTTTATTTATTTTCTTTATATTCTTAACTGTATCTTTATCCAGCGTGAGAAAAACTTCTAAAGATTTTGCGATACTATCGGCACAAGAAGTTACGATCTCACCATTACTCCACATAGGAGAAGGACAGCGAATTCCCTTCAATTGACGCGCAATAGCACTAACCTTTACATTAGAACGAAGCAGTAGTGATGTAAGCCGGGCAATTGCTTCTAGCTGAGCAGAAGCACATCCTCCAACTTTTCCCATTTGAGTGAAAATTTCACAGGCACCCTTTTCATCAGAGTTGATAGTTACATAAAGATGTCCACAGCCTGTTTCTATTTTTTGGGTCATCCCGGTTGTGATCTCCGGTCGTTCGCGAGGTGCTACTCTATGCCCATTTGTTGGAGTTTCTTTAACTTCTTTACCAACATTTAAAACTTGATTTTCGCGGCTGCCGTCACGATACACAGTAACGCCCTTACAACCCAATTCATAAGCAAGTTCATAGGCCATTTTTATCTCTTCTTTGGTAGCTTCTTTAGTAAAGTTTATAGTTTTGGAAACCGCATTATCTACATATTTTTGGAAAGCACCCTGCATGCGGATATGCCATTTCGGTGATATATCGTGCGAAGTAACAAATACCTTTTTTATCTCCTGAGGAATTTCATCGATATGTGCCACACTGCCTTCATCTGCAACTCTCTCCATTAATTCTTCAGAGTATATTCCGGCATCTTTAATTGCTTTTTCAAAATGAGGATTAATATAAAGTAGCTTATTCCCATCCATCACGTTTTTTACATAAACCAGAGAAAATTGAGGTTCAACTCCGCCGGAAGTATTACAGATCATACTTATTGTGCCTGTTGGTGCTATCGTTGTTGTCGTTGCATTTCTAATGCCCTTTTTCGCTATAAGTTTATTGAGATCTTTCCAATCCAATTTAAAATCTTCACGGATCAATTTTTTTGTCTCATAGATACTGCCTTTGAAATTTTTGAAGGCACCTTTTTCTTCTGCCAATTCAATTGACCTGATCTTAGAATGGTAATCTACAAATTCCATAACTTGCTCTGCAAGAATAATAGCTTCTTCACTATTATATGGAATTTTAAGCAGGAAAAGAAGATCTGCCCAACCCATTACGCCAAGCCCGATCTTTCTATTAGATTTTACCATTTTATCTATTTCAGGAAGCGGGAATCTGGACATATCAATAACACTATCCAGGAAATCAACCGCATCCCTCGTTGTTTTTTTCAAGATCTCCCAATCGAACTTATTATTCGTGATCATTCCGGCTAAGTTCATAGAACCAAGATTACAAGCTTCATTTGGAAGAAGCGGCTGTTCTCCACAAGGATTTGTTGATTCGATCTCACCAATATGAGGAGTTGGATTATGTTTGTTTATTCTATCCAGGAATATAATACCAGGTTCACCATTCTGATGTGCCATTTTAACTATCAGATCAAAAACATCACGTGCCCTTAACTTTTTTATTACATCTTTTGTATGCGGAGAGATCAATTCATATTCGTTGTCTTCATAAACAGCGTTCATGAATTTTTCAGTAATACCCACACTAAGATTGAAGTTCGTTAGTTCCTGTGTATTCTCTTTGCAAGTTATAAATTCCAGGATCTGTGGATGGTCTACGGTTAAAATAGCCATATTTGCACCACGTCGAGTTCCACCTTGCTTTACCGCATCTGTTGCAGAATTGAATACCCTTAAGAATGAGATCGGTCCGCTGGAAACACCGTTTGTACTTCTCACACGGGCATCAGCTTCACGTAATCTGGAAAAACTAAATCCTGTACCTCCACCACTTTTATGGATCAATGCCGCATTTTTTATTGATTCAAAAATACTCTCCATGCTGTCTTCCAAAGGTAATACAAAACAAGCTGATAGTTGTTGTAGATCATGACCTGCATTCATAAGTGTTGGTGAGTTTGGCAGAAAATTTCCGGAGTCTAGAAGATCAAAGTATAATTTCTCTTTTTCCTTATTCCCGTTACTGATGTTCACAGCAACTCTTCTGATCATTTTTTCCCAATCTTCTACTGATTTTCCATCATTGTCCTTTCGGAAATAGCGCTTTTCTAGCACGGTCAAAGCGTTGTCGGTTAGTATCATTTAAGACTCCTGAAAATATTTGAATTTATCAACATGATGATGTTATGGACGATTATGAATCCATAACTCTTTAATGTGCATAAAGTTAACAGCCTGAATAACGATCTGTCAATCTTCGAGTTCTATTGATTTAATGGTTAATTTTCAGCTACTTAACGGTACTGTCAAGATGAAATTGATTTAGTAGAATTGCAAAATTCGTAGACCTACTAATAACGGTTATTTCTATGAATATTTTTTTTTATTAAGTGTCTATTTTGATTTTTGAAAGATAATTATTATAGAAATGTTATAGCCGATTCTCTTATTTATTTTACCAGTAATAATTCGTTTTAATTTCTAATTATTTTCATTGGATCTATTCTTACTGTCCTGCCGGCAGGATGAAGCGTGGTAAGCAAACTTATCACTATAGCAACTAAGGGAACGAGTATAAAATCTAATAAACGGATCTCAACCGGAAGCCATTGCAATGGGAAGCCTGGAACCGGGATTATGATAAAATGGAATTTCATCTGAGCATAAAGCATAATTACAGCCAGCACTAAGCCGATGAGTGTTCCTAATAATCCTATGATTATACCAATATTTATAAATATTTTAACCACATCTTTACCCGATGCTCCCATTGATTTCAAGACTCCGATCTCAACTCGTTTCTCTGTAACAAGTTTCACGAAATTCCCTGTCATATTAAAGGAAGCTATAATAATCATAAGCGCAAGAACTAGGAACATGACCGCTTTTTCCATTCTTATTGCATTAAAAAGATTAGCTTCAAATTCACTCCAATCTTCCACAATAAAATCACCCTTTATATTGTTTTGAATTTCATTTGCTACTCGTGCTGAATGGGTTGGATCTACAGATTTAACTTCTATTTGTGTAACTTCGTCTCCATATCCAAGAAAATATTGGGAATTCTCGAGAGAAATATAAGTATAAATCCGATCGTATTCCGGCATTCCTGAAATATAAATTCCTACAACCTTCAATCTCTTACTTTTAGGAAGCAAACCGAAAGGTGACGGCTGTGTTCCAAGAGGTGAAGTAAGCTGAATATACTCTCCTACTGTAGCACTAAGTGTTAAGGAAAGATCCAGTCCAATTATAATTCCATCATCATCCAGTATCTCTTTATTTGGAGCACCTACAACGATCTTATTGAGAAGTTCGGTTACATTTTTTTGCTTATCCAGATCAATTCCATAACACAAAGTAGATGACATATCCTTCTCTTTCTGGATCATTATCTCAATATCACAAACCGGTGCAGCTCCAATAACTTTATTGTGAATTGTAATATCTTCAATAAGTTCATTATAATTGGAAATTGGAGAATAGTCTTCTTTGTGAACTTTGATCTCAGCTTTCGAGCCGATCACCCGGTCACGCATATCAGAGTCAAACCCGTTCATCACAGACGATACAACTAACAGCGAAAACACACCGATAACGATTCCTAACAGAGAAAGCATATTAGAAAAAGTGAAGAAGAACTTTTTTCTTCCTTTAAGATATCGTAACGCTATTATAATATGAAACATCAATTCTCCAATGATTTAATTTAGTTTAAAAAAAATTGATGTATAATATTTGGCAAGGAGATTGTTGACAAAGTAGTTCTTCCAAAATATAAAATAACTTGCGTAATATATTGATATTACAAAACTTGATGAAGTTATTAGTATTTTAAGGAGGACAAATGGAAGATGAAAAAAATGTAGTTATCCAGAAGAACATGACAGTAATTATCATTCGTTGGATTGCCAGGATCTGGAGTTATCTTGTTGTAACATTTATTGTTTTATTTGTTGGAGCTCATCTCTTTGGTTCAGGAATTGGAACCATGAAAACAAGTGACGCAATTGCCTTTGCGTTTTTTCCAATTGGACTTACTTTAGGGCTGATAGTTGCCTGGTGGAAGGAAGGATTGGGTGGAGTTATTGCAACGGGAAGCATAATAGCTTTTCATTTAACAATGCTCTTTGCTCATGGTGAACCAGATTTTGTACTCTTAATTGAATTACTGGCAGTGCCCGGACCATTGTTTATTATTTGCTGGCTACTATCACGCAAAAAACGTTAATAATAATTCGGACGATTAAGGGTAATCGTCCCTACATCATATTTCTGTAATAGATTATTTAAATTAAGTAAAGTGCTCACTAAATAATAAAAGCCTGCTGAAATTCCAGCAGGCTTTTATCTAATCACAATTAAGCTTTATTATCAGTGTTCATCAGCGATTTATTTTATTACTCTTCCGGTTTCATTTGTGGAAAGAAGATAACTTCTTTTATTGAAGTATTATTTGTGAACAGCATTATTAATCTATCTATTCCGATACCCAATCCACCTGTTGGCGGCATTCCATATTCCAAAGCTTCCATGAAATCTTCGTCAACTACATTGGCTTCTGTATCTCCCATCTCTCGTAATTTACTTTGGGCTTCCAATCTCTGTCGCTGATCTACCGGATCATTCAACTCGGTAAAAGCATTTCCATACTCATTTCCATTAATGAAAAGTTCAAAACGTTCTGTAAGGTTAGGATGTCCCGGCTTTACTTTTGCCAAAGGTGATACCTCTTTTGGGAAATCAGTTACAAATGTGGGCTGTATCAAATTTGGTTCAACAAATCGCTCAAAAAGTGCTTCGATAAGTTTACCCGGACCGGCAGTTTTTTCTACTTCTATCCCATGCTCTTCGCAAAATGCTTTGATCTTTTCAAAATCAAAATCGAAAGCATCAAAACTACTTTCTTCTTTTATGAGATCTATCATGGAAGCACGTCTCCACGGCTTTTTGAAAGAAATTTCCGTATCACCAAAAGGAACAACATCTTTGCCAAAAACTTCTTTAGCTATGTGCAATATCATATCTTCGGTAAGATTCATCATATCGTTATAATCTGCATAAGCCTGATAGAGTTCTAACATAGAGAATTCCGGATTATGAGTTCTGTCCATTCCTTCATTACGGAAATTTTTCCCGATCTCAAAAACACGTTCAATTCCACCTACGATGAGTCTTTTATGATAAAGTTCCAGAGCAATTCGCATGTAAAGATCAATATTAAGTGTGTTGTGATGCGTAACGAACGGACGTGCATTTGCACCACCATAAAGCGGCTGTAGAATTGGTGTTTCCACCTCCATAAAACCTTTTTGATCTAAGAAATTTCTTATCTCTTTTATTATCTGAGCACGAATTTCAAATGTCTTTTTTACTTCCGGATTTAGAAGTAGATCAAGATAGCGTTTGCGGTATCGAAGCTCGATATCGGTAAATTCATCAAAACGCTGTTTTTGGCCATCAACCATTTTTTCTTTAACTGTTGGAAGCGGCAGCAGACTTTTTCCTAAAACTGTAACAACTCCTGCACGAATGGAAAATTCACCGCGTTGTGTAATAAAACACACACCTTGTATCTGCACAAAATCACCCAGGTCCAGCAGCTTAAAAACTTCATAATTCTCTTCGCCAACCTGTTCTTTTTTTACAAAGATCTGCATATTACCACTGTCATCTGCAATGTTGCCAAAACCAACTTTGCCCTGACGTCGCATTGCCTTCAATCTTCCGGTTATTGTTACAACCTCTTCCGAAGAAACAAAATCATCTTTATCATCTATTAGTGTTGTAATTTTATGTGAACGGGCACTTCTGGTTGGATACGGATCCACACCCAATTCTTTTAGCTTCTCTAACTTTTGTCTTTTTACTGCAAGTAACTGATTTAAGTTTTCCATTTTCTCTCCAAGTTCTACTTTAAGTCTTATTAATAAATACTCTTCCTAAAAAAAATATCTTACGTAAATGTCAAGTTGCATTAATTTTATGATCTTATGAATGTCTCTGACAAAATAACCTCATAACCCATAATTCAATAATGTTTTTTCTTACTGTAATATATTTCACCCTCATCAATTTTTATTAGTATTTGACAAATTTATCTAACAACAATTTCATCGTTGTTTAAAAGGTTTTTTAAAGTAAAGGAAATTAACAATAAATAATAGGAGGACGTACAGCATGAAAAAAATCGTAACAATTTTAACATTTTTGTGTCTAATTACATTAGCAAGTGCAGGAACACTCTTTGTAGGATTAGAGGGTTCTACCCCACCCACTTATTCGTCAGACTTAAGTGGATTCCCGGCTATAGATTGGACTGCTCATTACAATTTCGATGTAAGTGGTGCAGCTGCATCACCGGAAGGAATATTATACTTATGTAATGGAGCATTTACAACCGATCTTTATGAAGCAACACCAAGTACAACTCCACAGCAAATTTGCACAATTAGTGAAGATATGAGCAGTCTTGCTTATGGTAATGGAACGCTATACGGTTTTTCTAATTATGCTGATCCCAAAGGAATTTACAGTATCGATACAACTACCGGAACAGCTACATTAGTTCTGGATGTTTATACAGGTAATAGTTTCCGATTTTTTGCTCTTGATTACAATCCGCTCGATGACCTCTTTTATGGCTATACAGAGTATGGTACTTCCGGACTTTATTCTATAAATATTAATACAGGTGAGATGATCCAGCTCACAGGTTCTATTCCTGCCAGTAACGGGCAAGGACGCGGAATGGCTGTTGGCAACAACACAGTTTATCTTACTGCAACACGTGGAGATGATGGTATTCCATATTTTGCCTACGATATCGCTCAGGGTGTTGGCGGAGATTGGGTAGAATTTCCTAATCCTTATCCTGCTTACCATTCAACCGGTGGTGCAGCATTTATACCGGATCCCATAACAACTATCGAACTTAGCGGACATGTGGTTGGCAGTGATCAACCGGAAGTAGGTTTAGAAAATTGTGACGTCACTCTAACCGGTATAGAAACCTACCAAATGTTAACAGATGCTAATGGAGATTTTTTCTTCCCAACTGTTGAACAGAATGATGATTACACTTTAGAAATTACTCTTGAAGGTTATGATATTCATTCTGAAATTGTGTCGGTTGGAACTGAAAATATTGATCTGGGAACGATAACTTTGACTGAAACTGCTCTCCCTGCTACAAATGTTGTTGCGGTTATAAATGAAGAAAATACCGAAGTAACGCTCACCTGGGATTCACTTGCTGCTCGAGAACTCGAGAACTATGAAGTTTTCCGCTTCAATGAATATAACAACCAATATCCTAACCTTTGGGAACTTCTCTCTACTGTAATTGACGAAACTGTTTATATAGATACCGGCTGGGAACAATTAGATGCAGGTATGTATCAATATGCTGTGGTTGCACAATATACAAATGGTATTGTGGCAGAGGCAGCGTTTTCTAATGTTGTAGAAAAACTTCTTGTTGGTGTGGATATGGAGCTGCCGGATACTTTTATAAATTTAAGTAATTATCCTAATCCATTTAATCCGGTAACTACGATCTCATTTAGTTTAACCACAGAGCACACGGAGAGCACAGAGATTTCAATTTATAATCTAAAAGGACAAAAAGTGAAAACAATACCTGTCACCCTGAGCGGAGACGAAGGGTCAGTCATTTGGGATGGAACCGATTCAAATGATCAACCGGTTAGTTCCGGGATCTATTTCTATAAACTCATCGTTAATGGTAAAGCAGAAGCCATGAACAGGTGCCTTCTATTGAAATAGAATTTCTAATATTAACAGCTCATTCTAAGAAATTGGGATGAGCTTTTTTAATACTTCATCTAAACTATTTTCTATTTGACAATATATTCTAAAATTTTCATTTTCGCTTACAGCATTCAGAATTATGTTAGAAAATAATACTAAAAGAAAATGGAGGAAAATGAAAGAAACACTGACAACATTAATATTCGTAGTTATAAGTGTAACATCGTTATTTGGCAAATTGAATTCACCTGAAGATTTTGTTAATCCCGAAAGAGAAGAAGTAATAATTAAAGTTATCAATCCTTTTGTTATTCCAATACATTTTTTAGTAAAATTTTACCAAATAGGAATTTCACCAATAAAACAAGATAATTGCCAGATGTATCCTTCCTGCTCACATTATAGTATTGCTTGTTTAAGAAAGCACGGAGTTACAGGAATTCTAATGACAATAGATAGACTGAATAGATGTGGTCATGATCTACACTATTATGAAAAAACAATCGTTGGAAATAGAATTAAATATTTTGACCCAGTAAAGGAATGTAAATGAAACAATTATTTTTATTATTATTATTAATGTTTGTAGCATCTCTATTCTCACAAGAGATTCTTAGAATGGAGAAATTTGCAAATAGCTTATTGCAAGATGAAGAATACTACAGAGCAATAACAGAATATAAAAGGATTAACAGCTATTTTCCTGATAATACGAATTATATTAAGAATATCAGTAATATATCAAGATGCTATTATTTAGCAGATCATTATATTGAATCAATAGATTCCTATAAAGATATTCTAAAGATCGAATCCAATAATAAGAATGCAATTTTGAATATTATTAAAACTTATTCTCAAATTTCATATTTCTATGAATCTAACGATGAAATAAAAAAGTACTTATACGATTTCGATGGTAAAGAAAGAGATGAACTGCTTTTATATTCTGCCTTTAATAATATCAATTTAAAAAAATATGACGAAGCGATAATGCAATTGGACTCAATAAAAAGTAGTGATCTACAACTGACATCAAAGCATTTTAAAGAACTTATCTTAAAGAACACACCTCTTAAATATAAAAAGAAGTCGACTGCAATAATATCTGGAATACTAATTCCCGGCAGTGGATATTTCTACACAAAAAGATATGGAACTGGATTTGCTTCACTAATTGTAAATTCTATCCTTTTCTACATGACATATGATTGTTTCAATAATGATAGAGAGAGCTTAGGTATTATGTCTGGAGTATTCTTTACAAGTTTTTATTTAGGGTCGATATACGGTTCAATCCAAGTAGTAAATGATTATAATAAAGAAATACAAATTAATTTTACAAAACAATTTAAAATATAGGGAGGAGTAATGAAAAAGAAAAATCTTAGGGTGGTTTCAATTTTTGTTTTAACATTATTGTTTTTTCAAAGTTCTATACAATTAGCTGCTGTAACCATACCAGTAGGTACTATGATCCAACTTGAAGTAACCAACACTATAAGCACGTTAAATGCTCATGTGGGTCAAAAAGTGAACTTTAGAGTATTAAATGATGTTTCAATTAATGGTGAGCTGGTTGTGCAGAGTGGTTCTAAAGCTGTTGGTAAAATTGTATCGGTTGATCCAAATGGGATATTGGGAAAACCCGGCAGTATGTCTATTCAGTTGTCTCGTGTAAATGCAGTAGATGGTAGTATTATTCCTATCTCTGTAAATTCTGTTCTTAAAGGTAAAGATAAATCTGCAACTGCAATTGTGGTTACTTTGCTTTTGTGTGTGTTTGGTTTGTTTATAGAGGGTGGAGATGCTGTATTACAAGCTGGAAGCATTGTTGAAGCTGAAGTAATAAATGCAGTAGAAATAAACTCATCTGAAATAGTTGAAATTGTAGAAACCGAACCTATCCAAGATATTAAGATAGAACAAGGTATTCATTTGGAGATTACAACCGGTGACGGTGATGTAATAATGGGTAGATTGGATTCCAAAAGTAAAGAAGTAATTTCAGTTATCGATATGAAAATTTTGTATAATATTCAAATTAGCAGGATCAATTCTATAATCGATGAAAATGGTAAGAACATTACAAACGAACTGTTTGAATTTGAAAACTTCGAAACTACTACAAAACATAAGTGGAATAGTATTGAAGTAAAAGAGATAAAATAGTTCTGGATAAGATATGAAAAAAAAAATTATTTTAGGATTGTTATTAATTATTTTCACTTTTTCACTAATTTCTGCACAAGTAGTTATAACTGAGTCAGAAAAAAAGATTCCATACAGACACACAATTTCATCTGATCCGCTGATGCTAATCTTTGGTTCACCAAATTTTAATTATGAATTTAGAGTAACTAGAAATATTGCAGTTAGTGGATTTATGGGATTCGGTAAAGTTTTATTTGTTGATATAACAAAAAATTATGGGGCTTATATAAAAGGTTACTTTGGAAGTGAACCGCATTACGGTTTGTTTCTTCAAGGAGGTATTGTCGATCTGGGAGTTGAAGTTGGAGATGAAAAAGCTGAAGCATTCTATACATTTATCGGGGGCGGTTATCGTGTAATGAAATTCAAACCCCTTACCTTAGAAATTTCCAGCGGACTTCTTATTAGTGGAGATGACAAAGTAATGTTTGAAGAAGTAGATGGTAATATTACAAAAACCGTTGAAATTGGCGGACCAGTCAGACTTGGTGGATCATTAACTTTTGGTTTTAGTTTTTAATAAATAGTTTTGTTGTTCATTAAGCCTTTCAGCCAACACTGAAAGGCTTAATTTATAAGTCCTTGATCTTTAAATCAATTTTGATTGACTTCTAAATTTCATCTTTTTAAATTTGGTTATATACTTCTTAAATAATAAAAAGAGAGGTAACTTATCATGCCGGAAGAAATGAAAATTGGCTGCGCCAGACCTACGGGCGGACCTGTAAGCGACAATTTAAAAACTGAACCAGTAGAAAAACAAATTGAAACAAAGAAGGAGGAGATTATGATAAAAGTTGGACAAAAAGCACCGGATTTTACTGCACCGGCTTATCAAAAAGGAAAATTTATTAATGTTAAATTATCAGACTATCTAGGAAAATGGGTCGTTCTTTGTTTCTATCCGGGCGACTTCACCTTCGTATGAGCTACTGAAGTATCGGCAGTTGCTGATAAATATCCTGAATTCCAGAAACTCGGAGTTGAAGTTCTTTCTATGAGCGTAGACAGTGTATTTGTACACAAAATGTGGAATGATAATGAATTATCTAAAATGGTGAAGGGAGGAATTCCTTATGCTATGATGTCTGATGCCGGTGGAAAAGTTGGGCAAATTTACGGCATCTATGATGAAGTTGGCGGAGTAGAAACACGTGGACGTTTCATTATCGATCCCGATGGAAATGTGCAGGGATATGAAGTGCTCACACCACCAGTTGGCAGAAATGTGAATGAAACTCTGCGTCAAGTGCAGGCGTTCCAATTAGTGAGAAACAGCAAAGGAAGTGAAGCTACTCCTTCCGGTTGGAAACCGGGCAAAATGACACTAAAACCAGGACCAGAACTAGTGGGAAAAGTCTGGGAAGTTTGGACTACAGATAAAGCATTCGATTAAAAAGAAAAAATAAATTATAAGCCTTTAGTTTAAGAAAATAGACTAAGGGCTTTTTTTCACTAAAACTCATTTGCTTTGCACCAAGGCACTCAGGCAACTCGTTTATTATTGATACAACATCAATGAGACATCACTTATTTTTGTCCTGTTATTATAAATGGAATTGAATCAGGAGTAAATTCATTTTTAGAAAAATCACTAAACTTTTGAATTTTGGAAAATCCAATTTTATGCATCAGCCCATATAATTCTTCCGGGAAAATTGGAAATAAATCTATTTTATTTTTGATAATTTCGTTTGTTTCTTTGATTGTTAATATTGTCTGAAATTCTATTTTTCTAGGATTTCTATAAGCCTTATAATTTCTAACAAATTGAATCTTATCATTTTCAATTGTGGGAAGATGATCAATTTTCTGACCGAAAATCCTGGAATAATTTATTATTTGAATCGCAATTATTCCATCATCATGAAGTAAATCGTATGCTTTTCTTAAGAAACACTCAATATCTTTTGCATCGGATAGATGAACCAGGGTATTGCCAAAACAAATAATTCCATCAAAAAGATCTCCTTGTATAATCTGGTCAATTTCTCGCATATCTCCGCATTTCCAATGTACATCATCAGATTTCCCTTGAGCCAAAGCCAACATATTTTCATCATATTCCAATCCACTCATTAAGTAGCCGGCATTTGCTAGTACAATTGTAAGGTTTCCGGTTCCGGATCCGATCTCTATAAGTTTTGTTTTAGGGGGAAATTCTGATTTTATGAAATCTATTTGAGCTTGTTTAACCGGAAAAATATAATCATAACTTTGTGCAATTGATGAGTAAAATTTCATAACAACTCCTATTTACTATATGTTAATTCCAATTTAGAGGATTATTGTCAAAGAATTAAATGAAATACCAAACCAATCAACTACTTGATCTATGAACTATTTTACTGCGTTAAATAGGTTTGTTATTGACACTTATCTGTTTTACTTTCAATTTCGGTTTTGTATTTGTCACATCGTGTTGCCCTATGAAAAGGAGGAAAATGTATGTTCAAAAAAACAATTTTACCAATTTTATTTGCAGGGATCTGGATCAATATATTTGAAACTATCAGATGGGAACTGTTCATAAAGTTTTACTGGATCGAGCAATTTGAAAATTTTGGATTAGTCTTTCCAAATGAACTAATAAATGGCATTACCTGGATGATCTGGGGATTTCTGTTTGCCGCTATAATATTTGTACTTTCCAAGAAATTTTCTGCAATTCAATCTGCTCTTATTGCCTGGTTCACTGTGTTTGTGATGATGTGGATAGTTATGTGGAATATGAACCTTTTACCAACCGGATTGCTATGGATTAATGCACCCTTGGGTTTAGTTGAAGCATATATTGCTGCCTTGATCTGTAAGAGGTTTGTCAGATAACGAGTTTTAGTCGTACAAGTTTGTGTTAGAATGTTTAAAAACAGGGATCACATGATAAATAAAAATAATTTCTTAATAAACAAAGATATCTTTTTTTTCAATAACGGTTCTTTTGGTGCTTGCCCAAAAGCCGTGTTCAGTAAATACCAGGAGTGGCAAAGAGTTGTTGAATATCAACCGGTTGAATTCTATCAAAAAACTTTACTCCCCGCACTCAATAGATCCCGGCAATCAATTGGGAGTTTTATTAATGCTGAAGCTGATGACATCACTCTAACCAGAAACGCAACTTATGCCACGAACACAGTTATAAGATCATTGGATCTAACAGAAGGTGATGAAGTGCTGGTTACCAACCACGAATATGGAGCTTGTATTAATGCCTGGGAATTCTGGCAACAAGAAAAGGGATTCAAGATAAAGGTGATTAATTTTGATCTGCCATTACCGCATACAACTGAAATAATAAGTAAAATAGAATCATGTATTAATTCCAAAACTAAAGTGATCTTTTTTAGCCATATCAGCTCAATGACAGCTCAACTCTTCCCGGCAAAAGAGATATGCAATTTAGCCAGGGAAAATAATATTATTTCTATTGTGGATGCAGCTCATGCCGTTGGTCAATATCCTTTAGATATTAATCAGATAGCTCCGGATTTTTATTTCAGCAATATTCACAAATGGCTTTTTGCACCCAAGGGAACTGCCTTTTTATATGTTAGGAAGGAGCTGCAGTCAATAGTAAAACCCCTCATAACCGGTTGGGGTTGGGGCACAGATAGAGAGTTACAAAGTGGAAGCGATTATATAGATTCCAACCAGTTCTACGGTACAAGTGATCTATCATCATTTCTTACAATTCCTTCTTCAATTAGTTTTTATGAGGAAAATAATGTAGTCGAGTTGAAACAGAGATGCAATACTCTCGTAAAACACTTTATACAAGAAGCGAATAAGATAACCCGGAAAAAATCTCTTTATTCCAAACTGGCAGACTGTTTGATGATGGGTATAATTGAAGTTCCAAATAAATATTCTGCACAAAAACTTAAAGATCTATTATATGATAAATATAAAATTGAGGTTCCTGTAATTGAATGGGAAGGCCGGCTGATGATCCGCATCTCGATTCAGATATTTAATACGGAAGAAGAGGTGGAATACTTCTTGGATGTGCTGAGAGAGATCTTTTGAATGGTAGACTGGATGACTCTTTCTAGTTGCTCTTCATAGGAAGGATAAGAATGAATAATAAAAATGATTGCCAAATAGGAGAATAATAAGTGAAACATGAATGGAGAAAAAAGGAAAAAGAAATATACTTGCCCAAAAATAAACCGGTAATAATTCAAATTCCCGAGTATAAATATTTCACAATTGAGGGATCTGGAAATCCTAACGATGATCATTTCCCGGAGTATATTGCAGTTTTGTATTCACTTTCTTATGCAGTAAAAATGAGCCCCAAAAAAGGGTTAGAGCCAAAAGGATATTTTGATTATACGGTTTATCCGCTGGAAGGAGTTTGGGATCTAAATGAAGAAGCCAAGAAGAAGTTTGATGGCAAATTTAATAAAAATGACCTCGTTTTCAAATTAATGATAAGGCAACCCGATTTTGTTGATGTGCAATTTGCCATGATGATGATCGAACAAACCAAGAAGAAAAAACCACATGAATTATTGAATAGTGTTAAATTTGAGAAAATTACCGATAGCGAATGTGTTCAAATGATGCACTTGGGCAGTTACGATAACGAACCGGAAAGTTTTAAGCAGATGGAAGATTTTGCAGAACAACAAAATTTATCTCGAATCTCAAAAGCTCACAGAGAAATTTATCTTTCTGATGCGAGGAAAGTTGCACCGGAGAAACTGAAAACAGTTTTAAGATTTCAGGTAAAAAAATTGTGAAATAGTTATCATTAAAAAGGTCACTTTTAGTACGCCGGATGAAATGTAACGAAAACTATTTATAATTTCCATTTTTATTTTACTTCATAATTTGTTTTATGCTGATCCATCCGGGAAAAAGTATACTAAAAATGACGAGGTTTTCTTGATTCGTTCTTTTGACGATCCAAAAGAATGAATGATCTAAAATAGCAAATAGATTTCTCCAACCTTCACCCTTCGACAAGCTCAGGATGACATATGTTCCGGCAGTGTAGATAGAGTGACGGAGACATTAGCAGAAACTTACCAATATTGCATTGACAATGTTTTTACTTAAAAGTTGTTTAGTTAAGTATGAATAATAAAAAAGAGATTATGAAAACAATAATTTTACTCGGTCTTGTATCGATAGGCTTGATCTTTGCAGGATGTACTTCTACCGGTTTAGAGAGGATCACCACGGTAACTGTTTATGGAAATGGTTCCGGTACTCATGAGGTAGAATTATCAAGGCCGGTGACATTACCAATTGATTTAAGTGATGCTGTTCTTATTATGGAAGAGTGTTACGAGCCTTACGATATATCCCTTGGGTTACCGGAATTGTTCGACGAGTATTGGATTTTTATTTACTGTCCTGAATATCCTGACTGGGGAATACGTGTAAATAAAAACAATGGAAATGTATATATAGACCATTTCGGTTAATATAAATACATTATATGAAATTGTGTTTATAATTGCCCGTTGTTGACAGTTTTCTTTTGAAAATTATATAAGGTTTGTATGGATAATAAAAAAGAGATAATGAAGATCACCCTTTGGGGATTAGTGTTGAATGTACTTATCTCCATAATCAAGTTTGTGCTGGGCTTCATGGGAAACAGTCAGGCAGTTGTAGCAGATGCTGCTCATAGTTTTTCTGATACTTCCACAGATCTGGTTATTTTACTCGGAGTAAAATTCTGGACTGCCCCACCTGATGATAATCACCCTTATGGTCACCAGAAAATTGAATCTTTTGTTACAATTATAATTGGAATAATTTTGCTGACTGCAGCCTGCGGGATAGGGTATCATGCTATTGCAACTATCAATGTAGGCCATGCGGATAAATTAAAACTTTTCACGATCGTTGGACCTATTTTTTCAATAATTTTCAAAGAGTTATTATTTCGTAAAACATATCAGGTTGGAGTAAAAACAAATTCATCTGCTGTTAAGGCAAATGCCTGGCATCACCGTACAGATGCGCTTTCATCAATACCTGTGCTCATTGCAGTGGTTGCATCTCTGATAAACCCTAAACTGATAATTTTAGATCATATCGGAGCTATAATCGTAGCTGCTTTTATCATCAAGCTTGCTGTTGAAATTATTTTTAAGAATATAAATGAGCTGGTGGATACGGGTATCACCGAAGAAGAATATCTGCACATTTCTAAAGTGATTTCTGAAATTAAAAGTGTGAAAGGATTTCATAAGGTGAGAAGCCGGAAACTTGGCAGTTCAATTTATCTGGATCTGCATTTGGAAGTAGATGGTGATCTCTCTGTTTCGGAAGGACATGATATAACAGAAGATGTGCAGCAAGCACTTATCGGTAGTAATCCTAAAATAATAGATGTAATGGTTCACTTGGAACCTGAAGAAAATTCGTAATCATGATACCATAAAGTAAGGGCTTGCCATGGCAAGCCCTTACTACTTCTTCTGAGTATTGTTAAACAGGTAAAGAATTATTTCTTTTGCATTTCCGGAAATTTCAATCTAATCACAACCGGTCGATGGTCGGTAATATATTTATAACGTGAGTCTTCTCCACCCTCCATAAATTTATCAATGGTTATCACTTTTACAAAGGAATCAGCATTATTGTGTTCATCATAGAGCTCATTGGAGATGAGAATGTGATCGATATGTCCGCGATATTTCCAGTAAGGAAAACTCCAGTCAGCACTGTCATTTTTTGCAATTTCCAGATCGACAAATTTATATTCTTCCGGTTTATCGAGGAAAGTTGTAAACACGTTTTCTTCAGTCGCATCGGTTAATCTATCATTCAAATCACCCAGCACGATCACATTTACGTCGGGAAATTCCTGCTTGATGTATACATCCAGTTTCTCTACTGCTTCCCGACGGCGTGCTTCATTTTTGGCTCCGGGCATTGCTTTAAGATGATTGTTTATAATTACAATTTCATGTTCGGCATAAGTGAATTCCATAACAAGCGGACTCCGCGGAAAAGGTTTATAGTCCCCGTAGTAAATTTCATAAATTTTATCCACTCCGATCAGATCGGTTTTATAAATAAATGCCAATTCCTGCTTCCAGTAATTCCTGTTTGCCCTGTAACCGCTCCAGTTGTGTTTATCTATATCATTAAGTTGTTTTACTAGGCAGAAAAATGCCGAGTCACTCTCCATTTCCTGCAACCCGATAATATCAGCATCTAACGCATTAATAACTTCTGCAGCGTAATCAATACTAAATTCATTTTTAGGGAAATTCTGAATATTCCAGGTCATGATCTCTAGGGTTTGTTCTTTTCCAATCGCTAATTTATCGTATTCAATTTTGGGAAGCTCTTCTGCCCATAAAAATGCGAAAAGCATAAAACAAAAAGCAAAAATAATTTTATTCATAGTAACTCCATATTTATTAATAACTCCTGTTACACTGAGTAGGAGTGAATACGACTTATCGAAGTGCATAGTTCGATCATGTTCTCACCATCCTTCGATACACTGCTAATGCAGCACTCAGGATGAAAAAATACTTTATTTCAGCAATATCATTTTATTCACAGGTGAATTTTCTATATTCAATTTATAGAGGTATATCCCGCTAGAAACTGCCTGATTGCTTTGATCTTTCCCATTCCAAATAACTAACCCTTTCCCGAGCGAAGACACGGGACTCTGGGTGGCAGGCAAAGTTTTAACTTTCTGACCCTTCAAATTATATATCACTAACTTCGTGTTTTCTGTGATCTCGGTAGTTAAATTAAATGATATCGTGGTTGATGGATTAAATGGATTGGGATAATTTGCCAAATGAATACTTGGAGCAGGAAGACCATTTTCCCCTGCATTCACTCCCGGCATCAGATCAAGCGAATTGTACATGTTCAATCTTCCACCGGAAACTGTCACGCCTTCCAAAGATGGCAAAATATCTACTCCATCCAGAATATACTGCTTTATTTCTAAACACTTTTCTGCAGGATTTTCTTCGTATTCCAATAAAAAATCTTCTGTTGCAGCCGAAAACATCATTGCCACAGCTCCAGCCACATGAGGTGTTGCCATGGATGTTCCGGTCTTATAAGAGTAACCATTATTATAATTAGTTGAATAAATACTACTACCCGGAGCTCCCAGATCAATTGTTTCTAATCCGTACGCGGCTGAACCTGCTTTGATATCATATTTTGTGGTGTTGGTTACAGTGATAAGATAATCACTTTCACACGCGGTGGGCATATCACCAACTTCATCTACATTCACGTTAATATTCATTGTAGCTGCAGCACTCAAAACTCCGGCTAAACCTAATGAATCATAGATTGCACTCCACAAAGGAAAGTTGGCTGGATTGCCATAATTTACCCCAAAAGATGCATTGGTAGAAATCACAAAAGCACCAAATTCTCCATCAGTTTCATCATAAAGCTGACGCATTTCCAATACATATCCATAAGCTTCTACTACTACAGATTCTACACTTGATTCTCCAGCAATCGGCATGATCTTAGCATTCCAATTTACACCCGCAACACCCAGCTCATTATTTCCAATGGCTCCTGCAATTCCCGAAACGTGTGTTCCATGACTATCTGTAGGTACATTACCGGTATGATTATAAGCATTCCAACCATCATAATCATCTACATAACCATTATTGTCATCATCTATACCATTATTAGGAATTTCATTCTCATTCTTCCAGAGATTCAGATCCTCGTGAGTAAGATCGCAGCCACCATCAATAACTGCAATAACCAGCGTATCACCCCGCACAGTAACTCCGCCTGTGGTGATATCCCATGCTTCAGGAGCATCTATATCAGCATCTTCCACACCACCGCCTGCACCCGTGTTATGCATATTCCATTGCAGATCAAAATATTCATCATCTGGAAATAGCTCACGCTGTGAAGTATAGTGATTGAATTGAGCTTCTTGAACTAATAAATGATTTCTTATTTGTTGTTTTATCTTGGAATCACTTACTTTTCCGGATTCAAAACCAAATAACCAGATATTCATCCTCTTCGAAAGTAATCTGATCTTATGTAAATTAATTATTTTCATGTCGGCTTCCAGGTTTTCGATTGTGCAGTCTTCAAAGTTGGAAAGCTGTATCATAATTTGTCCAGGCACATAGGCAGCTTCTGCCACCAATGCATTTATACAAAATAAAGTTATAATAAAAATAATTAAAAATTTCATGAATTCTCCTTTAGTTTTTCTATTTGATTTAATTGTATGCAAGTTTCAAGCCAACAGGGCGGTGATCGGAAACAGTGTAATCGTATTCGCTCCAACCATCATCAAGAAGATCATCAATGCATAAAGTTTGAATATCAGAACCATCTAATACAAATTCATCGAAAAGTTCATTGGTAATTAGAATATGATCTAGGTGGCTGGGCCAGCTGGGATATGACCAATAAGCAGATGAACCTTCTGCTATTTCCATATCTGTGAAGTCGTATTCGTCAGTCGCATTTAAGAATGTAATAAACACATTATTACTTGGTGTATCGGTAAGTCTATCATTAAGGTCACCCAGAACGATCACATTTTCATCCGGCAGGTTTTGTGAAATATATTCATCCAGTAAATTACAGGCATCGTACCGTCTGGTCTCTTCATCCCATGCATCACTCAGATCCAGATACCCATCACCCAATGCCTTAAAATGATTATTAATAACATATACTTCTTCCCCGTTCCACTGCATTTCCAATACAAGTGGGCGTCGTGGGAACTGCCTGCTGTAAGCACTCGAACTGTAAATCTCATAGATATTGGTATTTCCTAAAATATTTGATTTATAGATATATGCCAGATTCACAGAATAACTTGCTGATGTAGCACGGTATCCGTCCCATGTATTAATTAGATCGTCAAAATTTAGAATTGCAATAAGGTCATTAAAATATGTGCTGCTCTCAATTTCCTGCAGAGCATAAATATCAGCGTTCACACCACGAATTATTTGAGCTGCATATTCCAGAGTTGTATCTAAATTTTTGGGGAAATGTTCGATGTTCCAGGTTACTAATTCCAGAGTAGTGTCAGTTCCAAAATTCAAACTTTGAAATCCCGGATCAATATGAACACTTACTTCATCGCTCCATTCACTCTGACTATTCGCATTAACTGCAGCGATCATGTAATTGTATGTAGTTTCGGCAATTACATTAACATCACAATATTCGTATATACCAGCTTCGATCGTATCAATAACAGTATAAACTCCATCCTCTGCTTTTCTTCGAACCAAAAAGTTTACTTCATATATTTGATCGTAATACCAGCTGAGAGTTACTTCCTGTACGTAATTGCAACCGGCATTAAGATTTGTAGGTTTATCTAGAATTGAATTTGATTCTGAGGGAACTGTGCAGTATGTAAGCAAAATGGCAAATAGGCTTATACTAATTATTTTCTTCATTTATTTTTCTAGTTCCTCTATTAATTTTACTGCAACCAGCAGATCTTTCACAACAAAATCAGGTTGATATTCAGTTTCGTTTCTATTTTGTAAAAATTCATTTTCTCCACCACCGGAACGAACAAATATTGTTTTCAATCCGGTTTTTTTTCCAAATCCGATATCAGAATATTTATCTCCGATCATAAAGGATCCCTTAGTATTAAAATCAAACATTTTTTTTGCTTTTAGGAACATTCCAATGCCTGGTTTTCTGTCTTCATGATCTATGTTAAAAGGTTCAACAATTCCCTTTTTATGAAAAGGTGAATAGAATACTTCATCTATTTTTGCTTTCCCTTTTGCCAATTCATTCACCAATTTGGCATTGATCTTTTCCACATCATCTATTTTGAAATAACCGTAAGCAACTCCTGCTTGGTTTGTTACCACAAAAACCAGGTACCCCATTTTATTCAGTTTAGAAATTGCTTCAGCTGCATATGGGTACAAGTGTAGATCATCCGGTTTATTTATATAGCCGTGCTCATCGGCATTTATGGTTCCATCTCGATCTAGAAAAACTGCTTTTTTCATATTCCTCCACATACCGCAAACTCTCCCCTTAGAAGATTGGCAGACATGCTCAGTTTGCGATTTCACAAATATAATGCTTTGAGTTATTGATCCTTCCTACTTTTCTCTTGCTCTCTCTTATGTGTTTGAAGAGAGGAACACGCCTTCGTTAAAACTATGGCGATGCAAGCAGCAGGATTACTCCTACACTAACTATTATCGGAAGTTCGGAATTTGAGCGCATCAGGAAGTTTGATATTAAATAATTGGAATTTATAGTTCCAATAATCACCCTGTTTTGTATATTTAAATGTCATCTTCCAACAATGTATATCCCTCGTGATCAAAAAATTGTGCGATACCAGCTCATTAGTTTCCAGATCTATATAATTATCATAAGAAATTGCCCAATTCTTTGTAATACGTGCCGAAACAGACATCCGTAAGTTACTTGTATATTCATCAAGCGCATATTGTGCTTTATTAAGTTTATAAATATGCGATACAGAAAAAGCCCAATTCTTTGCTTCCTTTTCCAGTTCATCAAGTTCTTCCAGAGTAGTTATTGTTTGTTCTGTTTCAGTATCAATAGAATCACTACTAAAGAAATCACCGGATTCAAAATCGTTTTTAGCAAGCGGAAAATAATCTACATAGTTGGCATCACCGGATAGTTTTAGTGCAGAAACAAGGCTGAACTCCCAGTTTGATACACCCAGTTCCCAGTTTTGCGGATCCCAGCCATTTACATCCAGATCATAAGTTGCCTGCGAAAAACTTCCTTTAGGATTTGTTGATAGATCCATAATTCCAAAACTGATCTTACTGGGCATTAGTTTTAGAGAGTGAGAAATATTACTAAATCCATTATCCTGCTCAAAATCATAGCTTATGCTGGAATCGATATTAAAAAAATCATTTATCTTTTTTTCTTTTTTGTTCTCTGTTGCAGCTAATTTAAGCTGCCATTTATT
>CAZOCS010000021.1:0-27793 GCA_964578365.1 uncultured Candidatus Cloacimonadota bacterium
AGGTGGATTGGGTGTTAGCGATGTACCATTATTAGGATTTATTGCAATGTTTGGCTTTATGGGTCTTTTCATAATATTTTTTTTCTATATAAAAATTGCAAAATTGTATTTAACTATATTAAAACAAAAAAAAATATTCAAATTGTTGTTTAATAATAATTATAAATTTGAAATTTTGTTGTTAATCTCACATCTTTTTGTATTAATAGTTGATTTTATTAACATCCCATGGATGTGCAAAGAATATGTAAGAGGTGCACATGGCGTGAATTTTATGTATTCACTGGGTATTGTATTGGCATGTTATAGAAGTATAAATGAAAAAATAATTAATGTAAATCATAATATACTAAAATAATATATACTATGGACTATAATGTTACTTTACTCTAAAATAGGAAAAACTTGATGCTCTCATTCATAATAATTGGTCACAATGAAGGTTGGAAAATCACAAAGTGTTTTCAAAGTGTATTTGATACAATTGAATATAATAAACTATCAGAATATGAAGTGATTTATGTTGATTCAAAATCCACAGATGATAGTATTAAAAGGGTCAAGAGCTTTAAGTTTGTAAGAATATTCCAAATCTCAGGTGTATGCAATGCTGCAATTGCTAGAAATATTGGAGCGGAAGAAGCTAAAGGTAGTATTCTCTTTTTCATTGATGGAGATATGGAGATTATTCCTGAGTTTTTAAAATTAGTTTATAATGAGAATAATGGGTTATTAAGAGATTTCATCTCTGGGCAACTTAAGAATTATAATTATAACTTAAATGGGAAATTTGAAAATAATTCATGGCAGTATAAAAATGTCCTGAAAAAGGATAGTTATTCTATAACAACAGGTGGAATTTTTATTATAATAAAAAATCTGTGGGATTTAGTTAGTGGTATGAATCCTATCTTCAAGAGAGGTCAGGACCTTGATTTTTCATTACAACTTTCTAAAAAAGGTAGTAAAATATTTAGGAAAAAAGAGATTATTGCAAATCATCATACTGTTTCCTATCAACACACTAATAGAATGTGGAAGACATTATTTACTGGAGATATTTTATTCGCAAGGTCACTACTATACAGGAAGCATTTTTTTAATAAGTATATGTATAGAAAAATAATAAGGACTGATTATAGCCTTCTAATATTATTATTGAGCTTACTTTTTAGTATGTTTACACAAAATTGTTATTCACTTATTGCATATCTGCTAATAGTTTTATTTCGTGTATTTAAAAGTAAAAATAGCATTAAAACAAAGTTACAGTTATTAATATATTTCCCAATTAGAGATTTAATTACTTTTTTTGGATTTTTCTTTTTCTATCCGAAAATCAATATAACAATTAATTACAAAAAGGTCTAATAAATTTATAAGATAACTAGAAGATTAGAAAAAAATAAATTATCAGTATTTGTGTTAAATCATCCACGTGGTAACATCTTTCAAACTACAGAAATGCACAGTGTTTATGAAAACACTAAAAATTATGACCCGATATATCTTGCAGTTGTTGATGATAATAACGAATTTTTGGGAACATTACTCGCAGTAATCCAAAAAGAACATTCAGGTATTCTAGGCATTTTTTCTGCCAGATCTATAATCTGGGGTGGACCAATAATAAAAAACAATGATCTAGAAGTTTTAGATTTTATTTTGTCCGAGTATAATAAGTTTATAAAAAGAAAAGCGATTTATTCTCAATTTAGAAATATGTGGGAATGGAGCAATGAAGAGAAAGAAATTTTTTATAAAAATGGTTTTGAATTTGAAGGGCATTTAGATATTTTGCATACTTTAAAGAAAACAGACAATGAATTTTTATCTCAAATGCATAAAGGAAGAAGAAAGAACATCCGCAGAGCTATTAAGAAAGAAGTTTTTGTTTGAAAAAATCCAAACCAAAGAGGAATTAACTAAATCAGTAGAATTAATAAAAGAGACTTATAATAGAGTTAAATTACCAATACCAGATCAAAGCTTATTTTTATCTACTTTTGGCGTGATGAATTCAAAAAATATGGTGAAATTTTTTAAAGTGACTTTCAATAATAAAATTATTGGTGTCAGATTTGTTTATTGTTACAATAAATTAGTTTATGATTGGTATGCAGGCAGTTCTACTGTTGATATAGATAAATATCCGAATGATTTTATGCCTTTTAAAATTATGCAATGGGGTAGAGATAACGGTTATAAAACTTTTCAATTTGGAGGAGCCGGAAAGCCAGACAAACCTTATGGGGTTCGCGATTATAAATTAAAATTTGGCGGTGAACTTGTTAATTGGGGTAGATTTGAGATGGTACATAAACCAGTTTTAATGAAAATGGGTATGTTTGCATTTAGGTTATATAAAAGGATTAAATAATGTATGCGAAGAAATCAGAATTTATACAATTATCATTACTAAAAAGAGTTAAAATAAAATTTGGAAAATATTTGGCAAAGTCTTTTCCACTTAATAGAGTTAGAGTTTGGGGACTTAAATTATGTGGATTTGAGGTTGGTAATAAAGTATACATAGGAGAAGATTTGATAGTTGCAAGTCCTATTTCTGAAAAGTCTTGCAATCTCATTATTGGTAATCGAGTTGCTATTGCTCCAAGAGTTACAATTGTATTATCTTCGGATGCAAATTGGTCAAATTTAATGGATAAAATTGAAAATATTAAATCCACAATTAAATTAGATGATGATTGCTGGATTGGGGTTGGTTCGATTATTTTGCCTGGCGTTAAGATAGGCAAGATGTCTATAGTAGCTGCTGGGGCAGTTGTTACAAAAGATGTACAGCCTTTTACAATAGTTGCTGGAATACCAGCAAAAAAGATTAAAGGAATAATTTGAAGAAAATATTATTTGTAAATTTTCACCCAGTTGATTCTCAAGTTGTTCGCTTTGCTGCAAAAGCCTTAGAGAAAAAGGGAAACAGAATAAAATTTTTGTTCTCTGAAAAAGAAGGCATAATCTCTGAAATATTAACAAGAGATGGTTTTGATATTACCCAAATAGGTGAAATAAAACCAGGATTATTAAAAAGGTTATTAAGTTCAATTTTGTTAGAGCTTAATTTAGCCTACCAAGTTCATAAATTCAAACCAAATTTGATATTTTCCGCATCTAGTATTTACACAGGATTAGTTTCTAAATTATTTAGAATTCCACTAATTTGTTGGGCTGATACAGAAACAGCAATTGTTAATTTAAAAACATCCTTGCCTTTTATTAGCTCATTATTAGTTCCAGAATCATTTTATGAAAAGATTGATTCAGATAAAAAAGAAATAAGATACAATGGTTACAAAGAGCTAGCTTATCTACATCCAAATTGGTTTAAAAAGGATTCAAGCTTATTGGATAAATTGAATCTTCAAAAAGTAGATAAGATAATTTTAATGAGGTTCTCAGCATTAAGGTCAATGCACGATATAGGTTTGAAATCAGTTGGAGATAATAAAAGTGTATTGCTTAGTTACGTTAAGCAATTAGAAAAGTATGCTAGGGTTTTTATTTCAATGACAGAAAATGATCTAGGTGAAGAATTTATAAAATATCGTTTAGATATCCATCCTTCAGATTACATTCAACTTCTTGCACATTGTTCTTTGTATATTGGTGAAGGGACCACAACCGCTTCTGAAGCTGGTGTGTTGGGTGTACCTTGGATTGCATTAAGACCACATGCGCTTGGCTACTTAAATGATCAAGAAAATAATTATGATTTGGGGTTTAGAACAGATGATATAAATGAAGCTTTTATAACTGCTTTAAAATGGATACAGCAAGACGATTTGCTGAAAAAATGGAAAAAAAAAAAGGATAGATTATTTAATGATAAAATTGATGTATCTGCTTTTCTAATCTGGTTTATTGAAAACTATCCTCAAAGTCATAAAATCATGAAAGAAAATCCAGAATATCAGGAGAGATTTAAATAATGACAAAGGTAGCATACATAACCTCTGGGAAAATCGGGATTCACCGATTTACTTATAATGAACTGGTTGAATTGAAAAAAAATGGTATAGATTTTACTCTGTGTTTAACACAGCTAAATCTTGGATCATGGATGCCTCTTGATAGCTGGCAAGTATTAGTTGCTTCTAAGAAAACTGCAATTAGTTCCTTCATAGTAGAAATTCTTAGAAATAATAAGCTTGTAACTGCTTTATTTAAAGAAGCAAAAGAAAATAAACTAATTCCATACTTTTTTATAGCGATGAGCCTATTCTCAGAACTTAAAAAAGATAAAATTATAACATCTTTGCATTGCCAGATGGGAGATAGTAAACTTTATATTGGATATTTTCTTAAGAGATTATTAAATTTACCTTTAACTGTTACTGTCCATGCACATGAATTATACCAAAGAAAAGTATATGACAACAATGCAGAAATTAGAAGATTATTTTCTTATTGTGATAAAATTATTACTATCTCTGATTTCAATAAAAAAATAATCAACAATACTATAAGTGATGTTATCAGTAAAACAGAGGTAATGAGACTTTTCCCTGATATCGATTATAAACAAAAAGTTAGAGATAAGACAAAGATTTTAGTTGTTGCTAATTGGGCTGAGAAGAAGGGTTATGAAATTCTTTTAAAAGCAATAAAAGATATGCATAGAAACGATTTTGTCCTGTGGGTAGTTGGTGGTTCTTATTTTTCTGATAACTCCATTGATCTTGAAAAAGTTGTAAAAGAGTATAAAGTAAAAGATAAAGTTGAGTTACTTGGTCGTCAAGGTGGGGTAGTGCTTGATATTATCTTTTCTGCTTGTGATATTTTTTGCTTACCTTCTTATACTGAGTATTTTAGCGATGGGAAGCCGGCTGAACGGGAAGGTATTCCAGTAGCATTGATGGAAGCAATGGCTTGGGGAAAACCGGTTATTGCCACAAAACATGCCGGTAATCCCGAGCTGGTAGAAGAGATACTTGTGAAAGAGAGGGATGTTGATGGTCTAAAAAAGGCAATTATCTATTTATTGGATAATAAAGATAAATGGGAACAAATGGGGCTGCGCAACAAAGAAATTATTTCTGGAAAATATAATAAAACTAATGTAAAAGAATTAGTAATAATATTTAAGGGCTTTGGAAGTTAATGAAATTAGCATACTATATAACTGGTCCGGATGGTAGTGGAAAAACCACCTATCTAAAAGAAATAGAAACTTTATTAAAAGAGCATGGACAAAATCCGAGTTACATCTGGTTAAGATCACCTAAAATACTCTCAAAACCATTAATGGCTTATTGCAGGCTTGTTGGTTTAACAAAATATAAATATATTGATGAAGTTAAATATGGAGAACACCAGTTTTATAGATCAAAGTTTGTATCTTTCTTATTTCCTATATTACAACTAATAGATTTTAAAATTAAACTGTTTACATATAAAAATCAATTTAGAAATAATGACATAATATTGTATGATAGATTTGCTTTAGATACACTTGCCGATTTAATGGTAGATACTCATCGCTTTGATATGCATAAAAAATGGGTTGGTAGACAATTTATAAACATATTAGATAATGAAATAATAACAATCTTATTAAAGGTTGATGAAGATATTATTAAAATCAGAAAATTAGATACGAAACATGATTCTAACACAGCAATAAAGAACAAAGTATATTCAATTCTTGCGCAAGATTTAGGATTGCTTGAGATATGCAATAATAGGGAGATGGAAATAGTGAAAAAAGATATTATTAATGGATTTGATCTAAATGAAGAGATTAAAAAAAGAAATTAGAGATAGGTGGTATCTTAGATGGATTCTAGTTTGGAGTAATTGGTTATTTCAAGGTATTATCCATTTAGATGTTACTGAAAAGTTATATAGAATAAGTTTTACTCTTATTTCATCAGCTACTGTTTATTATAGCTTGAAATTATCAATATTAATTTCTTTGATAATAGGGCATACATTAAATTGGATTATTAATGGGAGTATTTATCCAATTCTCATCCATAGATTATTGATTTATAAAACAAAAAAAAAAGAACTTTTTAAGTACTCAGAAGAATTAAGAAAAAGGTTGCTATCTCAAGATTGGATTCTATATGCTGCCTCCTTTGGTAGTATATGTAGGGGAGAATTAAAAGATAGTTCAGATCTTGATATATCAATTGTTAGGAAGCCGGGTTTGAGAAACGCTCTTAAGGGTTTGTGGTTTATCATTAAAGAAAAAAAAAAAGGTGACATTAGTAAAATTCCTTTAGAAATGTATTTGAATGATAAACCGGAAACTTCGATTAAACGATTTAAAGCAGAGAATAATCCAGTTATTATGTATGATAAAAACAATATCATTAAAAAATACTATGAGGTACAATTGACTCTTAACGATGCAAAAAAGCTTAACAATATTCAATAATGAAGCGAGTATTAGTAGTAACAGAATATATCAATCCACCTTATGATGAGGGGATTAAGAGAACAGTTTATTATCTGTTTAAGGAATTGGATAAAAGATATAAAATTTGTGTGATTTGTCGTCATGGTTTTGAAAAAGATAATATACACGTTATTAAAGCCAATCCGTTATTTATTAGTAGTGAAGTAAAAGAAATTATCAGAGATTTTAAGCCTGAAGTGTTATTATATTTTCCTTTTGCTTCAATGACTTTTGCCGGTTATTTAAGGTTTTTTATTTTAAAAAAATATGTAGGTAGAATCAAATCAATTATCTTTGCTCTTCAACCTAAGCTATTATCAAACTGGCAGGAAATTATTTCAAAGTTTATTAAACCTTCTATTGGGCTTACTCCTTCACCGCTTCTAAAGGATCAGTGGAATAGATTAAAACTTAATAATAAACTTTTACCTTTATATACTGATCTTAATGAGTTTAATCCTATTAATGACTCTGAATATAAAAAGCAGTTACAAGAAAAGTATAATATCCCTCTAGCAAAATATGTGATTTCTCATATGGGACATTTGAATGCAGGAAGAAATTTAGAGTCTCTAATCCCTCTTCAAAAAGCGGGTTATCAAATTGTTGTTGTTAGTAGCAGTTCTACTCCAAAAGATTCAACTGGCCTCATATCTTTAAAACAAAAATTGATCGATTCGGGTATTATTATCATTGATAGATATGTTGAAAATATTGCTGAGATTTATCAGCTTTCAGATCTTTATATTTTTCCAGTTGTTGCTAATTGTAGTTCAATTGGATTACCGCTCTCAATTTTAGAAGCACGTGCTTGTGGCATTCCTGTTTTAACAACAAAATTTGGAAGTACTAAAAAATATTTAGCAGATGATAATGGAAATGTTTTCTATTCTACACCGAGTAATTTTTTATCAGTAGTCAAAGAGGTTAGAGAATCTAATGCTGACAGGTTGAAAACATCAGTTGGTGAATTAAATGAACTAAACAATCATATAATTTTTTCTGAAATTGAGAATGGTTAAATGAAAGACTTTACATTAGAAACCTATAAACAATTACTTCAAACTCTTATCTCCAGAGAACATCCTTTTCAGATAATGAAAGAATATCATCTCGCTCCTGAGAAAAAATTCATTATTATGCGTCATGATGCAGATCGAAAACCTCAGAATGCTTTACGCATGGCAAAATTAGAAAATAAACATGGAATCAAAGCAACTTACTATTTTAGGACAATACCACAAACATACAAACCGGAAATTATAACAGAGATTGCAAAGTTAGGACATGAAATTGCTTATCATTACGAGAATTTAGCTGAAACCGATGGTAATTACGAATTAGCTATTGAGGACTTCAAAACTAATTTAGCTAAATTACGTGCAATTGTTACTATAAAGAATATTGCCATGCATGGTCGACCAACTTCCAGGTGGGATAGTCGCTTACTTTGGAAGAAGTATGATTACAAGCAATATGGAATATTATCAGAACCTTATTTTGATATTGATTTTAATGAAGTATTATACATAACTGATGCCGGACGTTCCTGGAATAATGGAAACATAAATCTTCGCGATAAAGTAGAATCTAAATATAATTTTTCCTTCAATCACACCGATGATATAATTCAAGCACTCAATCAAAATAAGCTTCCAGATAAAATAATGATAAATATTCATCCAGAGCATTGGGCTGATTCGGCAATGGAATGGTGGAAAATATGGTTTATTAGAAAAGTGAAAAATAATATAAAAAAAATGATATTAACAAAAATGCAACAAAATTAATTATGAAAAACAAAAAAGCATACATCATATTCCTCATCTTTGATATCCTCTTCATCACCATTGCTTTCCTTTATATGGTTTATCTAAAATCTGCATCTCTAAGGGTCTATTTACCACGTTATATCAAGCCATTCTTAGGGTTTGCAGTTGTTTGGTTAATTGCTTCTCTACTAGGTGATAAATATAACATCAGTAAATTTAATAAACTTATAAATCTGTTTTATTCTATTATCCGTGTGGATTTCATAGTAGTTGGTATGGTTCTGGTAGCCATGTATGCTTTTGGTCGTTTTGAATATTCACGGCTTATTGTGTTTGGTACTATCCTACTTTCCGGTGCGCTGGAGATCCTCTTTGCTGCCTTCTATTTCTTAAGGAAGAAAAATAAATATGGTATTGATGAGTCCACAACTTTCTCCCTAAAACCCCGCTATGTTTTCCCACACTTTTCTCATGATGAGAGTGACTTTACAATTCCAAAAAGACTTAAGGAAGTTCAAGATAGCATCGAGCATAAGCTGGGATCAAAATATCTCGCAACTCAATATGATGTATTTGAATTGTTAAATAATCAGATCCCTCTTACTTCTATTCATAAACGCGAGTCTCTTGTTCTCAATACACACACTTTGTATAACTTGGAAAACATAGAATCGGAATCTCAAGAATTCTTCATGAATCTACATCGGATCAATGATTTTCGCAGGCTGAATCGATATTTCATGCAGGTGAATAAAAATTTGAAATTTGGCGGCTTTTTTGTTGGTTGTGTACGTTCAATACATGTTCGCTATAATTATCTCTTTCAAAAATATCCCAATATTCTCGCATTCCTGCTTCATACAACAGAGTCTTTTGTGCATCGGGTTCTTCCCAAGCTTCCTATCTTAGAAGTCTTCTATTATGCTGTTACTAAAGGCAGGAATCGTGTACTCTCCAAAGCTGAAACCCTGGGCAGACTGCAGTTTTGCGGATTCAAGGTAATAGCGGTAAAGGAGATCGAGGATAAACTATATTTTGTCACGCGCAAAGTAGGTCTTCCCAGTGAGGATACCGATCCCTCTTTTGGTCCGTTTATAAAATTGAAACGAGTTGGCCAGGATGGTGAGACACTCTTTATTTATAAATTTCGAACCATGCATGCCTATTCAGAATATTTACAGAAATATGTTCATGATGAGAATGAGCTGGAAGAGAGTGGCAAATTCATGGATGATTTCAGAATAACCAGCTGGGGGAAAATTTTTCGTAAATTATGGATCGATGAGTTGCCGCAACTTCTTAACTGGATAAGAGGAGAGGTTTCTCTGGTGGGAGTTCGAGCACTCAGTTTCCATTATTTCGGATTATATCCGGAAGATATGCAACAACTTCGTGTGCAGTTCAAACCAGGGTTAGTACCACCTTATTATGCCGATATGCCTTCCAATTTTGATGAGATCGTTGAATCTGAAAGAAAATATCTTCTTAAGAGAAAGAAGCGACCAATTAGCACTCAATTCGAGTACTTCTTTAAAGCCTGGTGGAACATTCTGGTGAGAGGAGCTAGGAGCAAATAATTTACTGGAATGTCAATTCAAGAATTGACTGGGAAATTGTCACTCGACTAAACTTAAATTCCATCAATTGTCATTTCGACTTAATTGAGAGATTTTTCAAAATATCTAAATAATAGTAAGATCAAATAAAATATAAAAAAAGAGGAAATAACATGCAAAATTTTTCTTTAGCACCAGATGGAACAGAATATGATCTTCCAAACGAAGAACAAAGTAAAATCGAACGAGAAGAGATTCTCAAGATAACAGAAGAACAAAGAAAACTAGGACGCAAAATCGTGACCGTACAGGGTTTGGGATTTGTCGGGTGTGTAATGGCAGTTGTCATTGCCGATGCAGTTGATGAAAATGGTGAACCGATCTATTATGTGCATGGACATCAGCGACCGTCCAAACGTTCTTACTGGAAAGTTCCTGTGATCAATACTGGGATCCCACCTGTGAATTCTTCTGATAAGGAAGTTCCGGAACTTTTTGAAAGATGTGTGAACCAGAAAAAGAATTTCAGGGCAACCTGGCACGATGTAGCTTATGAAGTTGCTGATGTGGTGGTTGTCGATATTCAGCTGGATGCCACAAAACCTGCTTTTGGTGAAGCTGAGAAAGGATATTGTGATATAACTCATTTCAGAGATGGTATGCGTACCCTGGGACAGCATATCAAGCCCGATTGTCTTATCTTAGTTGAAACCACTGTTCCTCCGGGAACCTGTCAAAAGATCGTGAAGCCGATCATTGAAGAAGAATTTACAAAACGTGGGATAAATATACGTAAAAATCCGGCTCTGGTGGCTCATTCTTATGAACGTGTCATGCCCGGTGCTAAATATGTCAGTTCCATCCGTGATTTCTGGAGAGTATTCTCCGGTGTGAATCAACAGAGTAAAGTGTTAGCTTGTGAATTCCTGAGCAATGTATTGAATGTGGATAACTTTCCCTTAACCGAACTGGATAATACCAATGCTTCCGAGATGGCCAAAGTAATGGAAAATTCCTACCGGGCTACCAATATTGCCTTAACATTGGAATGGGCCAGATTTGCCGAAAAGGTAGATGTGGATATTTTTAAAGTTCGAGAAGCGATCCGCAAAAGAAAAGGAACTCACGACAATCTGCTCAGACCAAGTTTGGGAGTTGGCGGGTATTGTCTTACCAAAGATCCAGTACTAGCCAACTGGTCGATGAAGGATGTCTTTGAATTGGATGATACTCTCTCCATAGCAGTAAATTCGGTAAATGTTAACGATACCATGCCGACCCATACGGTAGATATTATTAAGGAAGAGATCACTGAACTACGTGATGTTAATATTACAGTACTGGGTGTTTCCTATCTGGAAGATGTGGGAGATACAAGACATTCCCCTTCCTTTACACTTGTAAGATTACTTAGAGAAAACTGGGCTGAAGTTATCTGCCATGATGTCTATGTAGAGTTTTGGGCAGAACTGGAAACGGAAAAGGTACATAACGATCTTGATACAGTGTTAAAAGATGCAGAAGTGGTTATTCTGGCAGTCGGTCATTCAGCTTATAAAAAAATCGAGCCTGCTGAGCTTGTAAAAAAATGCGGAACCAAACCGCTTATAATAGATTGTTCTAACTTTTTGAGCGATGAAACTATAAAACAGTACAAAAACCTGGGCTGCAAAGTGAAAGGTGTCGGGAAGGGACATATTGAGAACTTGTAAGATCTTCTAAGAAGGTATTTCTTAGTGCAGAATACTTCATCATAGATGTATCTCACACTCTGTTCTTTTAAAATAGGATAAATAGTAAAACATTAAATATTTGTAGAGGTTAAATATGAAATTAACAGTAATCGGAACGGGCTATGTTGGTCTGGTCAGCGGCACCTGTTTTGCCGAGATGGGTAATGATGTTATCTGCGTGGATAACAACAAAAGTAAGATCGATGGATTGAACAGTGGAAAGATCCCCATCTGGGAACCCGGGTTGGAAGAGATGGTCCATCGTAATAAAATGGGTGGGAGATTAACCTTTACCACCAACATCAAAAATGCTGTGGAAAACAGTGATATCTGTTTTATCGCTGTTGGAACTCCACCTGATGAAGACGGTTCTGCAGATCTAAAGTATGTTCTGGCTGTTGCCGGAGATATTGCTAAGTATATGAACGGTTATAAGGTGATCATTGATAAATCTACCGTGCCTGTCGGCACAGCTGATAAAGTAAAGCAGGCAGTTCAAAAAATTCTGGATGAACGCGGGGTGGATTATAAATTCGATGTTGTTTCCAATCCCGAGTTCCTAAAAGAGGGTGATGCGATCAACGACTCTATGAAACCCGACAGGGTTGTTGTGGGAACAGATTCGGAAGAGTGTGCAGAACTTATGCGTGAATTGTATACTCCTTTTGCCCGTAGTCATGAAAAACTTATTATTATGTCAGTACGTTCTGCCGAGATGACTAAATACACCGCTAATGCCATGCTGGCGACCAAGATCTCCTTTATGAACGATATCGCCAACCTTTGTGAGTTAACCGGTGCCGATATCAGTGAAGTGCGTCACGGGATCGGTTCAGATTTACGAATAGGATACAAGTTCATCTATCCCGGAGTCGGTTACGGGGGCAGCTGTTTCCCCAAAGATGTAAAGGCGCTGATCAAGATGGCGAGCAAGGTAGGCACCGAGACCAGAGTTCTGCAGGCTGTGGAAGATGTTAATAATGATCAGAAGAGCTTACTTGTATATAAAGTAAAAATACACTTTGGTGATGATCTATCCGGAATAACCTTTGCAATATGGGGACTATCCTTCAAACCAAAGACGGATGATATGCGCGAAGCTCCGGCTATCACGATTATTAATGGCCTGATAAAGGCCGGCGCAGTTGTGCAGGCCTATGATCCGGTTGCCATGGATGAAGCGAACAGGATTTTTGGAGATAATCCCAAGATCAAATATACACATGGCAACTACGATGCGCTCAAAGGTGCAGATGCCCTATTGCTTATAACAGAATGGAACCAGTTCCGTTATCCCGATTTTGATAAGATGAAGAATTTACTTAAAAACCCCGTCATCTTCGATGGACGTAATCAATATAATCCCAAAGAGCTGAAAGAGAAGGGTTTTACCTATTATGGAATAGGTCGGCAGGTTTAAACGCAGATCTTATACTGAGCCCTTTCTCTTATAGATACTAATAATAAGAGTATAAGGATTTGCTGTATTTCCAATATTGTTTTTTCAGCCCTTTATTTGATCAATCCCAGTACCAGTCGGAATAGTCGTCCGGATCCCATCCGTAATTGTAGTCTGAATCGTACTCGAACCTTTCGGCACAGAAATACCTGTAAAATCCCTCTTCGCGATTCAAACGGTCACGCAACTGGGCACAGCGGTCGTAACTCTGTTTCAAGCTGAAGCCGTAAAAGGTAGCATAAACCTTATCCGTAACACTGTCAACTAGGTCGTAAGAGCCGGGATCGGTATAGCTGTAACGATGCAGATGGTTGTGATAAACAAAATAGGGATAACCATTAAAGAAGTAAAAGCCGTTATCATAAACAAAATAATAACGGATCCAGATGCCGCGGTAGATGTAGCGCGGAGGAATGGTATAGTGATATTTAATGGGTTTGCTGTAATGTACATCCTGGGTAAAATCCTTCTTTATATATGGTTTGTGTTTGGTTCTCTTCACTTTCTGTAATTTGCTTTTGTTGATCTCAACGAGTTTGGTCTGAGCTTGTTTGTTGTAGTTGTAATTAGAGATATTACGGGGTTTCTTTGACGCTTTTTTTACTTTTGTCCTGATCATCTCCTGCTTCTCTTTTTGCTGGACTTCCTTTATTTTTGGCTGTTCGGTCTTTTTCTCTATCTCTTTAACTCTCTTTTCCTCTACTTCTGTTTCATTCTCCTCGATCTTCTTAAGCTGCTGAGCAAAGGAATTGGTAGAAAAAGCCACTATTATGAGAAGGATGAGTATAAAAGTTCTTTTCATTTTACTGCCTCCTATTAAAATAAAATTACAGGGTAGTTAAAAAATAATTTTCTTGAAACAAATTTATCGTATAATTTAACTTTACCAAAAAGGAAGAAAAATCTAAAATGTGTCAATATTCTTTTTGATTAGATATCTTACGAAAGAGAATTCTATAAAGTAACAAGCTAATATTAATTTTTTATATGGGGAGGGGGATATATAATGAATATACTGGTAACAGGTGCAGCCGGCTTCATCGGATCGCATCTATGTGATGCTCTTATAAAAGAGCATGATGTCATAGGGATCGATAATTTTTGCGATTTTTATGATATGAAGATAAAGAGGAACAATATAAAAGGTCTGGCGCAATTTGATAACTTTCAGATCATAAAGGCAGATATCCGCAGCAAGAGCGAACTGGAGGATGTTTTCAGTCATCACAAGTTCGACCTTGTCATCCATCTGGCCGCTATGGCCGGAGTGCGTCCCTCCATTGCCGATCCTGTCCTCTACACCGAGGTCAATGTCAATGGAACTGTAAATCTATTGGAGCAGTGTAAGAAGCAAGGTGTAAAGAAATTCATTTTTGCCTCATCTTCTTCTGTCTACGGGAACAATAAAAAGGTCCCCTTTGCCGAATCGGATCCGGTAGATCTTCCCATCTCACCCTATGCATCTACAAAAAAGGCAGGAGAACTTATCTGCCATACATACCATCACCTTGAGCAGATCTCCATGGTGATCCTGCGCTTTTTCACAGTTTACGGACCGAGACAGCGTCCCGATCTGGCCATTCATAAATTTGCCCGAAAAATTCTGGCAGATGAAGTGATCCCGGTTTTTGGAGACGGTTCATCAAAACGTGACTACACCTACATAGATGATATTATCGATGGAGTGTTAAGATCGGTAGATTTTGTGACAAATGGTTGTCATTATGAAATTTTCAATCTGGGTGAATCTCAGACCATATCACTTTTCAAGATGATTGGAACGATCGAGAAATCTCTGGGAAAGAGAGCTGAAAAAGAGACTCTTCCACCTCAGCCCGGTGATGTAGATCAGACGTTTGCCGATATATCAAAGGCTAAAGAATTACTTGGATATAATCCAAAAACCAAATTCAGGGCTGGTGTGGATAAATTCGTAGAGTGGTTGAAGGAGAATTAAGAAACATATTCAATTAAATTAAAGAAATTTTTATTAACCGGTGGAGATCGATCCACCGGTTTTTTTATGCTCTTTTTTTATATTAATGATTGATAAACTCATTTCATACAGCATTTTAGTTCAAAACATGAAAGGAAAATAATCATGGGGATTACCTTTAAGAACCGTTGTCCAAGGTGTAATGATATTGACCGTAAGCGGCTGCAGAGATCACCCTGAATGCTTTTTTTTTAAGTACATTCGTCTTTATAAATGTTTGCACTGCAAAACAGTCTACCTGGTGATCTTTGCTAAAAAATATTGATCGGTGGCCAACATCTGTTTTTGAGATCTCTTTCTGATTCTTCTAAATGGATATTATTACTATATAGTTAACTACTCAGTATGGTTACGGTAAAAAGTAATTGACTTATCCTGACAAAATTAGCAAGTTTGCATGGTAATCCTTTATTATGTGAATAAATGCTAAAGCTAAATAAAATAGAGTGGTGAATAGACATTTGATATATAGAACAAAGGAGGAAGAAGATGAGTTTCCGGACACCCAGTATCAACACGGTTTCAATTTCAGGAAATATTGTACGTGATGCCGAGGTTAATCACGTAGGTGAAGCTAATACGCCGGTCTGCACAATAACGGTCGCTCACAATCAACGCTATAAGGCAAAGAGCGGCAAATGGACAGAAACTGTCTCATTTATCGATATTGAAGTTTGGGGCGCTCTTGCCGAAAGGGGAGAGTACTACAAGAAGGGTGTGCCTGTGATAGTAGAAGGCGTCCTCAAGAGCAATTCTTGGAAAGATAAGGAGAATAAGGGCCATTCCAAAGTTGTTGTTCGTGCCGCAAAGGTTCATGTCCTGGTCTATCCTGAGAAAGGAGATAAAGAAAAAGTAGAAAAATAGGCTTATAACATTATAGAGAGAAGCTAATTTTCATAAAAAAGCCATCCGGTTGTTGCCGGATGGCTTTTGCTATTTCCGCAAGATTTGTTCTTCAAACAGATAATCTTAAAATTCTGTTTAGAGATATCTCCGAAACAATGAGCTATTTAGAATCTTTCTCCAATAGCTCGATCAATTTATTTTGAAGTTCTAATATTTTCTCCTTTTGATTAGCAATTATCTCCTTTAGCTCTACGCTCTCTTTCTCTAGATCAGCTTGATTATTAAAAATTTCTGATTTATCAACATCAATATTCAATTTCTTATCCTGTTCGAGATTAGCGAGTTCCTTGATAATCTTGGGTGTTCTTAGTGTCCCGTCTTTTTCATATCCTTCTTTAGTTAATTGTGTTGCCTTAAAGTTACTTAAAAAAGGTATAATTTTCTCATCTATCATTCCCCTTTTATCTCCTAATATCAACCAAAAGGTATCAACATCTAATTTTTCTGCAATAGCTGCTAGAACAAATTTCGTAGGGAAATTTGTATTACTCTCATACCTGGCAATAGTAGTTTGCCCAACACCTACCATATCTGCTAAATCTTTTTGTGTCAATCCTTTATCTAATCTTCTTTTTTTAATTCTCTCCCCAAAAGTCATAAAAACCTCTCTGATGCCATTTACATTATGCTGATTTACGCATAATTTAACTTGACATATGCAATAATGTACATATAATGCAAACATAGGGTGAGAGGAAAAGATGTCAAACAAAAAAATATGAGGAGTAAATATGGCTGAAATTAATAATCAAAAAGCTGTAGATGAATTAATACAACAGTGGGCTAGTTTACAGCAGAATTTAGTTGAAGAGCTTGCAAAGATGAAGAGAATTTACGGTTCCGAAGGAACAAAAAGATTCTTGAAGGAAGCATTAGCCAAATATCATCTAGGGTCCTCAACAAGTGGTGCTTATTTAATGCGTCTTATTAATATTTCAGAAAAATTACAGCGTGCAGGGATAAGCAGGAGCATATCTGATCAAATCCCATTGTCCTCATGGATGAAGATAATTAATTTCGTAAGTTTTGAAAATGCTCAAGAGATTGTAAATTATCTTTATCATAAGGATGGGCAGCTTAAAACATTAGTAGCAAAATTAAAGCAAGGTTATTATTTAAGATTTAATCTATTCTCGGGTGAATATGACTTTATTAAAAGGAAAAGCTAGTGAAGATTCTAATAGTAGAAATGATAAGAGTAGCAAAAAATAGCATAATCTCATTCCAATTCAGGGATCAGCAATCGGAAGGTTACCATTTCGCTAACTCAGTTTTTCTGAATCCGGATCCAGATAAGATCGTCCATAAACAAGGACTGATCCTGGAGCTTGGAGGGAAATATTATCTGCTTGGGTATGATGAAATACTTAAAGAAAGATATATTGAATATCGTGCTGGGGATCATTTCACATTAAGATATTACCCAAATGGTAATGCAGCAATGTTCTTTCTCAAATCGGGATCTTCGGGTGTTTCAGTGTTAAATTATAATTTAAAGACTAAGAAGCTCATCTTTGATTCTTCAATTCTTCATATCTCCTGTCAATCTATACCTGAGAGTTATATTGTCAATGAGGAAGGCAGATACATTACCATACAGATGCTTCTCTCAGCAACTGTATTTGCCTATCTCTGTAGCATCCCCCGTCAGACAATAAGGTATTGGAGAGTCAAGGGCAAGTTAATACCTTTAAAGTTTACACCTACTGCTCGTTCTTACTATTCACCGGATCAGTGTTCCCAAGCCATGGAGCTACATAATAGACGCTGTGATTCGGCAGAGCTCTATCAAATTATTATCAATGAACTGAATGATCTCAATCCAGGTGAGGTTGTATATGTTACCTGGTTCAAACATCTGATTCCGGATTATAATAATTCCAAGTACAGCACGCTTCGGGATCTGCTCCGGGAATTAATATCGCTACAAAAACTAGAACGTGTTAAACAGGGCTACTATCGTAGTCATACAAACTAGAAGGAGAGAAAAAAAATGAAAGAACAATTTAATTACGTATTGGAATTGCCAAATTTTAATATTGCGTTACTATTCATCTATTGTGGCCTGTCCTGGGATATATATTCTGCCTGGTGTCTGTACTGGCATATAGGGTGTTGTAATTTTAGAGAATATGATGCTATAGTTGATGATGAAAAGAAAGATAAGTCGATCGCTAAGATGATCGAACTTAATAGGCAACGCTTATCTAGTAATAATAAACTTGTTATTATCAAAAAGGTCCGTTTGATATTTAATTTTCCTAAGATCGTTGATCAGATAACTGAAGCGCTATCACAAGCTGCAGCAAATGAAGAACCGGGAAAATGGAAAATGCCACCCGCCTTTGACTATTTCTTAAGAAATCATCGGATGAGAAAGTTCATTGAAACTGCATTGCTGGTTAGATTACAGTTTCATAAGATCAATATATTTTGGCTACAATTTAATCCCGTGGGGATTCGTCGAGACTACTTTGAGATTTTTGAATACTTTCTTTGGAATGTCAGCAGAATGACAAATGCTGAATTGCGGGAGTTTTTCAAGTGGAACGCTGGTAATCAATTCTATGGATATCATCATAAGGTTTTGGGAAGAGATGTGGATCAGTTACTGGGTTGCTGGGGACTTGAGGATCGTGAAGTGCAAAACAGGAGTATCTATAAAATGACATCTAAGATCTCTAACAATATTCAGAATGCTTCAGAAAGCGCACCTAAAGAACTTTTTTCACTTCAAAACTCCTGCACTAGTCAAATAACACGAAATGAGAAGGTGCAATTGTCAACTCGAACCATTCCGGGTGATTTTTTAGGAAATTCTACCCGACCTATGGAACCTGATATGAGTGAAGCAGCCTTTAAAGTGCGAAACATTAACCGGGAATATCGATTTCAGCAGTTATTCGATATTAATAAAAAAAGAGGATAAGATAATGAATAACAATGAGATAGTCCCTTTTGCCAGATTCGTGAAAGTAAACATTCTTGCTGGATGGAGCGATGCACCTATTATTCAGCATTTGATCCGGTATCAGCTATTTGTCAGCAAAGAAGAGATCGAGTCCATTCGGTATGGGCTTAATGAAAATGCAGTATGCAAGGCTATGATAACTGAGAACCAAATACGTCTGGAGAATGATGAAGAACCGCAAATAGATAAAGATGTAATGGCAATGTACAAGTATCAGGATGATTTTAAGGCTCTTATTAATAATTTATCATGTGCTACCAGAATTATCAAGCGAGGAAAGCTGCAAAATGTAGATTGTTCTGAAATCCTGTTGGAAGATATTCACAGGTATCTTGCAGAAAATTTCGCCATGACCTTCATGGAATTTGAAGTTCTGGAGCAAGAAGCCAAAAGATCGAAGATAAGACTTTTTACAGAGGATGCTTACAGGAGGCATCTGTACTGGTTCTGGGATGTTGAGGATAGTGATCAGGAAAGAGTTGCACAATATGTATATCATCATAAAGAAAAAGGTCAGTATCATCAATATATAAACCCGACGCTGGAGGGAGTCCAGGATATTTTTATTTCCTTTAGTGAACCGGATAAAAATGAGATCATCCGCAAGATGAAAATTAATAATTTTAAATACAGAGATAAGATCTCACGCGATCTTGATCATGAACGGACACCCGATAAATCAGATATCTCTTGTTTTAGATCAACTACCGCTAATATCAACAAGCTTGGACACCATGAGACACTGGTGAAAACTGCAAATGATCTGGAAAGCAAGTTTGGTGGATATATGCGTAATGACCAACCTACATACATTGCTCTTGATGATATTATAGCGGTTCCTCACAAAAATTTTATCAGGCTTCTAATTTACATTGGCAATAAACTTGATGAAGTTGAAAGAATATTGAGATCTTATCAATTCAATTATATTCCAAAGTGCTTTTTAAAGGATATCTACAACAGCTGTATCTCTTTTGCTGAAGGAAAACAGATGGTTGCAGAAAACCGGAAGAGAATGGCCCTAAAAGAGCCATTGTTTGGCTCTCCTGAGGTGAGAAAAACTTTCCGTTATCCGGCGATATATGATGCCGCACTGCAATGGCCAAGAGCTATAACTAGACATAGAGTATTTACTATTAACTTAATACTGAAGAATGAAAATAAGAGACGAGTTTTCGAGCTGGCACATATCGTTGGCATGCGCTACAGGCAATTGGTTGATCTATGGCAAAGGCATTTCAAAGTGGAATTAACCAGGAATGACTATAAGCTGTATAAATATTACTGTTGGACGTTACCGAAGTTTCCAATTAGTAAGCGGGGATTATATCAGTATTTGCAGCAGGATCCCACAAATTATATTTATCGAAGCTATAAATCTTTTTTTGAACTAGAGCCACTGGATCTTATTATAAAACTCGGAAAATTCACAGATGAAGAAAGGGATATGAGTAATCGCGAGATGTTGGGTAAACTATTTATGTTTCGTTCTATAGCCCTTCAGGAGGGAACTCCTTTTCCGGTGTGGATGAGTAAGTTAATGATAAAATTAGAAAAAAAATATGATATAATAGATAAAGAAGATGGTAAAGAATATTATCGTAGGCAGTTAGATCGAATCTTTGCACGTATTACAGGGAAAGAGAGATATACTAGAACCAGAGATCAAATAAAAAATATTCGAAGACCTAAAAAGATTGACACTCCGATCGTGCCGGCTGAGTAATAGAAATTAAAATTTAAGATTATTTGAAAATTCTTTTGATAAAGACCCATTTTCTGATGATTATATTTACCATTATAATTGTTGGGAAAAACATACTGATATACAAATTTAAAATAATTGGAAATTGTGGTCCGAATTAGCAGTAATATCTTCAATCTATTAAACACGTAAGTCATTGATATTAGTGCGATTAGCCCTATTTACTGTCATATTATTAATACCAGGGGATTCCTTTAGAATATCACCTTAAGGAATTCCTTTTTTATCTTTGAGCATTGCCCTGAGATCTGTTTAATAATTCACCAATAAATAAGGAGGTTAAGATGCAGGATCAAGATCAAGATTTAACGTTTGAAAATGCAGTAAAATCAAAGCTGAAACTGCGCCTGGCAATTATCGGGCCCAGCGGCAGCGGGAAAACCTACAGCTCACTTCTACTAGCTTCGGGACTGTCTAAGAAAATTGCCCTATTAGACACTGAGAGAGGATCAGCTAGTAAATATGCCGATCTATTTAAGTTCAGTGTACTGGAGCTGGATAATTTCCATCCGGATAATTTTATTGAAGCTATCAGAAGGGCTGAAGCACAAAAATTCGATCTACTCATCATAGATTCATTGTCCCATGCCTGGAACGGGCATAATGGAGCTCTGGAACTGGTCGACAAAGCTGCGGCACGCATGAAGAGCACCAGCAGTTTCGCTGCCTGGAGGGAGGTGACCCCTCTGCACAATAAGATGATCGATACTATTCTAAGATCAGAGCTGAATATTATAATAACTATGCGCGCCAAGACCGAATATTCCCTTGAGAAAACTGAGGGCGGAAAGAGCGTGGTCAGAAAGGTCGGTCTGCAGCCGATACAGCGTGAGGGGTTGGAGTACGAATTTGATATTGTGGGCGATATGGATCTATCCAGCACCATGGTCATCAGTAAGACCCGCTGTCCGGAACTGCAGCAGCAGGTGATCCAAAAACCTGGCAAGGAATTGGCTAAAACTATTCTGAAATGGCTGAACAGCGGAGAGCCTGTAAAAAAGAAGGTGGTATCTGCCGCCAATAAGAGGGAGAAGGAGAGACTAGTAAAAAGCATCAAAACAAAAATGGAAGAATTGAATGAGAAGAATTTTATCACAGCTAAAAAATTGAGCGAGTTCGGAGATAAGATCAAAGATCCCAAAGCAACTGTCGGGATGCTTAAGTTTCTGGAAAAACAACTGCTGCTGATCGATCGTCTTGATCAGATAAAGGGCAATCTTTCCCAGCAGGAGCGGAAAAATTTCTATCTTAAGATACTAGCAACGAATACCCAGGATGTAAAAACAGTAGAGAACGAATTGAAAATAATGGAGGCAGCATGAATATCATCAATAATAACGGCATTCCTGACCCGATCTTCAGAGCGATCAAAAAAGGGTGGTATTCGGGAGCCGGTGCAAAACATTATTGCAGTGTAACCGAGCTACTTAAACCTGAGAAAATGTTTGCTCTGGAGAGGAGATACAGGAATACGATCAACCAGGAAGCATCGGAACTGATCTGGAGCCTTATGGGCAGCGCAATGCACAGGGTGCTTGAGGCTTCTGAAACAAAAAATACATTAAATGAAGAGAGATTATTTGCTACTGTGAACGGTAAGATCATCTCCGGTGGTATTGATCTATATGAGAACAGGATCATCTCAGATTTCAAATTCACTTCAGTGTGGAGCTATATATATACTAGCAGAAAGAGAGAGTGGGAGCAGCAATTGAATCTATATTCATATCTTTACCAGTCAGCAGGATTCGAGGTCGATAGGCTGCAGATCATAGCTATCTTTAGAGATTGGTCTGCAGCTAAAGCAAGATATGAGAAGAGCTATCCAAGGCAGATAGAGGTCATCCCGATCGAAAAATGGGATCGCTCCTGGTGCCGGCACTTTATTGCACAAAAATTGGATAAATCAGAACGTGCACTCTCCCTTCCCGATGATGCAATATCCGTTTGCTCACCACAGGAGCGCTGGCAAGATCCAGTAAAGTATGCAGTGATGAAAAAGGGCAATAAAAGAGCACTGAAACTCTTCGATTCAAAAGAATCCGCCACCAGATTCATCTCTTCACATAAAGATAAGAAGAGACTTTTTATAGATATCCGCGAGTCGATCCCCAGAAGGTGTGAAAGTTACTGTGTCGTTAATAGATTCTGTAATTTTTATCAGAGTTATAAAAATATGAAATATAATTTAAAAACGGCTTAAGGAGGTTAAATTATGACCAAAGTGAGAAGTATCATCGTAGAAATAATTCGTGAATTAAGTTTTCTGATCTGGACAATATTGCAAGAGAGAAGAGAAAATAAAAAAAAAGATCCTGCTAAAAAGAGGAAAGAGAAATGAAGAGGACAGAAGACATGCCCATGTTGAGCGATGTGCTCACAATGGTGGACAGAAACAAAGTATTGAGTGATCTAAGAAATAAACACTATCATCAGGTAACATACAACAATTCAAGAACAATCATCAGATATGTTGAGGAGGATGTTGTATTAACAGCTTTCGCTTATAACCCCGGCAATGCTGTCGTGATCTTCCCTAAAAAATCAGGATTAATTGCCTATAGCTGTTTCTTTGACGGCTTTCCGGGGGGAGCAAATTACGCTTCGTTCCACTGGAGCAAGATGGATATGAAAACGGCCATTGATCTGATCAAAAAAAGTATCTGGGAAGAGTCCGGTCATTGTGAAGATGTAATTTACGAAGATACATCATATGCTTCACAGTGGGAGGAACTGGCAACAGGCAGCTTAGAATATACATCATCTTACAGTAACTCAACATTAACCATCAGTAACTTTAAGCAGACATACAGTAATTATATCTATAACCGTGACTATACAATATACAGGCTAACTTCCGGTAGGTTGCGAGTTGAGGTTGATGGGAAGTATTTTTCCTTTGAAGATTTTATTAAGATTATTCTCTTCTTCCGCGAACATAAAACAGATGAGTCTGTTACTATCATAGAAGTACCTAAACTTAATTCCTGGCAGAAAGTTCTGGCTGTAACCGATCTGGAAGATGAAATCCTGAACAAGCTCAAAGTTCAGGTGGTTTCCCAAAAAATGAAGGAGGCAGCCTAGGAGTAGATCTATAGCCTAATAGCTAAAACTAAAAGAGTAAAACCGGAAATGTCCGGTTTTTTTTGTGCTTAAAAACCAATAAATAGGAGGAAAATAGTATGAGAGCAAAGCAAATTAAGGGAATTATCAAGTTTTCCATAAAAAATCAATACCCACTACTAATAAAAGGATCACCGGGAATAGGGAAAAGTGACCTGGTTCAGCAAGCCTGCCTGGAGACAGGCACTGAACTGATCATATCACATCCCGTAGTATCAGATCCCACGGATTTTAAAGGGCTACCATTTCCGAATAAGGAAGGGACGGGGGCAAAATTTTTACCATTTGGAGATCTTCTCAAACTAATTAAAGCTGATAAACCTACTGTCTTCTTTCTCGATGACATTGGGCAAGCTTCAAGTTCAGTTCAGAGTGCGTTGATGCACCTGCTGTTAGCACGCAGGATCAATGGACATACGGTATCTGATCACGTCGTTTTCTTAGCTGCTACGAATAGAAGACAAGATCGGGCTGCTGTACAAGGCATACTGGAACCGGTTAAGAGCAGATTTTCTGCCATACTTGAATTGGAAGTGAACGTAGATGACTGGTCGGAGTGGGCTATAGAACAGAATATGCCTACTGAACTGATAGCTTTCGTTCGCTATCGTCCAAACCTTCTTCATGACTTTAAACCCACAGCAGACATAATAAACACGCCGAATCCAAGAACGGTAGCAGCTGTCGGAAGGATGATGAATGCAGGATTGCCTAAAGACACTGAATACGAAATGATCTCTGGAGCTGCAGGAGAAGGCTTTGCATCTGAGTTCCTGGGTTTTTTAAAAGTATACCGTGATCTGCCCGATATTGAGAAACTGATAGCTGATCCAAAAAGTGCAGATGTTCCTGAGGAGCCCAGTACACTTTTCGCAGTGTGTGGTGCTCTATCTGCAGCAACTAACAAATCTACCTTTGGTAATATCATCAAATACACCGATAGATTGCCCGGAGAGTTTCAAGTACTCTTGATCAAAGATGCAATCAAAAGAAATAAGTCACTGACCAATACCAAAGAGTTCTCAGCCTGGGCTATAGAACATGCTGATGTGATTCTGTAAAAAAATAAGGAGGAAAAAAATGTTAAATGATAAAGCTATGATAGTATATCTTAATATCAGTTTATGGACAGCCAGAAAATATGACAAAAGGGTATCACAGGAGATCGAGAGACATTACAATGCCGATGAAGCGGGTAGGTACAATAAGGTCCTTATTGCCAAGGAACATCTGGCCAATATCAGGCAATTAATCTCATCCGCCAGAACCTTTCATTATGAGAATACGCTGCCCTGGGATGACCATGGCGGCAGGTTGTTACCAACCACCAACTACTTTGACTATCTAAACGGTATTAATAAGTTCCGGGATACATTTGAGACCGAAGTGGCGAACTTCATACGTGCCTATCCCAGTCTTAAGCAAGATGCATATCTGAGATTGAACGCCCTCTTTGAGGAAAAGGACTACCCTGATGTGGAAAATCTAAAAACTAAATATGCTTTTAAAAATCAGATAATTCCTGTGCCGGATGCTGATGACTTCAGGGTGAATCTCAGTAGTGAAGAAGTTGAATCTATAAAAGATTCTATTGAGCAGCAGGTACAGGATTCAACAGAAGCTGCAATGCACGACCTCTGGAAAAGACTGTTCAAAGTGGTAGGGCATATGGCGGAGAGGTTGAAAGATCCAGAGAATAAGTTCAAGAACACACTGGTTGAAAATATTGAGGATCTCTGCGAACTATTACCTAAGCTCAACATCACAGGTGATCCGGAACTGGATAAAACTGTGGATGAGATCCGATCCAAGCTGACAATGAATTATCCGCAGACACTCCGGGATAACAGCATAGTACGCAATAAAACTGCACAAGCTGCACAGAAGATACTTAATAAGATGCGGCACTATCAGATAGAGACAGCAGCTTGAAGGATATGTATATGGAAACTACCAAAAGAAAGTTGACCAAAGCGAGAGCGGGGCTGGTATTATCCAGTCCCTTTTTCGCTTCTGTGGCATTGCAGCTTAAATTAATTGAGGATCAGGAATGTGCAACAGCCTATACCGATTCAGTAGTACTTGGTTATAATCCGGAGTTTGTTGATAAACTCTCTAATGCTGAGTTAAAGGGTGTGATCTGTCATGAGGTATTGCATATAGCCATGCTGCATCCATTTAGAAGAGACAACAGGGATGCCATGAGATGGAATGTAGCTTGTGATTATGCTATAAATCTGATAGTGAGAGACTCAGGCTTTATACTGCCTGAAGGAGCTCTTCTTGATGATAGATACAAAGGTATGGAAGCTGAGATTATCTACAATAGACTTCCTAAACAATTAGCAACAGAGAAAAACATGATAGGAGAAGTGAGAGATTACAAAAAGGATAAAAGCGATAAGAACTCCAACACGAAAAAACAGCAGGAACAGAATTGGAAGATTACTTTATCGGGAGCGGCAAGCATAGCAAAAGCACAAGGGAAGTTGCCGGCAGGGCTAGATAGAATGATACAAGAGATACTGCAGCCGAAGCTGCCCTGGCGTGAGATCCTATCCAGGTTCATCACTGAGAATGCCAAAAATGACTTTACATGGACTCAACCAAATAAGAGATATTTGTACTCAGGTTTGTATCTTCCTTCGCTTAATACTCCAACACTCGGAACAATAGTTGTTATTGTAGATACCAGTGGTTCTGTATCCCAGAAAGAGCTGGATACATTTGCATCCGAATTGCATTCGATCCTGAATATCTATCCTGAAACTGAGATAAAAGTTATCTATGTTGATACTAAAGTAGCAGCAACAGAAACAATAGATATCTATGATTTCAAATTACATGCCAAAGGAGGAGGAGGGACTGACTATAAACCTGGTTTTGAGTACATAGAGCAGGATACTGATATGCCTTCTTGTGTTATCTATTTTACTGATGGCTGGTGCGACTCATTTCCGGAAAGACCGGATCACCCAACACTCTGGGTATCAACCGACAAGGCGCACTTCAAGCCGCCATTCGGTGAAGTAATCTATATGGAACAGCGGGAGTAATATCCCGTTGTTCCTTATTTCCAGATGTTCTTTTTTTAGCTATCAGCCGATAGGTGTTTTCTGCTTATCCTCATTCTCATCTATTAATTTTATCATTGACTTATCAATTTCATTAAAACAAATTTGGATTTGCAAATACAAGAAAAGGAAAACAGATGCAGATAGAGACAAGAGAATGTTGGATCAATGACAAAAAACGTATTGCGCTGCTTTTTAGATATAATGAAGATATCATAACTCTTGTGAAACAGATCGAAGGTCGCAGATGGTCTGCTTCCAATAAATTCTGGCATATCCCATACCAGGAAAACTATCTAGAAGTATTAAATAATAAATTCCAAGGTAGACTCAAATTTATTAGAAGCACAAATGATAAAGAAGTCAATTTAGTAAACAATAAACCTTCTTATGCAAAAGCTTTAAAAGATTTTAGAGATCAACTAACTCTTAAGAGATATAGTGAAAACACAATGGTGATCTATAAAGAGCAAATAATTCGATTCTTTAAGTATTATCCTGAGGTAGATCCGTTCTCAATTACCGATGAAAATGTTAAAGAATATATGCTATACTTAATTAAGAAGAAGAACATATCTCTTTCATATCAGAAACAGGTGATCAGTGCTATCAAGTTTTATTTTGAGAAAGTACTGGGAAGGGATACTAGAAAATACTATTTTGAGATCCCAAAAAGTAAAGAACAGAAATTACCTGTTGTACTTAGTAAGAGTGAAGTAAAGACAATAATCAATAGCACCAATAACTTAAAACATAAGGCTATACTATCCACAATTTATTCTGCTGGATTAAGGTTGAGTGAAGTCGTAAATCTTAAAATTGCTGATATAGATTCAGAGAGAAAGTTGATCTACATACGTAAAGGAAAGAGTAAGAAAGATAGAACTACGATTTTATCCAAAGAGCTGTTATTAGTTTTAAGGGAGTATTATAAAGAGTATAAACCGAAATTGTGGATATTCGAGAATAACATTGGAGGTCATTATTCAACAAAAAGTGTTCAAAAAATATTTT
>CAZOCS010000022.1:0-27582 GCA_964578365.1 uncultured Candidatus Cloacimonadota bacterium
ATCACATTCCATTATCAATTTATTTTTTAATAGTAACTCCAAGTCATTCTTCAAAGCTGATAATTTACTAACTTCTTTTATTCTTGCTTCAGTGGCATTTGTATCAAGTAACATAATCATAATAAGAAGCTTACGCTGTTTTTGATTGAGCTCCTTGATGTGCTGGGAATGGATGGTTTCCAGATCAATCTTCTTTTTTAGAAAAGAATCAAAATCAAATGTTTTGTTTTTAGAAAGCAAGTTATTAATTATATAGTCTATTATTGATAAATTACCTTCAGAAATATTGTGTATAATCTCACTTTGAGAAATTATGGAATCACCTTTTTGGGGAAGAACGTCTTGTAAAATATTAACGATTTGTTCTTTTCCTGGTACTTCTATTTTGATCTTTTTTGAAAATGGAAAAGTATCTTCTCTTGTAAAAATAACAAACTGGATGCTTTGTTTTGTGGCATATTGAATTATGTACTGGATGAAATCTCTGGTATACTCATCCAAGAAATAATTTTCATAAATTATTATTTTCTTCGATTTAAGTAATTTTTTCTTACTCAAATACTCTGTAATAAAATAAAAAAGATCATACTTATTCTTAAAATTGTATTTTTCAGATTCATAAATAATATTGTAATACTCCTTATCATCGATGTTTGTTATAAGTTGTAATACTTGTTTAAAATGATTATATCTGAACACACGAGGACAATAGAATTCAAATTGGATTTTTTTTTCCTTCTTTAATTGAAATAGATTACGGAGAATAAAGGATTTACCCGAACCGCTTCCTCCAATTACTTCGATGATCTTACTACTATCTATTTCGAAAAAATTTATAATCTTATTGCAGAGTGTATTGTCATTTGTTACAAATTTGCCCATTACTTTTTCGAGTTTCTTATCCATAAAAACCTCTTTTGAACATTTTGATTCAAATTCAAAAAAGTTTTCAAGAATAATTTGTCAACAATGTTTTTCTTTGTGTAAAGTAAATTTACAGTTAGTGTGCTGTTTAAGGGCTGCTTAGCTGATTATGGTTTTTAAGGAATTTAAAATTTGCTCTGCAGTAATTAATTTCATACAATTAAAGTGTTTAATTGGACATTGTTTTCCACCATGAAGAGAGCATGGTTGGCAAGGCAGATCAGCAGACAAAACTATTGCTTTCTTGTTCATAGGAGCAAATCCTAGTTTGGTGTGAGTTGCTCCAAAGATGGCAATTTGCGGTATTTGCAATGAAGCAGCGATATGCATCGGTCCACTATCATTCGTAATAACGGTATCCATCTTATTAATTGCAAACACTAGCTGCTGCAGGTCTAGATTCCCGCAAAGATCAATGATATTGGTTTTAGTTAAGGAATTCAATTCACCTGTCAGGTATTTTTCTGCTTTTGAACCAAATGTAAGAAATTGGCAATTCCATTCAGTTGGAACGGAATCGATAAACTCGGCTAACTGTACAACAGGATATTGCTTCGTTTTATGAAGCGCACCCGGGAAAAGTCCGATGTATTTTATTTTATCAGATACAGGGAACGACTCAGGCATTGCCACATTATTCGAAGGAAATATATTTGGAGCTGACACATTACTTTCCAATCCAATTTTCTTAAGTGCAGTATAATAAAGCGCAACTGTCGATGAAATTGTCTTATTTGTTCTTTTCTTTACAATTTGTCTTCGTAGTAAGTGCTTTTTGTTATAAGTAACCATTAGTTTTGCGCTTATACAATTTTTTATAATGAATGTATTGAACTTAGAATGAAGATCAATTGCTAAGTCAAATTTAAGTTTTCTGAGATCTTTTAGAAGTGTAAATTTATTTTCCCAATAATAAATTTCATCCACACAATTGAACATTTCTACTATCGGAGAACATGCTCTCTTTGTGAGATAATGGATCTGTGAGGAGGGAAATTCGTTGCGTAATGCCTGCACAGCAGATTGTGTGAGAACAATATCTCCCAGAGAACTAAGACGAATAACTAATATTTTTTTCATTTGCTAAAAGCAGGATTTTTCAGGATTAATCCTGCTTCAGATTCCTAATAATTTCCGGAACTTTTGTAATAGCATCTAATATTTTATTTGCATTCTTGCCGCCTGCCATTGCCATATCCGGTCTTCCACCGCCTTTTCCACCGACAAGTTCAGCAACTTCACTAATTATTTTCCCGGCATGATATTTGTTTGTAATATCTTTTGTTACCACTGTAAGAATGGAAGCCTTGCCACCAACATCAGCAAAAAGAACACCAATTCCAGATTTTAGTTTGTCACGTAATTGGTCACCGATCTGACGCAGCATTCCCGGATTTTGAATATTGATCCGGGCAATAACGACTTTAGTCCCATCAATATCTATAGCTTTTTGAATGAGTTGATCCAAAGTATTTCCAGCAGATTTTACTCTGATCGCTTTAAGTTGAACATGTAAATTTTTATTCTCGCTGATCATTTTATTGATCTTCTCAAGAACTGAAGCAGAAGGTGCATGCAATTGACGTCCGATCTCATCTATCTCATCTTCTAATATCTTAACATATTTTTCAGCCTGCACTCCCGTTATTGCTTCAATTCTGCGAATCCCGGCAGCAATAGATGACTCAGAGGTTATTTTAAAAAGTCCGATCTCTCCCGTATACTTCAGATGAGTTCCACCACAAAGTTCTTTGGAATAATCTCCCATGCTCACAACTCGAACCGTTTCACCATATTTCTCTCCAAATAGCGCAACAGCACCTTCCTTTTTTGCTTCTTCAATCTTCATTACCTCTGTTTTTACCGGTATGCATTTGCGTATTTCTTTGTTCACAGCTCTTTCTATAATATCAAGTTCGTGTCTGTCAACTTGCTTGAAGTTTGTAAAATCAAAACGCAGATGATCAGGATGCAAGTAAGACCCTTTTTGTTGGATATGCTCTCCCAAAACACTCTTCAGAGCTTTATGTAAAATGTGTGTAACTGTGTGATTTCTGGCAATATCCATTCGTCTTTCAACATCTATTTCTGCTGTAAAATCTTTTTTGCTTATTTCACCTTTCCGCAATTTACCAAAATGAATAAATTGGTCAGCATCTTTTTGAACATCAGTAATAATTATTTCGCATTCACTATTGAAAATTTTTCCGCTATCAGCAATTTGTCCGCCAGATTCAGCATAAAACGGAGTTTTATCCAATACAATTTTCACATTATTATCATCTAAATTATATTTCAATATCTTACAGATTGAAAAATTTTCTGCATAACCTACAAATTCTGTTGGAACAGAATCAGATAATTCAATCCAATCAATATCATCGGTTTTCAAATCAAATTTTGCAGCATCTCGGGCACGTTTCTTTTGTTTTTTCATTTCTATTTCAAATCCCTTTTCATCAACTGTTAAGCCCTTTTCTTCAGCCATTATTTTTGTAAGATCAAGTGGGAAACCAAAGGTGTCGTAAAGTGTGAAAACATCATAACCAGAAATCTCTATCTTTGTTTTTGTTATGATTTCTTTAAATTTTTTCAACCCGTTATCCAGTGTTTCATTGAATCTCTCTTCTTCTGCTTTGATGATCATTTTAACGTGAGTCTGTTTATCTTTTAATTCTGTAAAATGTTCTCCCATTAAATCCACCACAACATCAACAAGTTCATGAAGAAAGGCCTCTTTCATCTTCAATAAATGCCCATGACGAGCAGCTCTTCGCAAGATCCGGCGTAGTACATATCCTCTTCCTTCATTGGAGGGCATTCCACCATCTGCAAGTGCAAAAACTAAAGCCCTGATGTGATCAGCGATCACACGATGAGAAGTTCCACGTTCATCAGTATGATATTTTATTCCAGAAATGTTAGTAATCTTCTCAATAATAGGCATGAAAAGGTCAGTATGGTAATTTGAGTCTTTTTTCTGCAAAACCTGAACTATCCTTTCAAAGCCTGCTCCAGTATCGATATATTTTTTGGGTAAAGGATTTAATTTTCCGTTCTCATCACGGAAAAACTGAATAAAGACAAGATTCCATAGTTCTATATAGCGGTGGCAATCACCATTCACTTTACATTGATGATTCGGATCATCTTTCAAATTACAAAATTCTTCACCTCTATCAATATGGATCTCCGAGCAAGGTCCGCAAGGACCGGTACTCCCCATTTCCCAGAAATTATCTTTATCTCCATGATATTCAATATGAGAATTTTCTATATCTGTTACTTTTTTCCAAAGCTCATAAGCTTCTTTATCAGTATTATGAACTGTTGCATATAGTTTACTTTTAGGAAGCTTCCAGACATCGGTAAGCAGTTCCCAAGCCCACTCAATTGCTTCCTTTTTGTAATAATCACCAAAACTCCAGTTACCCAGCATTTCAAAAAAAGTGTGATGATATCCATCCCGTCCAACTTCATCCAGATCGTTATGTTTTCCACCGGCTCGAATGCATTTCTGACTGTTCACAACTCTTTTATCTTTAGGTTTTCTTTTCCCCAAAAAAAAATCTTTAAACTGGTTCATTCCTGCATTTATAAAAAGAAGTGTAGTATCATCTATTGGAATTACAGGTGCGGAAGAAACAACTTTATGCTCCTTCTTCTGGAAAAATTCTATATACTGTTTTCTAATTTCATTACTGTTCATTTTTTTAAGCTCCATAAAACTTAACTTACTTCATTTACATCTTTTGTAAAAATCGGGAAGTGATAATTTCTGTAAAGAAAAAAGGGGAGTTGTTGTTCATTATTTCAGTAACAACATCTTCCGGCTTATCTCAACTTTACCCGATCTTAATTTAAAAAAATATATTCCACTGGCAACAGGTTGGTTGTTTTCATCTGTACCATCCCATTCTACTTTATTAATTCCTGATTTCAAATTTCTAATTTCTAATTTCTTTATCTTCTGTCCTTTCAAGTTATAAATTTCAATTCGTGTGTTTTCGTGTAAATTCGTGGTTTCAAAACTGATCGTTGTAGAAGGATTAAATGGATTTGGATAATTATTCAATTTACAATTTACAACTTCTAACTCATAATCCTCTATGTCGCTCTCTTCTCCAAAATCTTCTAAAATATTTTGAATAATGTTCTCTGCCTGTTCCTGCATCATAAAATATAGCGGAAAACCTAAAATATAAGTTTTGTATTCACCACTAAAACGCTGACCGCAAACTGCATTTTCCCAGGTCGGATCATTAGAAAATGAATCATAAGTAAAAATTGCTTCAGCATCTTCTATCGGTAAAAATTTATTAACATACTGCAGATTATCACCCCAGTATGCAAGTGGTATTTTATCTATATCAACTGCAATATCAGAAAATCCATTTATTCCAAAAGCTCCTGCAAAATCTGCCAGATTATGAGTAGAAGATTCATCAAAAAAGAGGAAATCATTTTGGAAGTTTTCTGATACTCCACATAATTGTTTCCAGCAGGATGCAAACAAATTTCCTCCCGCCAGCAGATAGCACTTCATATTATATACACTGTTCACAAATGGGTAATTTGAGATATCATCTGTATGCCAGATGATGCTTGAATATTTTGCAATTTCTGTTAGAGGTGGCGATCCTTGTGAGACAATATCCCAGTTTGTATATGAATATCCGGAAAGCAAATTGGCATAATACTCATCCACCTCCTCATCGGTTGGAAATGGTGATGAGGCCAAGCCGTCAAGTGTCCCGTCTACAACTAGAATACCTTCATCCAGAGTAAAATTAACAGGAATTGTAGATATTTCGTTTGAAAAACTGCTGATATAATTTCCCTCTGCCAGGAATACGGCAGCGATCTTATAGAAATACTCCTCTTCAGGTGTAACATCACCATCAAAATAAGCAGTTCCAGGTACAGGTTCTGTATTCAGAAGAATATAATCTTCCCCGGCCTGCTTTCTGTAAACATTCATCCCCTCAATGGCCGGATCGAAGAATCCTTCCCAAGTTATAACTATAGAGCCATCACGCTGAATTTCAATTTCATCCAAAACAGGAAATTGTTCTGTATATCCATAATCAAGAACCCAGTTATCCGGATCAAACTCAATTGATTCAAAATCTTCCATTACACTTATTAAATAATAATTAAAATCATCTTCCACAAAAAAAGTTACATCATACTCATCATTTATCCTGAATGGAACATACATATCAAATGGATCACCAGAGCTTCCCTCTGAATGCAAAGTAACCCTGAAAGCTTCATTAACTTCCGATGTATACACAGTATATTTATATAGCGGCCTGCCATAATTATAATACCACTGGTCAAAATACCAATCTAGCGGCTCACCATACACATCTTCTGCTGCAATTTCCAGATCCTGAGTCGTTATATTCCCATAAATAAATTGTGGATCTTGAAAGAAATTCTGCAGCATCAAAAAGAAGTCATCCTCTCCCAATAAGCCACGCAGCATGTGAATAACCCATGAACCTTTGTTATAAATTACAATATTAAAGATGTGGTTTCCGCTTCCTTCCGGATCGCGATACAAGCATTCATCCAATTGAGAACCGGTATCTTCAGCTTCCATATATGCATGTAAACCATCTAATCCATAAAGATTTTCTGCCCAAAGAGCTTCACTATAGGAAGCAAAACCTTCCTTGAGCCACACGTGATCCCAGCCTTCAATACTAAGGGCGTCTCCCGCCCAGTGATGAGCTAATTCATGTGCTACAGTATATTCCGCTGCAGGATCACCGATATACCCAGAATCGAATGATGTGCAGGTTTGATGTTCCATAGCCAGCGCACCCAAACTGGTACAAGTTGCATGACCATATTTTTCGGTAATAAAAGGATATTCTCCATAAGTATCGGAATAGAAAGTGAGCATGTCTTCGCAAAGTGAATAAAGAGCAACACTCAAGTCATACTGCTCCGGATAGATAAAATTATCAACCATCATATTGGTTCCGTTGTATTCCCAATTAAAAGAATATATTTGATAATTTGTCACTGCAAAAGAGGTGAGATAAGTACAAACCGGATATGCTTCATGCCATTTTGCCGTATTGGTTCCATTCCCATTATTTATTACTTCTGTAAGTGTTCCATTGGAAGCTGAAATATATTGGGAAGGGTATGTAATGCTTATATCCAGTGAATCTGGTTTATCGGACGGAGTATCTTTGCAGGGCCACCATTTTCGTGCCCCTTTGGGTGAAACCATTGTAAATACTATTGGAACTCCTGCATGCTCCTCGAATTTCATGCCGTCATTCAACCTGTTCTGCGGATAACCGGAATAGTATACTTCCAATTCAATCACATCACCTGTATTGTAAGAAGTTCCAAGCTCAATTTCTAACAATTCGTCGGCATGGGTAAACACAAGCGAAGAACTGTTCATTATAATATCATCCACATCCAGATCCATTGTTAGATTGAAGCTAACAAGTGACACATTATCTTCCAGGATTTCCAAATGAGAGAGAACAATTCCTTCTACATAGTGCAGATCAAAATCGACATCGATATCAATTGAATAATAGCGGACATCATAGCAATCCATATTGCGCATATCTTCTTGCATATTATCCATCCATCTGGAATATGTCTCCGCCTTCATTTGAGCTGCTTCATGCTGTCTTTGAACAATATATTTAAAATCCGGCATCTCAACTGCCGACAAACTAAGAATTAATAATAAAAATAAAATTATAAAACTTCTGCGCATAGGTTCATCCTCCCTTTAGTATTCAACTAATTCCAACTTCATAAATAATTATAATTTAGGCAATAAACTTTTTATTAATTATACCTTTTTTAATAGTACTTACTGAAAAATATCTTGACGATATATGTCGACTTGAAATATGTCGTTGCGTGGAGGCTAAGGATGCAAGATAAAATATTACTTGGAATGTTAATGGAGAAGCCGGAAACAGGTTACAGGATCAAGAAGAAAATGGAGCTCAGCACAAAGTTCTTTTTTAATACGAGTCAGGGCAGTATAAATCCAGCTTTTAAAAAATTGGTGAGAAATGGATTTGTAACAACTAAAGAAGAAGTATCAAATGGACGATTGCATAAAATCTATACGATTACTGAATCGGGCAAAACAGTCTTTAAAGATTGGTTGAAAAGTGAGGTTGGAGTTTCTAAAGTAAAAAACGATATGTTATTGCGATTATTTTTCTTTCCGTATGTATCTAATGATGAAAGAATTCATGTATTGGAAAACTACTTAATAGAATTAAAAACCTATATCAAGTCTATGCAAAACCTGGGTGATGTACCTCAAGTAAGAGAAAATTGCAATGAATATGAAATGGCTACTTTAGAATTCGGAATTGGTTATTATTCATTTATTTTGGGCTGGTATACGAATTATTTAAAACAAATAAAAGGAGAAATCTAAAATGATGAAGTTATTCTTAATGATCATATTAATTATATTCGCAGGTTTATGCTTTGCGCAGGAAACAGGATATTTGGTTACTGTAACCGTTACTGGTATCACAAATTTGGAAGGTGAGATCTCTATTGGATTATTCCAGGGTGAAGAAAGCTATCCCAAAGGTGATGTTATTGCAGGAGCATTTATCCAAGCAGATCAAGAGACAATCACACACACTTTTGAGAATATTCCGGAGGGTATTTATGCAATCGCAATTTATCATGATGAAAACTCCAATGTAAAAATGGATAGAAATTTTCTTGGAATTCCAAAAGAAGGTTATGCTTTTTCTAATAATGTTTTTGGAACATTCGGTCCACCGAAATTTGATAAAGCTAAGTTTGAAGTGAAAGAAGATATGGCACTAGAAATTAAGCTTAAATACTAAATTATGATGTATGTAACAAAAGAAGTAGGAGATAACTTGATGAAAAAAAGATTATTGTCTTGGAGTCTTATAGTAATTTTTGTATTAACATTTATTGTTTTATCAGGATGTGCTGCGGTTAAATACAAAATGAAAATTGCATCAACAAAAATACAAACGATAGATCTGAAAACAATAGAAGATGGAATTTATGAAGGATTTTACGATGTTTATTTGATAAACGCCAGAGTGATAGTGGAAGTTGACAGTAATAAAATTGTCAGTATAAAATTGGTTGAGCATATGTACGACAGGTTTTCCGGTAAACCAATGATACAAAGAGTTCTTGATGAACAGTCATTGGAAGTTGATATAATAACAGGTGCAACAAATAGCTGTAAAACAGTTTTGAAAGCGACTGAAATTGCATTAAGTAAGGGTAAAATACAACCAGATGATCAACTAGAAATAAGAGATAAGTAGTTTAAGCGGAAAATAGAAAATGAAAAAAGTCCTCGTTCTGTATCATTCAGGTTCTGGAAGCACAAAACTAATCTCAGAAGTTTTATCAGAGAGATTAACTAAAACTTGTGAAATTGACATCTTTCAGATCAGTAATTCATTCGAATATAAGCAAATAGAAAATTATGATCTTCTGATCTTTGGCTTCCCAACTTACAGCTGTCAGCCTTCACTATCAATGAAAGAATTTGTAGATAGAATGCCTGTTCTCTCAAAAAATGTTAAAGCGTTTGTGTTCACAACTTGTGCTTTATATACCGGTAATGCTCTGCGTATTTTGATAAAAAAACTTTATCAAAAAAACATAGTAACTATCGATCATTCGCAGTTCATCGGACCGGCAAGCGATGGAGCATTACTGTTTCCAAACTTAAGTTCAAAAATATTCCAATATGAGAAAAAGATAAATACAAAGATCCTGAAATCAGTTGATGTAATATCCAAAACCTTGAATTCTTCTAAAGCTAAATTGAAAATTCCTGCATACAAATGGTATGTTCCGCTTAATAATATCCTTTTGTATTTTGGAGAGCTATCTTATAAAAAATACAAACGCAGGATACATATTATTAAAGAGAGATGCATCAATTGCAATATTTGCGTAAATAACTGTCCTAGAAATTGTTGGAAAAGTGGAGATACAATTCCTGCTTTTGATCCATACAATTGTGAATTTTGCCTTAAATGTATTCATAACTGTCCACAGAACGCCATAATTTTTTCCGAAAAAATGGAAGATAATCAAAGACTGAATATTCCATTCTATAATAACTTAAAGAAAAAAATATTTTAAACTAAAAAAAGGGAAGTGAGATGAAGAAAATAATCAAAAGCCTACCATTTGCCGGCGTGATAATCTTAAATATTTTATCGGAAGCGAGTATGCACAGCTTAGAAACGATGAAACTGTTTGTGCTAATTATAAATATTATTTTGATATTGAATTTACTGATAGCAACCAAAATGAAGATATCAACCTACTTTATGTTTGGAATCACCGGAGTTGCGATTCTCGGTGGAATTTCGGTTTTTGCAATCCCACTTTTGGGAGAAATTTATCTGCATAATATCATTGTAGGATTGTATCTGGGATTGTTCATTGTCGCTGCTTTCCCACCACTCTTCAGGATGAAGCCGTTTACTTTTGAATTTTCAGTAAAAGATTATCCGAAAGCAATTACAGAGGGTCAGCAATTCTTAAAGATAAACCTTATCATCAATTATATTTGGGTAGCTCTTTTTGCCTTGGCTATTGTTCTAACTAAAGTGCAATATTCAAGTGATAGTGGAATTCAAACTATTGCTGTAACCGTTGTTCCGATTTTGTTACAAGTTATAATCGGGATTCCGTTAACAGTAAAACTTCCGAAAATCTTGATGCAGAAAGTAAAAGGTGAGCAATTGCACTTCACCTCAATCAAGGAACTTTTCCAGGCAATGCCATTTGGTTTGAATGCAAAAAAAGCTGAAGGTTTAGATGAATTGATTCAATTTAAACTTTCCGGGAAGGAACCGACAAACGGTTATCTTCAAATAAAAAATAAAGAGTGTACTTACACGGAAGGGATTGCAGAAAATCCTAACACAACAATTATTTCTGATTCAGAATTATGGCTGAAGATTTCTAATAATGAAGTTTCCGGTGATGCTGCTTTTATGAATAAAGAATATTCCGTGGAAGGTGACGCTTCAATTCTGCTGGAGCTCAGTTCCCTTTTTTCAGCTTCCGAGGATGAGCCTATCCAAGAAAATACTCAACCTGTTAATATAACTTTTGAGTATAAAACATTTGAACCGAGCAGGATTAATAAAGCAGTTGTTTTCGATGGTGGACCACGTAGCGAAAAATTGAGTAAAACCACTTTTATGGTAAACAATTTTTGTAAAGGTTTACAGGAAGCAGGTGCAGAAGTTGAGTTCATCAAACTTAAAAACAAGAAGATAAATCCCTGTTCAGGGTGTTATCAATGTTGGACGCAAACTCCAGGTGAATGCATTTATAAGGATGATATGACTGAGCTTCGGAAAAAAATTCGGAATGCAGATCTGGTGATTTTTAGTTCACCTTTATACTTTTTTAATGTAACAGGAATTATGAAAAATTTCTTAGATAGGCTCTTGCCAAATATGAAACCCTATATGCTTATTAAGAATGGTCAGACGCAACATCCACATCGATATGAAGAAGATAAAGAACAGGGATTTGTGGTTTTCAGTGCATCAGGATTCCCTGAAATTGAACATAATTTTGATGGATTAAAATCATCATTCCGGTGTTACAGCAACCATATGGAAAAGGCTTCATTGATGGGAGAGTTTTTTCTTCCTGCTGCGGAATTTATTGTGCAATCGGTTTATAAAAAAAGAAGAGATAAAATTGCTGAGGCTTGTGCAACAGCTGGGAAACAAATTGTTAATGACGGAAAGATTAATATTGATCTAATGCTTACTGTCGCTGACTCGGGTCTATCTAAAGCAACTTTCAAAGATCAGACAAATAACTTTTGGAAATCATTGGAAGGAAGGAAATCTTATTTGAAGGAAGTCCCTAAATTACAGAGAGATTCTTAAAACAATTACTGAATGCGAAAATGGAGAGAAAGTTAGAAAAGTGATACTCAATAAATTGTAAAATTTTTATCAACTTCTTTGTTTCTCCAATTTCAACAACCGCTTCTTCACAGCCAATCCACCACCGTATCCTACAAGTTCTCCATTTGTTCCAATAATGCGATGACAAGGAATTATTAATCCGATTGCATTTGCTCCATTAGCATTGGCAACTGCTCGTACTGCTTTGGAATTGTTTATGTCTTTTGCCAATTGCAGATATGAAGAAGTAGTTCCGTAAGGTACCTTCATTAGTGCTTCCCATACACTTTGCTGAAAATCTGTTCCAACCGTTAATATTGGAACATCAAATTCTTTTCTTTCTCCAGCTAAATATTCATCAAGTTGCTGTTTGGTTTTAACAAGTATCTCATCTTCTTGTTCAATAAATTCTGCATTCAATCCATTCTTGATGCGTTTGTCTACTGTTGCTCGCATTCTCCTGTATCGGAAATCCAAAAGACACAAGTTATCATCAAGTGAGCCTATTATCATCTCCCCGATCTTGGTTTTATAATATTGAATATGTATATGGTTCATAATTTCTCCTTTTTATACTCTCATATAAGAATGCTATCTAAATTGCAAAGCAAGTTGTAAACGTCAAACAATTTTTGAGGTACGAAATTCACATCCTTATTGACAACATTAATTCGGTATTATTTTTAATATGTTAAGGAAATTATTAGGAGAAAACAGATGATTAAATTTTACAGTTTTATAATTTTAATATTATTTGCCATTACTTTATCGGCAGATTTCATAATTGAACAATTATTAATAGACACACTCACTGTACGTGCAACGGAAAATTTAGAAAATCTTCCTGAAGATGTGCAGTTAATTTATAATTCTTTTTTGGAAGAATATCCGGACGGATTGATGGCATATCTAATTTCCACTGAAAGAAGTGGTGCTTTATGGGATGCTGATCCAAATGACTTAAAAGAAAATTATCTGGTATTGAAAGAACTTTTCGCCCTGGAAGATTATGAGAAATATCCTGATGAATTTGTGCTTTCCTATATAGCCAAAACAACCATTTCTCACGAGAAAATAACTGATTATCGCAAAGTTTTCTCCGAACTCGGACTATTAGATTATGTAACAAAATATCCTGACCTAGCTGAGAGAATCCGCCAGGTAACATTGTGGACGCGTGAAAATATGACTTTTGTGTCCACATCTGGAAGAACGCAGGATCCACTTTCTGTTTTGCAAAAAAGCAGTATCGGTAGATGTGGTGAAATGCAGGTTTTTTATATCGCTGCACTGCGAACTGCAGGAATTCCTGCACGTCCGGCTTGGACTCCATGGTGGGCGCATACAGATAATAACCATGCCTGGACGGAAATGTTTTTGGACGGAAAATGGCAATATGCAGAAAATACTTCACCTACATACGAGTTGAATACTGCCTGGTTCAGTGCATCATCTCAAAAAGCACTTTTGATATTGGCTCGCAGTAGTTTCCCGGACAGCACGGACGATGTAGTTTCAAGGGGAAAAAACAATAATTACGTGAATTCAACCCGGTATTATCAAAATTCCAGAGAGATCACATTAAATATTTTCGATGAAGTAAACAAACCCGTGAAAGACGCAAAAGTAAATATTTGCGCCTTCAACTTTTCGATGTTTCGTCCGCTGCTTACTTTGGAAGCTGATAGCACCGGAACCAGTAAATTCACGATTGGGCAGGGTGGATTTTTGGCAATTACATTCAAAGATAGTTTGTTCGATCATGTGCTTGTTCCTTATGATGAAAACTCGCTTTCTGCATCTTACGATCTGATATTGGAAGATCAAAAATGGGAAAACTTGGATTATACTTTAGAATATCCTAAAGGGAGCGCAGAGAGCAAAGAGAATCCCGATTTTTTTGTTGAGTTGAAAAAACAAGCAGAAGAAAAGTATGATACTTTGATCAAATCATTTGATAAAGAAAAAATTCCAGATTTTACTCCACAGGATTCAGTTTTTATTGAAGTATTTACAAAATGCCGGAATAATAAACAACCACTTTTGGACTTTATAAAGAAGAATGAAAATATCCCAGCAGATTTCTGGAGCAGACTTGCCGAAATTGATGTAAAATTTCTGTGGCAGGCAAATAAGTTGCAGTTTCAAAATATCTACGATACATTTCTGAGTTTGAAACAAGCAGAAATTTCTGATGATAATTTCTCTACTCTGCTTTCTCCAAGTGTGTTCTATGAGATATTACCACAGATTTCCGTACCCGAAAACTACCTCTTAGAAGATACAGAAGAGCCTAAAGCAAGAATTAGCAAAATTATTGAATATATACATTCTGAACACAAGATCGATGAGAATAAAGCAGTGAGTGGAATACTGTCGTTAGATAAAATGCTGCAAGCAGAATATTTACAGGATCTCCATTTTAAAACATTAAGTTGCTATGCCTTGCGAGCTAATTTGATCCCTGCTGAGTATACTAGAATTCCATCAGTGATCATGGTGAAAGCAGATAGTGTTTGGCAAAATTATGATGTAGAAAAGAACGATTTTGTGAAACCTCAAGATAAAGAACATGGCAGACTGATCCCGATAGAATTCACATTGGTCGATGAAGCTGGAGATCCGATAACTATGAATTCTGATAATATCTCTGTAACGATCTTTCAGGAAGGTAGATTTTATTATAACGACCGTCAGCTGGAGTATGATAAAGAATTTAGTATGTTAACTGGTGAGTTAGATAAGGGTGAATATCAAGTTCAGTTTTGTATTCGAGAAAGCGGAGAAATTTCCAAAACTAAAATTGTAGCTTTAGATCTGAATGAACAAGACAAAATTGAGCAAACACTTGTTTTCAAAGATTTCAAACGAAATTGGAAAAATGCTGATAAAAAATATCATGAATTCATTTCTACATTTACAGATAAAGAAAGAGATTGGGTAGTTTTACTCGGAAATTATGATCATGAACCACCACAAAGACTCGCTACAAAAACCAGAGAAGAGATCGAAGGTCAACAATTCATTTGGATAGGAGATAAAGAACCATTGAATCCAGTCGAAAATTATATGAATTCCGAAAAATACAACATGTTTCTAGATGATAACCCGGAATTAAAAAACAGACTCATCACCTTCTATTATGATAAAGAAAAAGATAAATGGAAGATATTTGAAGGAAATTGGGATCTGTTGTATAAATGATAATCATAGCCACGAAGACACTAAGGCACAAAGAACGGAAAAAGAATTTTTAAACGGAGAACACTGAGAAAAAAGCTATTAGGAATTGGCTGTTAACAATTGACATAGTAAAAGAAATTGTCATCCTGAGCGGAGTCGAAGGATAAAAGGAGAAAATATTATGAAAAATTTTATAAAGATATTACCGATAGTTTTATGTTCACTGATCATGGCTGCACATCTTGGTCGGGCAAACATGTTCGTTTTGCAAATTATAAGTTTAATAATTCCTTTCATCCTAATTTGGAAAAACAAACTTGCTGCAAGATTAGTTCAAATATTCTTGATAGTATATGGTTTTGAATGGATCAGAACTATATTTTATTATGCACAAATACGTATTGCAAAAGGTGATGATTGGTTTCGTTTAGCAATTATTCTTGGAGTGGTAGCACTTCTTAATTTTGCTACTGTATTGGTTTTTCGCTCCAGATCTATGAAGGAAAGATACGGGTTGTAACAAATAGTTTCTTCTGTTGTTTATCCAACCACAGATCTAATTGTAGCCTTTATCATCTTTCTGTTCATTCTGGCAATATGAGAAATATTTATCTCTTTTGGGCAGGAAACTGAACATTCATATTCATTCGAGCAGGAGCCAAAACCTTCTTTATCCATTTGAATTACCATTTTTCTAACACGTTCCACACATTCAATTTTCCCTTGGGGAAGTAGAGATAAATGACTTACTTTTGCTCCTACAAAAAGCATTGCCGAAGCGTTTGGGCAAGCAGCAACGCAAGCTCCGCAGCCGATACATTGAGCTGCATCCATAGCTTCTTCAGCAATATCACTGGTTATCAGGTTTGCATTTGCATCTGTGGTAGTTCCGGTTTTCACAGAAATATAACCACCAACTTTTATAATTCTGTCAAATGCAGAACGATCTACAACAATATCTTTTATAACGGGAAATGCTTTTGAACGCCAGGGTTCAATTACTAGAGTTTGACCATCTGTAAAACTTCTCATATGAAGTTGGCAAATTGTTACAGCTTTTACGGGCCCGTGGGGCTCTCCATTTACCACTGCTCCACACATTCCGCATATTCCTTCACGGCAATCGCTGTCAAAAGCCAAAGGTAATTCTCCAGAAAGTGTAAGCCCTTCATTCAGCACATCCAACATTTCTAAAAACGACATATCTGTATCAATTTCAGTTAACTTATAATCTTCAAAATGGCCTTTTGCAACTGCATTTTCCTGGCGCCATACTTTTACCATAATATTTATAGTTTTCATTATTTGTAGCTCCTTTGCGTAAGTTCTACTTCTTCAAAAGTAAGCTCCTCTTTATGAAGCTCCGGTTCCATTCCTACACCTCTATATTCCCAGGCGGAAACATAACTGTATTTTTTGTCATTTCTAAGAGCTTCTCCTTCATCGGTTTGACTTTCTTCTCTCAAATGGCATCCGCAAGATTCTTTTCTGTCCGCTGCATCATAGATCATAAGTTCTGCCATTTCCAGAAAATCTGCAACTCGCATTGCACGTTCTAAAGTTTGGTTGAAACTGTCTGCAGTTCCTGGTATCAACAAATTTTTCCAGAATTCCTCACGTATCTTGGGAATCTCTTTTAGTGCTTTTTTCAAGTCAGCTTCGTTACGAGCTATCCCGCAATTATCCCAAAGTAGTTTGCCTAATTCCTTATGGAAATCATCGACAGTTCGATTCCCTTTTATTGCCAAAAGTTTATCAATTTTTTCTTTAGCTGCTTTTTCTGCTTCTTGGAACACTTCGTGATCGGTTGTGAGTTCGCTGTTTTTTGCTTGAGCCAGGTAGTTTCCAGCAGTATGTGGAGCCACAAAATAGCCATCTGCAAGACCCTGCATCAGCGCACTTGCTCCCAATCGATTTGCTCCGTGATCAGAGAAATTAGCTTCTCCAAGAACAAATAGACCGGGAAGATTACTCATCAAATTATAATCTACCCACAAGCCGCCCATTGTATAATGAATAGCAGGAAAGATCATCATCGGCTCGGTATAAGGATCTTTTCCCGTGATCTGCTTATACATATCGAACAGATTTCCATATTTAGCCTTAATTGCTTCCAAACCAATTCTCTGAGTAGCTTCCTTGAAATCCAGATAAACGGCAAGTCCGGTATTTCCAACTCCTTTGCCAAGATCGCATTGCTCTTTTGCGTTTCTAGATGCTACGTCTCTGGGAACAAGATTTCCAAAGGTTGGATATTTATTTTCCAAATAATAATCTCTTTCATTTTCAGGAATATCGTTGGGATGACGTTTGTCACCTTTTTGTTGGGGAACCCAAACGCGTCCGTCATTCCGCAGACTTTCGCTCATAAGAGTAAGTTTAGATTGATATTCACCATGTACTGGCATACAAGTAGGATGAATTTGAACAAAACATGGATTAGCAAAGAAAGCACCCTTTTTGTGTGCTGCCCAAATTGCTGAAGAATTAGTGGACATTGCATTTGTGGAGAGAAAATAAATATTCCCGTATCCACCCGATGCTAATACCACCATGTCTGCAGTATAAGATTCCAATTCACCGTTTATCAAATTTCGGACCACGATCCCGCGTGCTTTTCCTTCATGAACTACCAATTCCATCATTTCTCGTCGTGGAAATATTTCTAAATTCGGTTTGGAAGCTTCTTTCATAAGTGCACCGCATGCTCCCAAATGAAGTTGCTGTCCGGTTTGACCACGAGCATAAAATGTTCTTGAAACTAATGCACCACCGAAAGACCTGTTTGAAAGTGTGCCGTCGTAATCACGAGCAAAAGGAACACCCTGCGCTACGCACTGGTCGATAATGTTATTACTTACTTCTGCTAATCTATATACATTTGCTTCTCTGGATCGATAATCCCCACCTTTTATTGTATCATAAAATAATCTGTGGATGCTGTCACCGTCATTTGTGTAGTTTTTCGCTGCATTAATGCCGCCTTGAGCCGCGATACTGTGAGCTCGCCTGGGGCTGTCTTGTATACAAAATACTTTTACGTTGTAACCCAGTTCCGAATATGATGCTGCAGCTGATGCTCCGGCAAGTCCCGTTCCAACAACTATGATATTATATTTCCTTTTATTGGCAGGATTCACAAGTTTCATATTGAATTTATGATCAGTCCATTTGTCTTTTAATTTACCTTTGGGTACATTAGATCTAAGTTTCATTATGCATTACCTCCCTTGAAGTATCATAAAAACTTACTTTTGGTTTTTGAGCAGCTTTCTCTTTTACCATTACAAAAATTGGAAGTGAACCAAAAATAAGGGCAATAAGAATACCAATTGTAATACTTATTTTTACCAGGTACGGATGAGATTTTGTACTGCTGAGACCGAATGTTTGAAACATACTCTGGATCGCATGAGCAAGATGGAAAGAAACTGCACAAATTGCAATTATATATAAAAGGGAATGCAGTGGATCTGTGAATGATTCATAAACGCGAGCGTACAAACCTTCTTGCAGTTTTCCCGCCACCATACCATAATGATTATTGTATTTGAAATCTAGAAGATGCAAGATTACAAACGCAAAGATCATAGTTCCTGTATAAGGCATAATTCGTGATGCGATCGATCGTTTTTTTGTACTGGGTGTTTTCTTATATGCTATCGGACGAGCTTTTCTGTTCTCTATTACCAATGCTGATGTAAAGCCCATGTGAATTAAGAAAATTACCACAAGTCCTGCTTCCATTAAATATAGTATCGGACCCAAACTCATAAGTTTTTTGGCATAACTATTGTATGCATCAGGTCCAAAAAATATCATAATATTTCCCAGCAAATGTGCCGCAACGAAACCGCTTAACAGAAATCCCGTTAGTGCTATTATCTGTTTTTTAATGATTGATGGTATCTTGATCTTCATTAATAAAACCTCCCGATTAGAACTTTTATACCCTTACACGCATTTAGGTGTACAAATACCTAAATGCAATTTTAATTGTCAAATAATAATTGAGAAAGTGTTTTCAAAATGTGTTAATTCACCCTTTTATCTCATCAGTAAAACACTTTTTTAGTACAGCTCTTAGTTTGAGATTCATATACAAATCGCTGGTCTCTATGAACTCCACAAATTTACCATGCAAGTATTTTTTCTCAATTTTTAATTGCACAAAATATTTCACCTGACTCCCTTTAACTGGAATAGTGTGGGTCTCACCCATTTCGATCTGTACATTTGCAATATTCATCAGGTAATTAATGAAGTGTTTAAATACTTTATCGAGTTCTTTCTGAATATCTTCATCTCCGGGAGCAATACAGTTTTCTGCAACGTAGGAATTGAGGTATTTATTAATTTTATTTGGATAAGTTTGGAAGGCAATATTATTTGCTGCTAGCTTTGCCATATACTCTTCGGGATTTTGGGCTTCCGCACAGCTTATTACAAAACCTTCTTCTTGTGCGTTATACCATACAGGTATCGCAAGATCTGCCTGCTTATTTACTGCGCAGGCAATGGTTATGAGTATTATTAATAATAAATTGATTTTTTTCATTCGTGACCTCTAATTCCTAATTCTCCCTGATTCTTCAACCATTTAAGAGCTTCTCTTTTACTTAGATTTGAAAGTTCATTATTTTCTACAAAGTTCATAACTGCCTGTGCATCTGTTTTAGAATACTCTCGCAAGATCCAACCAATTGCCTTATTGATGAAAAATTCTTTTCTGCCATTTAGAGACATAATGATACTTCCCATCAGCATTTCATCAGTTTTATCTTTGTAACCTAACTGAAATAACAAACAAGTCCGTTGCAACCACATATTTCCGCTTTTCATCCATCTATTAATGTATTTATCACGTTGATGAGGGAACCTGCTAAAATGCTCTCCAACCATCCAACTGGCTATTCCATCCACACTGTCCCACCACGATTTTGTGATGATCAGCTGCTCGAAAAGATCTATGAAACTTTCATTCCATTTTTTGGAGAATTTCCTTAATAAGCCAATTGCAATATATTGAAATTCCCGTTCAGGTAGATCCCACAAATCCAATATAATCTGTTTCAATTCCAATATTTCAGGTAAACCATTTTCTTTTATAAAACTCTTTAAAAGCTCTTTTCGTAATGGTGTTTTAATTCCTAAATATGGGAATAGATCCTTCATATATTTTGCCATCGGTTCGGCATTGGCAGGATTAGCATTTGTTTTGAATGATTTTACTAATGGTTCGATATAATTGTGCATCTTTCAACCTCCGATATATCCTTTCTATCAGTGAAATCATATATTCGATAATTACTATTTCAGGCAAGATTTTTGTGAACAAATTGACAATAATACACACATAATTCCCTTTGAAAGCCATGGAATTTAAGATAATTAAAAAAGCAGGTTCGAGAATTGTAGTTGTTGGAACAAGCTGTTCCGGTAAGACTACTTTTGCTGGCAATATTGCCGGTATTCTCGATATCCCGCATTTCGAACTTGATGTATTACATTGGGGCCCGAATTGGACAAGTAGAGAAGATTTTGTAGATAATGTAATGCTGGCTATTCAAAATCCACAATGGGTGATCGATGGTAATTATCGCAAAGTTCGTGATATTATCTGGGAAAAAGTGGATGTTATTATCTGGTTGAACTATTCTTTTCCCATCGTTTTCTGGAGAGCTTTAAAGCGTACATTATATCGCATTTTTTCTCAGAAGGAATTATATGCTGGTAATCGGGAAAAATTTCTCACATCATTTTTCTCTTCAGATTCCATGCTCTGGTGGGTGATAAAAACATATAAAAGACGTAAGAAGGAATATGGTCAGTTATCAAATAGGAACAATCTTTCACATCTGGAAATTATCCAACTTAATAATCCAAAAGAAGCAGAATTATTTCTGCAAAATCTACAGCTTGAGCTGAACAAAAAATAATATAGAAAACTAATTACTTTTTTGTTTAGCAATCATAAGCAGTAATTTATTCAGCATTAATCCTTTCGTTTTGCCGAATTAATAAAGTTCTTAAAGATTAGAAAATTCTGTATAATTTGATCTTCATTTCCCGATTCATTTTTGTAAAATTCTTTATCATGAGGACATTCTTTAAGATGATCTTGAACCATTTCAGTCCCATTTTTAAATTGCATTTCAGGGTGGAACTGAACTCCCCAAACAGGTAAATTTTTATATTGAAATGCTTGTATTTTACATTCGTTGTTTTCAGCAATTATTTTAAATTCATCCGGTAAATTACATACTTCATCGTAATGAGATTCCAAAAAAATTGGATTTACGATCCCTTCAAAAAGCGGATTGACTTTGATCTGTATTGTCTTCCAACCAAACTCAGGTGTTTTTGCTTTTCTGCAAGCATCATTTCCTACTAAGGCCCTTGCAAGCATTTGATGTCCATGACATATTCCCAAAACTGGTTTTTGTATTTTCAAAAAATATTGAATCACTTTGATGATTATTTCATCGAATTCACTTCCTTGAGATGCCGAAAGCGATGAGCCTGTAATTAATAGATGTGAGTAATTAGAAAATACTTTTTCATCTACTCTGAAATCATTTAACTTTTCATCCTCCAGATGAACAATTTCATAAGGAAAACCATTCATGATGTATGGTAGTGTTTTCTCATCAAAACCGATTTTGTATTTATCAGTGATTATTGTGTTGAATGCTAAAAGCATGATTCGTTCTCTATATCTCTATTAACAAACCCAAATGATCAGATGGATAAATTCCATCTTTATTGGGTTTATTCCCAATTAGTTCTATATTTTTTATTTTCTGTGCAAAAGATTCATTTGCCCAACAGAAATCAATTCGTTTTGCAGGATTAGAACTTGGATATGTAAAACCATTATTCCCATTGTTAATTTTATTCCAAATATCAATAAATCCCTGCATTGTGAGCTTATGAATATTCTCATTATCAGGTGTTGCATTCATGTCTCCCAGCAAGATCAGGGGATATCCGGCAAATCGTTCTGTATAGCTCATTATCTCACCAACATTCGACCTTAAATTCGTCTCATCATTTGAAAAATGTGTATTAAACAGAAAGAAAACAAAATTGTTTGAAACTGCAACTGAATATTGAGTAACTCGCTTGTTTAGATCAACAGAATTATGAATGTAAGAATGGAACATCGCTCCGGTTTCCATTACATCATCATTAGAAATAATTGAAAGACCTTCCCAAAAACCAGTTGGATTATAGTGCATTGCGGGTTGAGTAATTACTTTTGCTTCCATAAATTTATTTTTGCTTTGAAGTTGTGTTAGAATTTGTTCAGCAGAATTCAGGTAAGTGGTTTTTGTGCTTGGATGATCTTTATTAAAGCGTACTTCCTGCAAAGCAATGATGTCAGCTTCTGCTTTTATTATTTCATCTGCGATCAAATTTTTCCTTGTTATCCATTTAGGATGGTCATCATAATTTGCAATATTCCATGATACTATTTTCATATTACCTCTTTAATATAAATCACTATAATCTTCAGGGTGCATGTTTCCATGCACCCTGACAGACATTTGATTATACTTATGTATCTATTTCATCAAGATCATCTTTTTAGAAGAAACGTAATTGCCAGTCCTCATTTTGTATAGATAAACTCCGGAAGCAACAGATTTTCCTTTATCATCTGTTCCGTTCCAAACAACAGAGTGACTTCCTGCAGACAACACTTCATTAACCAGAGTCTTAATCTTCTGACCTTTTAAATTGTATATCTCAAGGTTCACTAACGAAGATGTTTGTACTACAGAAAAAGAAATTGTAGTTTCAGGATTGAAAGGATTGGGATAATTACCATTAAGAATTGTTGCATCAACAAGATCATCATCAGCTTCTGTTCCAGCATATGTAAAGTTGATAGTAATTATTGCTGATTCGCCAGGATCATCATAAACTGCAGAAACACCGGCTACATATTCTTGCCCATATACTAATTCTTCATAATCCGTAAGCAAGCATTGAAGCTCTGTTGTGAAAGTGAGGATAGTATTCATATCATCAAGATAAACATTATATCCGGTAAGTTCTCTTGAGGTAGGAGCATCCCAAGAGAGAAGCCCTGTTTCATCATCTATGTTTATATTTGTAGGAGGATCAAGTTGCACAACACCGCCTGTAGAAAGAGCTTTTATGCAGAAATTTCCTGTATTTTGAAAACCGGAGGGATCGTCATAATCATAGAAATCGAGCCAGTCTTCACCATTTTTGTAATAGCTTTCTTCGGGATTGGAAGATGATTCTACAATTGTACGATAGACAGCTCCTAATAATACGGGAACATCGGAAGTTCTATCATACGGATGCCCTCCATCAGATAGGGATAGATAAACATAGAAATCTTCTCCATTGGTAACCGGTACGCTTGTTGTAAGATCTACAGTATGAAATCCAGCATGATCATAAGAGCCGGAATCCATGGTAAGTTCATTTGTAAGATCGGTTCCATCAAAGTCGTCATATATTCTTATTATATAGTCAACATTATCTACAGCAGTAAAAAAGCTTACAGCTTCTATATCTTGAGTTCCAGTAGCCTCAAAAGCGTTAAAAGCTTCGGAAGCTGTTGATAATGTATCGCGCCAGCCATGATAGTCGTGATAATATACATTATCATAAGCCAGTGGTTCTACGTTTTGAAAGGAAATTGCACCCATCTCAATATTACGACAGGAGTGTTTATCATAATAGGAAATCCAGAAGTAACCACTGTTACCCCAATTTGAACCCCAACTATTTCTTGCCAGCCACGCTCCGGGTAATGGTGCCTGAGTTGCATGTGCATCATCCCAGCCGATTATAGATACAGCGTGGTTTGGATCATCCGGATTAGATGGAGGTTGATAGTGGTTGTAATTAGAAATAAATGCACCATTATAGGATATACAGGTTCCCAAAATTCCGTTATCGATTATTGTTTGCTTAATAACATCTATATTCGAAAGATCATCTTCTAATTTATACCATTCAACATCTCTTGGATAGAAATAGTGGTAACTTGCTAACCATCTATCGGGAGGTGAAGAAATATTGGTATATGGTGCGTCAATTTCGCGAATAGCACCTTCTACGCGGGAAAGATAAGCAGTTGTAACGCGGTAATCTCCACCCATATGGACTTCTAAGCCACCACCTGTAGGCGGGTCGGTATCATCATTGTTATGTTGGTTAAATCCATTCCACCAATCCAAATGTGCTTCGCCAAGATTTGGTTCTCCTGTTTCTCCGGCAGCAGTCCAGGCGCCTGTAATCATCATATTTCCTTCCATAGACGCATAAGCTCCAAAAGTCCAGCAGGTACCATAAGGACCCTGATTCCTAACACCGGGAACATAATTCTCGCCATTCACGTTACGCAGGTCATATGTGTCTGCCATTAGAAGTAATGAACACATAAGTATTAAGACCACAAATAGTTTTTTTAACATTTTTTCCTCCATAATTTTATTATTACATCTTTTCTTATTATAATGCATAATATATTCCAGAGAATAAATTTAATTGTTTGCCAATTAGTCAAATAAAAGATAATATTAGAAAGATTTAATCAATGATTAATTATATTTATTGTTACGGAGTTATAGTAACTAATCTTTAGATCTTGTCTCGTCCCCCTTCGTAAGGGGGAACATAAGGGGGTTAATTGTGAATTTCCTTTTTAAACCCCTCTGTCCGTCAAACAACGGACATCTCCCCTTGCCAAGGGGAGCATAAAAAAAAGGGGAAACCAATAAAGGCTTCCCCAAAGTAACAATGATGTTTATCTATCTAGAAAGTAACTGATACTCCAGCATTAAATGTTCGTGGCATTCCAAAGAAAACTTCTGCGTTATTAGCATTATGTTCCTTATCACCCCAACTATTATAATCGCTATGATCAGTTGCATCTTGAATAAAAGTTGTATCAAGAACATTGAACAAATGAGCGAAAACAGAAACACCTAAGTTATTAACTTTCACTGGAAGCACATAATTCAAGTGGAAATTCAACTTTGTATAATCCGGAATTTTCCAACTTTGAGTTGTATCTTCTGAATCAGTTCTACTAAATGGCGTAAATGCTGAATAGTGATCTAGATAGTGCTGAACAATTAGTTGTGCTCTCATCCCTTCAAGTGGGAATAGAGATGTTCCAAATGATAGTTGTGTTTGAGGAGCATCACCAACCATAAGATCTTTAACATAGATATCTATGGATTCAATTGCACCTGTGGGAGTTTCATATTCAGTGTTTTCAATGTTATTTAAGTATTTCCAATCACCTTTTGCAACTGAAGCATCAAATCTAAGAAGATGTAGAGGCATATAGCTTACTTCAAATTCGACACCAATATGTCTTGAATCGAGCCCATGTACAAAGATCTTGATCTCATCACCATCAAGTGTATCATGTTCAAAAGTTTTCGATTCATTCTTTCTATCTGTGAAATAGAAATTAGCTTTTGTTGCTAATTTTCCATCCAATCCTTTAAAGTTGACTCCTGCTTCAAAAGCAAGGAATTCTTCATTTTTTGGATTATCGAATTGTTCACCAGTCCAGTCATTAATAACTTCGTCGAATATTGGGCACTTACTTACCATACCTACATTTCCATAGATATCAAAATAATCGTTAATTATAAAGCTGGATCCACCTTTTACTTGATAACCACCTAACATATCAGTCTCAGTAGTTAATTCACCACTATCAACATCAGGATCTCCATTAGCAAGTGTATCAGCAGTTGCAAAGTGATCTTCATAAGAATATTTAATTGCGGAATATCCAGCCATAAGATAAGCTGTTATTGCATTTAAAGAATATTCACCTTGCCAGTATCCACCAACCCAATCTACAGAATTAGTGTTGTAATAATCAATTTTGTCTCCTAATACTTTCATTTGATCATCTGCAGTTGTATCGAACTCATTATCTGTAGAAGAGTAATAATCTCCACCCAGTAAATCACGAACTTCTCTAAAGTGATCAATCACAGCAGTTCTCCAATCAATACCTACAGAAGTTTGGAAATTTTCATTAACTGTATAATATGCTTTCGAAATTGCTCCGATAGTCCATTGATTGTTACGGCTATTACGTAAAATACCCAGAGCTTCACCATCTGCTTTGTAAAGACTGTCTCTATCAACCCAGTAGTCACCTTCAGGACCTGAGTTCATGGCTATTGTTGCATCCCAATCCCAAGCCCATGGGGATGGTCCGTAATAAAATTTGTAATCATCGTCACCGAGTTCTCCATTGGCATCACGACGGTAAACATCACCATAAGTACCGGTTCCGCCACCTTCACCACCAGAATAGTAAAGAATTGAATATATATTGAAATCTTCATTAAGTTTTGTATACCAGTTCAAGTTAACCTGTGGTTTGTGATAGAAGTTCTCTCTCTCATTAATGAAATTTTCATCATGACGGTCATGCTCTTCTCCGTTCCAAAATTGCTTTCCATCATAATAATTACTTACAGGACTCCAATTCTGGTTGAAATCATATCCCTGCTCGGGGAATTGGTCAAACGCTGAATCACCATCTTCGTCTAATACGTAATAATCATCCAGATCTTCTGCATATTCCTGATCATACGTTGCAATGTTTTGCTTGTAAAGATTCTGACCGTGTCTTTGTGGAGCACCAACAACATATAGCTCAAGTTTGTTATTCGAGTTTATATTCCAGCCTGTGGCAAGATAGTATGCCCAAGAATCTGTCCATGTTTTATCAATAAGGCCTTCACCAGTTTTTCTTACACCTACAGCACTAATGGCAAATTTATTATCAATAAGACCTGTACCTGCCATAACGGTAGATTTTAAGAAACCACCAGAACCAAACTCTTGTTTAAATTTTGTACCTGATGCCATAGCAGTAGGATCAGTAATTATGTTCATTGTTCCACCAATAGATGGTGTAGCAAGGTTCACAGCACTAAGACCTCTCTGCATCTGAATTGAAGAAGTTGCATCACCAACTCCATCCCAGTTAGACCAATATACCCAACCGTTTTCCATATCATTAACGGGCACACCATTTATCATAATAGCAACGTTTCTTTGGTCAAACCCTCTAACGTTAACACGTGCATCACCAGCACCGCCACCCTGATTAGTAGCATAAACACTAGGAGTAGTAATTAATGCTAATGGAATATCTCTAGAACCGAGTTTAGATTCCATTTCTTCTTTTTCCATATCGGTAAAGGCAACAGGTGTTTGTCTTTCCTTAGCTCGATCAGATACAATCTTTATTCCTTCGATACCAATTGATTCAACAACAAGTTTAACATTAAGAATTGCTGTTTCATTTTCCATAACTTCAACTTCAAGTGTCTTGGTTCCATAACCCATATAACGAAATTGAACTTCAACGATTCCAACAGGAACATCTGCTAATGTAAAAGTACCATTATCTTTTGTATAAGTACCTTGTTCTGCACCAACTAATATCACTGCGGTATTAGCAAGTGGTTGTCCACTGTCCTCG
>CAZOCS010000023.1:0-27238 GCA_964578365.1 uncultured Candidatus Cloacimonadota bacterium
AAAGGATTAAAATGGGAAAAGAGATATTTTATTTTTTAATTTTTCCGGGATTATTTATAAAGAATGGTTCGATGAACTAAAAACACATACAAATGTAGAATTATTAAGAAGCGTTGATGAAGCAGATACAAATTGGAATGAAACTGAAGGCGTCGTTACTGTCCTGTTAGACAAGATCAAAACAGATTTCAAAGAGACAGTAGCAATAGTTTGTGGACCACCTATTATGATGAAGTTCGGAGCAAAACGTCTATTAGAATTAGGTGTGAAAGAAGAACATATTTATCTTTCAATGGAAACGAATATGTCTTGTGGATTGGGGAAATGCGGGCACTGTGCTATGGACAGTCTTTATGTTTGTAAAGACGGACCGGTCTTTACCTACGATGAAATAAAAGATACTACAGAAATGATAGAATTTCGCAGTCATTTCGAGAAAAAATAATATGATTTGGTGGATAAAATGAGCAAAAAAATATTAATTGATCTGGCAAAGTTCCGGGACCCAAAAGATGGTAAATACAATTTCGGTGAATGTATTTACGATTTCCATCCAAATAATATCGGAATGAAAGATATTGTAGAAAAAGCAATGATGTTGTTCACATGTAGACAATGCGAAGATTCCCCCTGCATATTAGTTTGTCCCGAAGAAGCTCTGGAAAAGAATGATGAAGGTTTTATTGTTCGAGCTTCAAATTTGTGTATCGGTTGTCAATCATGTGTAGCTGTATGTCCGTTTGGTTCAATTATGAACGAAGTATTTACTTCTAAAAAATCAATTTGCGATCTTTGTGATTTCAATGACAATACAGAATCTTTAAAATGTATGGAAACAGCTCCTAATGGTGCTATAACAATTGTCGATTTTGATGAAAATAAAGAAGAAAATATTCATAAACTAAATGAGAGTGTCCTGGTTAAAGAGTTTATCTGGGATAAATTAATGAAAAACGAATAAAGGATTAAAATGGGAAAAGAGATATTTTATTTTTTAATTTTTCCGGGATTATTATTCTCCGGTATTGTTGGTGGTTTTCTCTCCTGGTTCGATAGAAAAATTACCGCAAGAGTCCAGTTCCGTCAAGGTCCGCCACTTCTACAACCACTCTACGATTTCGTTAAACTATTAACCAAAGAGACACTGATACCAAAGAAAGGATCTCAATTTACATTCCTTATCGCTCCGGTATTAGCACTATTTGGAGCTGTGATATCAGCTGTGTTCATTCTGCTTCCCTTATTTGGGATAAAAACTGGATTTGTAGGTGATTTGATTGTTATCATATATCTACTGAATATTCCTTCACTAAGTTATATGATCGGGGCTTTAGCATCCGGAAATCCGCTGGCAGCAGTGGGAGCATCACGTGAAATGAAACTGATATTGAGTTATGAAGTTCCCTTCCTGCTTGTTTTGATCTCGATAATTTTAAAGTCAGGTATGAGTATAAAACTATCAGAGATCATTGCATTCCAAACTGTAAACGGTGCTTTTATTGGAAGCATTTCAGGTGTCATAGGCTTCATTGTTGCATTGATGTGTATTCAGGCAAAACTAGGATTAGTACCGTTCGATATGGCAGAAGGCGAAGGTGAGATCTGCGATGGTATTACAATTGAATTTTCCGGGACTACCTATGCTTTAGTAACTCTTGCAAAATACATTATGCTATTCGTCCTTCCTGCTCTTGTGGTCGGGCTCTTCTTTGCCGGTATGAATTTTGAAGGAATAAACATTCTTTGGTCAATACTCAAAGTCGTTCTTGTTGTTTTATTAGTAACTTTAGTAAGAAATACAAATCCAAGGGTAAGAATTGATCAAGCGATGCGGTTCTTCTGGATTTGGATGAATCTGCTTGCAATTGTAAGTATTATTTTAGCGATCTTTGGATTATAGGAGAATACATTGGGTTTTAAAGAAAAGTGTTTTAAGAAATCGTTATGGGTATTCCATTTAAGTGCAGGATCCTGCAATAATTGTGATATAGAAATATTGGATTGCCTTACTCCAAGATATGATATTGAAAGGTTCGGAATGAAGTTAGTAGGAAGTATACGTCATGCAGATGTACTGCTTGTAACCGGGGTTGTTACCAAGAAGTTACTGCCCCGAATTAAAGAAGTATATGATCAAGCTCCCAAACCGATCGTTGTGATAGCTATTGGAGTATGTTCTTGCACTGGCGGGATGTTTAAAGAAAGCTACACTTTTAGGGGTCCACTTGATAAAGTTATTCCTGTTGATGCATATGTTCCGGGGTGTCCACCAAAACCGGAAGCGATGTTAGCCGGTGTAGTGAAATTTTTAAATAAGAAATAAGGATAGATTTGTATGGATATTGAAAAATATATTGAAGATATAAAAATGAAATTTCCAAAGATCATTGATGTGGAAGTTGTAAACAAAAAAAGATTAATGATCCACATTCCAAAAAACAGTTTATTAGAAGTTGCAGAATACCTTTTTAAAGATCTGGGTTACCGCTATATAATAGTAACTGCAATGGATTCAAAAGAAGGTTTCGAAATAATCTACCATTTCTCTGATGACAGCAGCGGCTGGATTGTGAATCTTAATGTAATGCTGCCAAGAAACAAACCGGAAATTGAATCTCTTACTCCTGTTGTTTACGGTACAGAGTGGATAGAAAGAGAGATCATGGATCTGTTAGGGATCAAATTTCTAAATCATCCAAAACCAGAGAGGTTCCTTTTTGCAGAAGACTGGCCGGAAGGAAAATATCCGCTACGAAGAGATTATAAAGAGGAGAAGAATTAAAATGGGTAAAAGAACTTTAGTCCCGCTTGGACCATATCATCCACTATTAGAAGAACCCGAATTTTTCAAACTCTATTGTGATGGAGAGATAGTAAAAGAAGTTATCTGGGAAACCGGTTACAATCATCGAGGAATTGAGAAATTATGTCAGTCAAAAACATTTGAACAAGTATTCTATGTTGTAGAAAGGATATGCGGAATCTGCTCAACTTCTCATCCGTTTGCTTATGCGAATGCTGTGGAAAGTATTCCGGGTGTTGAAATTCCCCAAAGAGCAAAATATATTCGTTCGATCGTGGGTGAACTTGAGAGAATTCACAGCCATCTTCTATGGGTAGGACTTGCCGGGCATTTCCTAGGTTATAATACTGTTTTTATGTGGGCTTGGAAATACAGAGAACCAGTTCTTGATATGTTCGAAATTATTACAGGAAACAGAAATAACTATGCAATGTTCACTATTGGTGGTGTAAGAAGAGATATAAGCCCGGAACAGGCAACTCAACTATTAAAAGTACTGGATGATGTAGAAGTTAAAACTACAATGTTAGTTGGTGCAGTTATGGACGATCCGGTTATCCATGCCCGTTTGAAAGGTGTTGGTGTTCTTACTGCAGAAGATATTCATGATTTTGGTGCAGTTGGACCAACTGCCAGAGCATCTGGGGTAAATATTGATGTTCGTAGAGATGATCCATATGCTGCTTATGATTTGGTAGATTGGAAAGTAATAACTGCTAGCGGTGGAGATGTTTTTGCAAAAGCTGAAGTACGTCTTTTGGAGATGTATGAATCAATTAGTATCATTAAACAATGTCTGGAAGCTTTAAAGAAAACAGAAGCTGGAGATATAAAAGTAAAAGTTAAAGAAATTCCACCTGGAATTGGGATTGGTCATGCGGAAGCACCTCGTGGTGAAGTCTTCCATTTTGTAAAATCCGATGGTGGGAATAGTCCTATAAGACATAAGATCCGTGCCCCAAGTTACACATGCATTCCTACATTCAGAAGATCTTGTGTAGGAGGAACGATCTCCGATGCTGCTATTGCGACCGCGGCTGTAGATCCATGCTACTGCTGTACGGAAAGGATGTCACACGTTTTTGATTATACTACCGGAAAGCACATTATGAACACAGCGGAATTGATAAAACTATCCCAAGAGAAAACCAGAAATCTAAAAGATAAATTGAAGGTATGAAATTATGATTAATTTGCAATATCTATTGTTTTTACCAATTGGGATCGGAGTAATCCTATTCATTTTACCAGAAGTATTGAAACAAATTAAAGGAATTATCACTCTGATAATTTCAGGTATAACTCTCTACTTCACGATTTTAGTATTTCAAATGAATTCCGGTCTAATAAATATGGAATGCTTTAATTTCCCAAGTATTTCCAAATATCTTATTTTTAATGTGGATACATTAAGTAAATTAATAGCATTATTCATTGGTGTTTTTGGTCTCCTTTTTGCACTTTATTCGCTATCATACATCACAAAAGAAAAAGCAGTAAAAGGATATTATTCGTATTATTTGATAACTCTGGGTGCAGCTTTTGGTGCAGTGTTTTCTGATAACTTAATACTTTTTATTATCTTTTGGGGAGTTTTGGGTCTAACACTTTATAAGCTAATAAAAGGATATGATGAAGAGAGTTCATCAGCAGCAAAGAAAACATTGATCCTTGTGGGAATGTCAGATTCTGTTCTCATAATGGGTATAGGGATTCTCTGGCAAGTGGCAGATTCTTGTAATATGTCTGAGATCAATATTGCAACTTCGGGGACACTTGGAATAATTGCTTTCTTAAGCTTACTTGTGGGAAGTTTTACAAAAGCGGGAGCAATGCCCTTTCATAGTTGGGTACCGGATTATGTAAAAAAAGCTCCCTCATCTTCATCTGCATTCTTACCGGCATCACTTGATAAACTCCTGGGAATTTACTTTCTGGTAAGGATCTGCAAGGATATCTTCCTATTAACAGATTGGGCAACGTTGATGTTGTTAATTATTGGTGCGATCACAATTATCGGTGCGGTAATGATGGCACTTGTGCAGCATAACTACAAGAAGCTTCTTGGTTATCACGCTGTTTCACAGGTGGGTTATATGATAACCGGAATTGCTTTGGGTAGTCCACTAGGTATTGCTGCCGGATTGTTCCACATGATAAATAATACACTTTATAAAGGGGGATTGTTCTTAACTGCAGGAAGTGTAGAAAAAAGAACAGGCAAAGAAAATCTGAATGAATTAGGTGGACTCTCTAAAATGATGCCTCTAACGTTTGTTGCAGCTTTGATTTTTGCTCTTTCGATCTCCGGTATTCCACCATTTAATGGTTTCTTTTCAAAATGGATGATATACCAGGGAATAATAGATTTTGGAAATGGAACAGGATTGGCAAATAAACTCTGGATTGTTTGGCTTGCATTGGCTGTCTTTGGCTCAGCCCTTACTTTGGCAAGTTTCATTAAACTAATAACAGGTATATATCTTGGAAGAAGAAATAAGAAACTTGAAAAAGTTAAAGAAGTGAATTTCCTAATGTGGCTGCCGCAAATATTTATCGCAATTGTTTGTATTGGCTTTGGTATCTTCGCAGCTAAATTAGTAATTCCATATTTGATTGAGCCAATTACCGGAAAATTGGATTATGTAGGTATTTGGGAATCACAAAGTGTTTCAATTCTCATACTTGTTTCTGTAATTGTTGGTTTCCTTGTTTATCTATATGGAAATATGAAAAACCATCGTGTTTCAGATAGCTTCATCGGCGGAGAAAAAATCCAGGAAGAAACTAATTTTTCTCCACTTGATTTTTATCAAACGATCAAGAATTTCAAATTTCTCTCATTCTTCTATAAGAAAGCAGAGAAGAAATGGTTTGATATTTACGATGTATTCAAAAATATATTTTTATGGTTCAATAAAATATTTAGCGATGTACATAACGGATTTCTACCCAGATACGTATTCTGGTATATTGCAGGATTATTGATCTTGCTGATAATTCTAATATTTTAGAGGGATAATATATGGAACTTTATTTAATCATCATCCTTGTTTTAATGATCTTGGGCTCGATCTACTCTTTGAATGCTAGTGATCTACTCTCAGCTGTGATCTCATATGGGATCGTAGGATTCGGGCTGGTTATAGCTTTCTTATTATTGCAGGCTCCGGATCTGGCCATTGTACAGGTCGTTGTAGAAGTTGCAACGCTAATCATAATGATAGCAACAATCAAAAATACTCAAAGTAAGATCCCCAAAATGGAATTTAAACCGAAGATAGCTGTGTATTACGCTATCACCATAATTGCTGCGCTCATTTTTTTGATAGTCTTCGATAGAGCTACTGGATGTCTTAGCGAGTTTGGTGCAGATACTATGCGTATGGCTCAACCTTATATTGATGGAGCTGCGGACACAAAAAGTGCAAATCTTGTAACCGGAGTAGTTTTTGATTTTAGAGCTTACGATACACTTGGCGAAGCAACGGTTCTTTTTACTGCTGTGATCGGTGTTCTCACTATCCTCAGGATAAAAGGGAAGAAGGATAAATAATTATGAAAGGTATGACAATAATTGTTAAAAAGATCAGCCAGATCATCTGCCCGTTAATTTTTATGTATGGATTATACATAATTGTACATGGTCATCTTACGCCTGGTGGTGGTTTCGCCGGTGGTGTGATAATGGCAGGCGCATTTATTTTACAGATCCTTGCTAATGGCAATATCCTTCCTAATTTACGTAAGGAAGAGGAAGGCCTGGAATTTATGGAAAGTGCTGCAATTCTTGGTTTTTTGATTCTTGCCGGATTTGGACTTCTCCTATCTGGTGGTGTTGTTTTCTTTGCAAATTTCTTAGATAAAGGTGAATTGGGAAAACTTATTAGCGGTGGTTTCATTCCCATAGAAAATATCGTTGTCGGAGCTGAAGTTTGTGCTGCTATTGCTACAATATTTATTGCTATGGTAGTTTATAAAGATGAGGAGAAAAAATGATAATATATATATTATGTTTTATACTTTTTCTCGTTGGATTATATGGTGTAGTCTCAAAGAGAAATTTGATAAGAATAATTATCGGGATTGCGATCATGGAATATAGCATAAATCTGTTTTTAATCATTATTGGATACATTGAGGGAGGAACGGCACCGATAATCACTAAAGGATTTGAAGATGCCAAATTCGTAGATCCACTTCCTCAGGCAATGATACTAACATCTATTGTGATCGGACTTGCTACAACGGCACTTTTACTAGCTGTTGCTATCAGATTATACCAAAAATATGGAACGTTTGATATTAATAAGATCAAAGATCTAAAGGGATAAAAAATGAATTCATTAATTCCATTATTTGTAATTATACCACTGGGTTGTGCGTTTTTAATGGCAATGCTTGGCAGGTTCATTAAAAACATAAATAAGTTTATAACACCCATTTTCATGTTAAGTTTAGTTTATCTCACTTTTCACTTCATACTAAATTCAGAAGGAACATTGATCTATAAGGTTGGTGGATTTGAACCTGTGAATGGTGTTCCAATTGCTATTTATATGATTATGGATGGTTTAACTAAACTCATATTACTGGTCATCTCATTAGTTGGATTCCTGGCAATTTTTTATTCACTTTCATACACAAAGCATTACACATCAGAAAGAAAGTTCTATATTTTATTCAGCTTGATGATAGCTGGTATGAACGGGATAGTTATAAGTGGTGATATATTTAATATCTTTGTATTTTTGGAAATCACTGCGCTATCTTCTTATGCACTTGTAGCCTTTGGTGTAGAGAAACATCAGTTAGAAGCATCATTTAAATATCAGGTTTTAGGAGGAATAGCATCTCTGATTATTCTTTTAACCATAGCTCTAATATACTGGAATACAGGAACCTTAAACATTGCAGATATCTCTAGACAATTAACTATGAATTGTGGTTCCCCAGAGGGTACGAACATATTCCTTAAATTTATTTCTGTTCTATTGATCGCAGGATTTGGATTAAAAGCAGCGATCTTCCCATTCCATACTTGGCTTCCTGATGCACACTCTTCTGCACCTTCTCCCATTTCTGCGATGCTTTCGGGGGTTCTTATTAAAGCAGTAGGAATTTATGTTATCGTTCGTTTGTTCTTCAATATGTTCCCTCTTTCTTATGAATTATCTATGACTATCACGGTATTAGGTACGATCTCAATGATAATTGGTGGACTGCTTGCAATTGGGCAGTGGGATATTAAGCGAATGCTTGCATATTCTAGTATTAGTCAAATTGGATATATTATTTTGGGATTGGGAATTGGAATGCTGGTTCTGGCAACTGGTGGAAATAAAACAATTGCTGCTTTATCAATAACAGGTGGATTGTTCCATCTTCTCAATCACTCGATTTTTAAAGGTTTATTGTTCCTAAGTGCGGGAGCAGTAGAGTATCGTACAGGCACACGGGATATGAGAAAAATGGGAGGACTTTCCGAAATTCTACCGATCACATCACGAACTTCACTTGTTGGTTCTTTGGCAATTTCAGGTATCCCTCCATTTAATGGATTCTTTAGTAAATTGATAATTATTATTGCTGCAATTCAAGCTCAATATTATATTCTGGCTTTCCTGGCGGTTTTGGTAAGTGTGATCACAATTGCCTACTTTATGAAACTACAAAAATACACTTTCTATAATAATAATGGTTCTAAATGGAAAAAAATGAAGATAAAAGAAGTGCCATTCTCAATGGCATTTTCTTTGATAATTATGGCTTTGCTATGCATAGTATTAAGCTTGTTGGTTATCCCTGATATTCGGGTAATCTTCTTAAAGCCGGCAGTAGATGTCTTGATAAATGCAGCAGATTATTCAATTAATATTTTAGGGATATAAATATGAAATATGTAACACTTTTCATCATAATATTCGTGCTTTGGTTACTAATAACATTTAATTTGGAAACACCAAATTTGATTGTAGGAGCGGTAGTTGCTTTGATAACATCAATAGTTTTTGGCAAAGGATTCCTGCAAGATTCAATGAAGTTTTTCCAACCGCAAAGATATTTCTGGATAATTGTCTATTTATTCATTTTTATCTGGGAATGCATAAAAGCTAATATTGATGTTGCCTACCGTGTGTTAAGCCCATCAATGCCGATTAAACCGGGGATCGTGAAAGTAAAAACTACACTGAAAACAGATATCGGCAAAACTTTCCTGGCTAATTCTATTACAATGACCCCTGGAACAATAACAATAGATATTATAGATGATGAATTTTATATTCACTGGATATATGTGAGTAGTAAAGATCCTAAGGAATATACAAATAAAATATTAGGAAGATTTGAAAAATATTTAAAGAGGATATTCGAATGATTATTAATTTACTTCTCTATGTTCTGATCGGATTAAGTTTCTGTTGTTTCTTCAGAGTCGTATTCGGTCCTTCGATAGCAGATCGAATGGTAGCTATTGATATATTTGGAATTTTAGTTGTGGGAATATGCGGTTTACTTGTATTGATAACAGGTAGATTGTTCCTAATAGATATTGCGATCGCATGGATAATTTTGAGTTTTATTGGAACGATAACCTTAGCAAAATATTTAACTGGGGAAAAATTAGATGAGTGATACGATAAGCTTAATACTTATTATAATTGGAGTTGTATTCGATCTATTTGGATGCATAGGATTGATCCGGTTACCGGATGTTTATAACCGTCTGCAATCTGCTACGAAATCAGTTACGCTGGGAACCTGCAGTATTCTATTTGGATTATTCATAAAATTTGGGTTTTCAGCAATCGGTATAAAAGCTCTTATTGCAATACCGATTCTGTTTTTCGCATCAACCGTAGCAGCACATGCTCTTATACGGGGATCATATAAATTTGGTATAAAACTCTGGGATAAAACAGTTATTGATGATTATAAGGATGTTCAAAAATGATGTATCCAAAATTAAGGGAATTAAAAGAAGCAATAATATCACTGTTCTCAAAACCATACACCTCCAAATTTCCAGCAGGAGAATTCAAGCCGTTTGAAGGTTTCCGAGGAAAACCAATTGTTGATGAAGATAATTGTGTTGGGTGTGAAACTTGTGCTAATGTATGTCCTTCAAATGCAATTACATTTATTGATAATGCAAAAACAGGTATCAGAACAATTTCACGGGACTATGGAACTTGTATTTTTTGTGGGAAGTGTGAAGAGCATTGCATAACTGGCAAAGGAGTGATACTTTCTGATGAAGAATTTGAACTTGCTTGTTTCGATCGGAGTACACTTATTGAAACTCAAGAGAGAGAGCTTCTTATTTGTGATAATTGTGGGGCAATAATTACTACAAAAGATCATATGCGATTCATACACGAAAAACTCGGTCCCAAAGCATATTCATCAATTTTAAATCTAAATATTCTAAATGAAAGATTGCAGATAGCAAGGGGAAAAGATGTAACAGTTACAATACAGGATGATTTAAAGAGAAAAGATATGTTCAGTACTCTTTGTCCGAATTGTAACCGTGAAGTTCAAATTAAGAATTTAGTATAATAATCTAAGATCATTAATGAAACAAGATATTGATAATAAATTTTCAGAAATAATTAAAACAAAAACAACTTTATTTGTAGGTATTGGAAACGCCTTAAAAAGCGATGATGCGATTGGTATCTACATTTGTAATAATATTCGGCAAACAAATAAAATTAAGACACTCATTGTAGAAAGTGGAATTGAAAAATTCGTTGGGAAAATAAATTTTATTGCACCGGAAGTACTGATCTTGGTTGACTGTACAGATTTTAATAAGGATCCGGGATTTATTGATTTCTTACCTATCAAGCAAATTCAAGATTATACTGTTAATACGCATACGATATCAGTAAAAAGAATTTCAGAATTCTTTAAGATGGAAACATACCTTTTGGGAGTTCAGCCAAAAAATGTAAAATTTGGTGAAGAATTCTCTGAGACAGTACTTAATGCAGCTGACAAATTAATTAAAAAGATCAATGCATAAAAAAAATCCTCCAAAATTTTGGAGGATTTTTAATTAATTTTCAAATCAATTAATATTTACCCTGAACGTAGTCTGATAAATATTTAACTTTAGATTTTGAATCCTTCAATAGTACACGAATCAAATCTCTGATCGATGTAAGGCAAACTAATTTACCTTCTTCATTAACCAATGGAATATGACGGATCTTTTTCTCATTCATAATGTTCATCAAATATTCTACAGTATCTTCCGGATGACCAACAATAAGTTTTTCTTTTGGTGTCATAATTTCACTAACATTTATGTGATGAATATCATCTTGAATATCTGTATCACCAAGAATCTTAAGAATATCACGCTCCGAGATTATTCCCAGAATGTTAGTGTCCTCCATTACAATAAGGCAACCAATTTTGTGCTTATTTAATTGATAAACAGCATCTTTAATAGTTGCACCCGGTGCAATTGTGATAATGTTTTCTTTTAATTTACATACATCAATGAGTTTCCTGTTCATAAAACACTCCTTTTATTTAAATAATTATTATGCAAAAAAGAATTTATTTTCTTCAATTTCCAACGTAAAAATAGCAGCTCTCTTGTATGCTGTCAAATTATTTATTCAATAACAATAATATTGCTTCCACTAAATTATTATTCTAAATAGTAACAAATATTATATTCTAAATAGTAACAGTTAGTTACAATTTAATTGACTAAATTTAAAACCATTACTTATCTTGTTTTTAGTTCGAGTTTATATTCATAAACAAATGGAGGAGAAGAATGAAAAGAACTATTTCATTATTATTAGTTTTCTCTTTTCTTTTTATAATATCACCAATTCAGGCAATTGAGAAATTTTATACTTATTATGATAAAGGTACGAAATTTATGGAAAAAGGTGAATGGGAGAGAGCGATCGAAGAGTTAAAAAGTGCTATTTCACTTGAATTTGAAGATGCGAAAAGAAAAAGAACATATGGTACAAGATTCATCAAATATTATCCTCATAGAGATCTTGGGATATGTTATTATAATCTAGGTGAATTTAATGATGCTATGGGTGAATTGCAGCTTTCTTACGCATATAAAAAGGAAAAAAAAACTAAGGAATATATTGATAGATTAAGTTATAAAGGTGACCAAATAAATCTTGAAGATGATCGAATAAAAAAGGAGGCACAGCAAAAAGAACAGGAAGAACTTGCAAGAAGGCAGCAAGAAATAGAAGAACAAAGATTAAAAGAAGAAGAGATTGCTCGCAAACAAAAAGAGATCGAAGATGAAAAAATAAAATTAGCAAAAGAAAAGAAAATAAAAGAGAAAAAAGAACTTGAGCAAATGGAAAAAGAGATTGCTCGCAAAAATAAAGAACTAGAAGAAGAACGAATTAAACTTGATAAACTAAAAGAGAAACGAAGTGAGGTTAGTAAACTTCCTTTAGGTGCCTTAACTTATGATCCCTCCAAAGTAACTCAGGTTGGTTCGAGACTATCAGTTGCTGTACTTCCATTCAGAAGCAATGATGATGCAAAAGATCTAACAGATTCAGTTACAGAGAAATTGATAATCCAACTAGTGAACTTGAGAAGATTCAGGGTAATAGAAAGAAGTGCTCTGGATAAGATCATGGAAGAACAAAAACTTGGGTTATCCGGATTTGTGGATGAAGAAACTGCTATTAAAGTTGGAAAATTAGCTGGGGCCGATGTTATCATATTGGGAAGTATCAATATGCAGCTTGGATTCGTGAAGGTAAGTGCACGAGGGATCGATACCGAAACAAGTGTGCTAATTGTAGCCAAAGAGGCCGATTCCGGAAATACAAATATCGAAACTATAGAAAATCTGGTAGAACAGGTGGCAATTGATATTTATAATGATCTACCTTTGGTTGAGGGAATCGTGATGGAAGTTGAAGAAGATCAAATAATATTGAGTATTGGAAGTAATGTAGGTGTACGCAAAGGAACAAAATGTGTAGCTTATAAGGAAGGTAAGAAATATTATCATCCTGTAACTAAAGAAATTCTAGGAATAAATGTGACACCACTTGGTGAGCTTATTGTTATTCAGGTGCAAGAGAAAATGTCGATTGCCAAACCAATTGGTAATATAAGCCCAATTGAGATTGAAGATAAAGTTGTTGTTAAATAAGGAGGGAAGATGAAGACAAAAACTGTTTTGTTTATTTTATTTTTATTTATTAGTTTAAGTTTATGCGCGATTGATTGGAACATCTCTGGGGCTGGAGCTCGTGCAGCAGGCATGGGTGGAGCGTTTATTGGTGTTGCAGATGATGCAACTGCTATAACCTGGAATCCTGCAGGATTAACTCAATTGTACCGTCCTGAAGTTTCCTTAGTTGCAAGATTTATTGCAGAGAATTACAAATATGAGTCATCTTACTATGATGGGAGTGTTGATAATCAGAGTCACTTTATTGTAAATTTTGCAAGTGCAGCATATCCCCTGATGGATGGTAGGATAGTTGCAGCCATTGCATTTCAGAAGCAGCTAGATTGGTACAGCGGTTGGGAAAGTGATGAAGATGAAACTGCAGATGGTGGTGCTAATACAATCATTCCTGGTATTGCCGTCAGAATATTACCAATTTTATCCGTAGGATTTTCAACAAATATCTGGATGGGAAATAGCGTTAAAGACACTTATGATTCATATTATAGTGATTATGTTGAAAGAACAATAACCTTTTCTGGTTTTAATATGGCTTTAGGTCTAATGGCAGACTTCAATAATCTGCAAAATCCAATTCCATTAAAGATGGGGATGATGATGCGAACACCTTTTGATTTAGGGGTTGAAGTGGATGCAGATTATGAATATGTGAATGATCTTCACTATAAAAATACTGTGGATATGCCAATAATGATGGGATTTGGTGGATCTTTTCGTATTGGTGATAATTTAACAGTATCTACCGATTATGAAATTAGAGCTTATGGAAATAGTAAAATTAACTATGATTTAGGAGGAACATCTAGTTTAAGTGATAATGAGACAAATCTTAACCAAATTAGAGTTGGTGCTGAATATCTAATAGTCTTGGATTTTGCTGTGATCCCACTCAGAATAGGTTTTAAAACAGTTCCCACACTACGAGCAAATGGGGAAGGACCATCAGATTATTGGGAATACACAGACCAGGTAGTTGGCACAGGTTTTTCCTTTGGAACTGGTTTGATATTTGAAAAAATTGCTATCGATGCTACAGGTGAACTAATCAGTTATAAAGAAGAATGGGAAAATTGGCCGAATTATAATGAAAGTGAAAGTGGAACTAGTACAAAATTTAAAGCAACTATATCTGGAGTCTTTTATTTCTAGATATTAGGAAAGCGATAGTAATATTTTTTAACTTTTGATCTTTGGAGGTTTAATGAAAACTCGATTAATATTGTTTTTTCTATTATGTTCAATTTTTGCTTATGCCCAACTTGATCTGAATTTAGGACCAGACTGGAACTTTACTGGAGTAGGTGCCAGAGCTGCAGGTATGGGTGGGGCATTCATCGGAGTGGCTGACGATGCTACTGCCATTTCCTGGAATCCTGCTGGATTAACACAATTGGATAAAGCGGAAGCATCAATTGTTGGTAGGGGGCTTGCTGAAATATATGAAGTGGACTTCAATGATTGGGTAGAAACCTATGAAGATGAACACGGAATATTGAATTTTCTAAGCGGTGTTTATCCTTTCGAATTTTCCGGTAAACAATTTGTTGCTGCACTGGCTGTGCAAAGACAACTCGATCTATATTCATATTATCATGAAGAATATTATGAAGAAATTGGTATAGAATCATATGATTATTTTTATGAAACTTTTTCCGAAGGTGGTACAAGTACGATCACTCTTGGTCTCGCAAATAGACTTGCATCAGTATTTTCATTCGGTGTCGCTGCTAATTTGTGGGTAGGTGAGGCTTTTTTGGAAACAACAGATATTGTGGATAAGGATTCATTGGATTATTATTACTATTGGAATTATCATGATAAATCTGATTGGACCTTTTCAGGATTTAACTTTGTGATTGGTGCGATGTTGGATCTAAATTATAGAAATAATCCTGTACCATTGCGGATTGGTTTGGTAATAAAAACACCTTTTGATCTTAGTGTAGATGAAGAATTTATTTTGGAAGAATATACCGATGATAATGGTAGTATTTATGAACCTGATCCTGTGGAATCCAGCGATTCTTATACTTTGGGAATGCCTTTGATGTATGGACTGGGTGCTTCATATCGTTTTGGTGATAATTTCACGTTTGCTATTGATATAGAATCCAGAAAATTTGGAGACACTACTCTGAAAGAAGATTATGAGGAACTTACCGGGGATACAGGTGAATTGGAAAATCAGGATCTTAACCAGATCAGATTTGGAGGGGAATACCTGTTTACTGAATTATGGGATTTTGCTGTAATACCTCTTAGAATAGGTGCAAAAACAGTTCCTACACTGTTTAAAGATATGGATGAAGAACAAGTTGTCGGAACTACTTTTTCGTTAGGTACCGGTTTAATTACAGAGAAATATTCAATGGATATTTCATTTGGGACTTCTGCTTTCCAGATCGATCGAGTTGATTCGGATGGTGATGGATTTACTTATACAAAAACTATGAATACACTCACGCTTTCCTGCATCTATTATTTCTAAAATCGGAGGACTAGAATGAAAAGATATTTCCAACTATTACTGCTGATATGTTTGTTATCTCAAATTAATCTGCTACATGCAAAAAAGACACCGGATTGGGTAACAAATAGACCCATAGATAACGAATTTTACATTGGGATCGGTCATGCATCTAAAGTCAAGGGTGTTAATGACCATATAGAAAAAGCAACAAGTGAAGCCCTGAAGAATCTAGCTTCCGAGATCACCGTTAATATCTCAGGTGAAGTAGTTAGCAGTATGATCGAAAAATCGGGGATTCTGGAAGAAGAGCTGAAATCTAAGATCCGATCTACTACGGAAGCAGAATTGGAAGGATATGAACTTGTGGAGCAATGGCAGGATAAAAAATCTTATTGGATATACTATCGTCTATCTAAAGTAAAATATCAATTAGCAAGAGAGGAGAAGATAAGCAATTCAGTTAGTTTAGCGTTAGATCTCTTTTCTCAGGCAAAAAAGAGTGAACAGAACAAAGAATATGATAAAGCATTACTCATGTTTTTGCAATCTCTCAAACCAATTGAAAAATACATTGGAGAAACTCTTGAAACAAAATATCTCGGGCAATCAATTTATCTGAATAATGAAATATATCTTTCAATTCAGAATATTCTTTCAAATATTGAATTGAAACCAGTAACGAACAATATTAATGCAAAAAGAAATAAATCTGTAATGCAACCGGTCGAAGTTACAGCTTTTTATCACGATACAGAGCAGGGTTGCATTTCCAACTTACCCATCCTATTTAGTTTTAAACGTGGGGAAGGTGACCTGATAAAAAATGTGAAAACAAATATGAATGGGATTGCCTCATCTAAGATCAGCAAAATAACTTCCTCAGAGAAAATGCAAATTCTCAATGCGGAATTGGATATTTCCAAACTGATCGATCAGGACAGTACTTCTTTTGTGTATCAGAATATTCTTAAAACTTTCCCTATGCCATCAGCCCGGATCATTCTAAATGTTACAGGGCTGCTTATATTTATTGAGTCAGAAGAAATAAATTTAGGAGCTGAACTCGATGTTCTTCATATTGAACCGAAGATAAAGGAAAATTTATCTGAGAAAGGTTTCTCTTTCACAGATGACAAGAGCAAGTCGGATATCTATATTACTATTAAAGCAAGATCGAGGGAAGGTTCTGAGATGTTTGGAATGTATTCGACGTTTGTTGATGTTACTGTTTCTGCTCTGGAAATGAGTTCGGGGGAAGAGATCTATAAAAATGTTTTCAATAATATTAGCGGACAGGGACTGAGCGCCGAAAAGGCAGGTCTTAAAGCTTTTGAAATCGTGGCTGGCAAAATATCTGAAAATATGGTTCCAAAAATTATTCAAACTGCAGGTCAATGAAGAATAAAAGGCAAACGATAAGATTAACTAAACTTTATAAAAAGTGGTATACACTACTGGTTGCATCGTTGTTTCTTGTGCTATTGGTGAGTTTATTAAGTTCTACTTCCTTTTTGAAAGATATAGAAATGAAAATGCTGGATTACCGATTCCAGCTTGACCCAATCCCAGAAAGGGCAGATACAAATATTGTAATTGTTGCAATTGATGATAGCAGTTTAGATTTTTTTAGTGAGAATGGAATTTCATGGCCATGGCCTCGTTCGTTCTATGGATATGTTGTTGATTATCTCACAGAAGCAGGCGCTCGATCAGTTATTTTTGATATGCAATTTTATGAGAGTGATTTAGAAAGAGAAGAAACAACTGCCCGAGAGACCGATAACATTTTTGCTGATGCAATCAAAAATAACGGGAAGGTCTACCTAGGAGCTCAACTTCTGAAAGATGCAAGTGATTATCCAGCAGAAATAAATAAATTTTCTATATATGATTTACAAATAGACCTTCCACCCTTCCAGGGTATTCGAGCTCCGATAAAACCATTTTTATTGAATAATAGATCTATTGGTGTAATTAACACAGCGCCGGATAATGACGGTTTGATCCGCAGAGTTGGCTTGTATTTCAAATTAAATGAACATTATTTTGCACAAATGGCTTATCGTGTATGGTTAGATCAATATGAAAACTTTAGTAACATTGAAATACCTCTGGATAATAATGGTGATTATCTATTGAATTGGTATGGTCAGAGTGCTTTTAAGACATATCCATTTCGTGCACTAATTTCCTCTGCCTCGGCTTATATTAATAACAATAAACCAATATTATCTTTAGATAAATTCAAAAATAAGCATGTAATATTCGGTGCAACAGCTGCTGGGTTATATGATCTAAAATCTAATTCCTATTCTAAAGTTATGCCGGGAATGGAGATCTGGGCAACTGCTCTCAGCAATTATATTAATCACGATTTTATTACGATAGTTCCTGGATGGCTCAATTTCTTTCTTACACTTATATTTATTTTCTTAATTATGTTCCTTATTTCCAATTTCTTGCCTAAGAAAGCTAATATATTCATATTTTTGCTTCTTATTCTTATCCTATTTACTAATTTTATTTTATGGAAATTGTATCGTATCCAGTTGAATTTCACAATGCAGATCATTGGCTTCATCGTTTCCTATTTGCTCATCAATACACTAAGCTATTTATTAGAAGGTAAATCCAGACGAGAGATAAGAAAGATTTTTACACGTTATCTTCATAATGATGTTATAAAACAGCTTGAAGATGACCCTAATAAAGTTCAACTTGGCGGTAAGGAGATAAATGCAACAGTTCTTTATACCGATATCTACAATTTCACAACTCTCTCCGAAACTAAAACACCATCTGAATTAGTACAGGATCTAAATGAATATTTTAAAATACTTATTGATTTTGTTTTCCAATACGAAGGTTTACTAGATAAATATACTGGTGATGGAATTATGGCACTTTTTGGTGCTCCGATAGAAAGGGAGGATCATGCACTACTAGCTTGCAGTGCAGCTTTTGCACACAAAAAACTTAGAGATGAATTAGAAAAAAAACAAGAATTAACTGCAATTGAAAAGCTACATTTACAAACTCGGATCGGTATCAATTCAGGACCCTTGATAGCTGGTAACATTGGTGGAGAGAAGCGGATGGATTACACAGCGATCGGGGATACTGTAAATCTAGCTTCTCGACTGGAAAGTGTGAATAAACTCTACCAAACGAATATAATAATAAGTCAGGTTACCTATGAACAAATTAAAGAAAAATTTATCTGTCGTGAACTGGATTCATTAATGGTAAAAGGCAAAACCAAACCAACTTGCATTTTTGAAATAATTGATGAAAGAGCAGATAAAATCGATTCTTCTAAATATGAATGGATCGAAATTTATAAGCAGGCATTAGAATTCTATCGGGAAGGGGAATGGCAAGATGCTGGAGATCTATTCCAGGAACTTTCTGAAGAACCATATAATGATAATGCGTCGCAGGTTATGCTTACGAGATGTATGTACTTGATGGAGTTCCCACCTGCTAACTGGGATGGCGTAATAAAATTGAATGTTAAATAATATTTAAGGTTCTGTTATCAAGCTTTTTATACTCTCATAAACCTTATCACGAAGTTCTTCCATTGAAAGATCATTAACCTCTTTAGCTGATATAGCGTTACCAAATTTTATTGTAATTGTAGAGGGAGTAATGTGCCAACTTCCCTTTGGTTTTAGTCTAAACAATCCGGATAGTCCGATTGGAATAATATCGACACCAGCTTTTTTTGCCAGCATGAATGGCATTTTCTTTAATGGTTGCATTTCACCTGTTAATGTTCTTGTACCTTCTGGTAGGATAGCAATAGAAGTGCCCTTATTCAGTAATTTATTTGCTTTTCTAATACTTCTCATAGATGCATAAATATTATCACGTTCTATTGGAATGGTTCCAAGCCGTGTAACTAACCAGCCGTAAAAAGGCCACTTGAATTGATGATGTGCTTCCACACCTTTAAAATAGATCGGAATGTAAGCTTTTAACAAAGGAACATCAAATAAACTAGCGTGATTCGACATGAGCAGATATACTTTGGATTTATCAATATCCATCTTTCCTTCTGCTCTTACTTTTATGAACATTACCTTGAATAGTAGTTTCAATGAAGCCCTAATGAAAGGATCCAGCTTTTTTATTGGCATAATATATGTGAGTAAAATTGCAATTGTGCTGAAGACACCAAAGAAAACTATCCCGGAAGTCCACAAGAAAGCTGAACGTATATGCTTCATTTCCAGAGAACCTCAATATCCTGATGCAGACATTCAACCTCTATAGGTGTTGTTCCTATTAACTCTCCATCAGGAGTTAGAACTTTTGGTGGATCTGTAATTATCTTGATATGCTTAGCCGTAAAAGTTTCAACTTCCGGTAGATGAATATGTTCTCCGGTAAAAACTTTTGGGAAAGCTTTCAATAGACCAATCCTGCCCATTTTCCCCAGAAGAGTGACATCAAGTAATCCATCATCGATCTTGGCATTTGGTGCCATATAAAAATTGGCCGTATAAGTTGTATTTGATATTTCAACAAAAATATTATCTCTTTCTAACAGCTCACCGTCGATTTCTATTTTGAGTTTAAAAGGTTTCAACATCAACATTTGATATAATACTCCAAAAGTGTATGAAATATTACCAAATATTTTAAGCTTCTTAGCAGTTTTACCAACATCAGCTACAAATCCTAAACCCAAGATATTCACAAAGTAATATGACTGCCCATGAGAAGTGTATTTGCCAACATCTACTTTTCTGGGTTTCATCTGTGCAATTATTGCTATTGCTTCTTTCCATTTGGAAACATGAAGTTCAAGATCCCTGGCAAAAGCATTTCCTGTGCCGATTGGTAATATCCCTATAGGTGGTTTTTTTCTGGCAGAATTTATATAATAACCATTGATAACTTCAAAGAGAGTTCCATCACCACCAGCTGCTATAATTGCATCATAAGTTTTGAACTTTGCCTCTTTCATTATCTCAGTAGCATGTTCAGGATAATCGGTTAGCCTCAAATCAAATTCAATATTGTGTTTTGTGAATTCTGCTTCGACTTCTGGTAGTATTTTTTTTGCTCTTCCATGTCCTGCAAATGGATTGTATACTAATAATACTTTCATAATTCATCCTATTACGAAATTTTTGCATAAATATAAATAGTATTTTAAGTAGTCAAATGATTTTATAGATAAAACGTTGTTGATTATAATTATATTGACTCAAAATAAAAAAAAGGTTTCTTTGCGAAAGTAAATTATTAGATCAAATCCCGCAATTAGGAAAGGGGGAAAGGGATGAAAAAAAATCTCACAATTATTTTTCTTATTTTTGCAGTTATTATATTATCTCAAGAAAGTGCTATTGTGCAACGGGATAGGGCAATTGTAAGGTCTGGACCGGGATCATTTTTCCAAATACTAGCTGAACTTGAGAAGGGAGCATCTTTTACGATAATCGAGAGAGATAATGGCTGGCTGCAGATCCAAAAGATCGAGTTAGAAGGCTATGTTTCTCGAAAAGTAACAATCCCAAGAGATATAGCTGAAGATGTATTTTCCAGGATGGGTGTGCAGAAAACAGATCATCGGGTTTCGCAACATGGCATGAGTGCCGGAGTTAAGGGCTTTGCGCAAAACTTTACCAAAAAATTTGATGGTTCACCTAATTTTTTAATCCTATATACTTCTCAACAATTTGATACAAGAGCATACAAAAACTTTAGGAAAGAAACATATCACAATTTTAACCGGAGCGCTAATTACAAGAAATACGTTATTCCTACGACAGATGTAAAAGACTATTTCTCATTCCCTGAAGAAGGGATGGGAATTGGCATCGCTTCACGAATAGCTTCTTTGGGAATTTATGGCAATCTAGCATTAACTGAATATGTTAACCAAGTTGGTAATATTGTGGTTGAAGCTACCGATGTTTACGATATAAATTTTAGGTTTTTCATCTTGGATATTAATGAAGTTAACGGATATTCATGTCCGGGAGGGATTGTTTTTATCACTCTTGGAATGCTGAAGATGATAAGAACTGAAGCTGAACTGGCCTGCATCCTAGCTCATGAAATTGCTCACGTGGCACAACATCATGGAATGTTGGAAATGGAAGAGCGTAAACATCATATCATGGCAGATAATACCTTTGGTGAGATGGAAGAAGAGATGGATGCAATTGGTATGAAACAAGATGAGGAATTCTTAAGTGTAGAGGCCGAAATGGAAGAACTCTGCTTCAATATCTATGAAACAATTGTAAATGGCAGACTGCAATCCTATGAAAAAGAAGCTGATGAACTGGCCATTAGTTATGCTTCCCGAGCAGGTTATGATAGCAGGCATATGGTAAATCTTTTGCAAAGATTAAAACATTCATCCTCAAAAACAAATAACGAACATTACACCCAGGAGCAAATAGAAGAACGGATTGAAAGAATAAATGAAAATCTATCTTCACTTCCCATGAGCAGTGATCTCTTTGATCATAAGGATAGATGGGATAGAAGATCAGGATTCTAAAGACATAATTATATATTTGTTTAAGATAATGAGTTTGCCAATCAACTTACTTCATACTATCAAATAAATAATTGACGAAAAATCAGTATATTTTTTTCTCCATTCAATGAAAAAAATTAAAGATCAGGAATTACGAAGAATAATCCAGTACAGTTTTTTGGGCATAACAATGATAGTTGTTGTGCTGCTTATCAATAGTGTATTATGCAGTGCACACGGGTTTTGTCCATACTCAAGTATTTGTTTTGGAGTAATGAGCTTAAATCCCGGATTTGTAAAGTTATTATATCCAATTGCAGTCATCATTGGTTTGCTTATCGCTATTACTTCCGTTTTTTGGGGAAGAAGATTCTGCGGATATGTTTGTCCCTTTGGTACCGTACAAGAGTTAATTTCAAATTTGAATCCGAGATCCAAGAAAAATAAGCAGCTTCATCTACCGGTTTGGCTGCATAAACTCTTAAACAGCTTTAAATATATTATAATGCTTATTACAATTTTAGCAGTATTTCGTTCCGTACAATATATCTATATGAAATATTGCCCTGTTCTAGCTGTTTCTCATCCACAGAATATCACGATCTATTCTGCAGCAACTCTATTTGTAATATTTATAGTTGGTTACTTTATAAATCGGTTCTGGTGCAGGTATTTATGTCCATACGCAGCTTTGATGAATATATTCCAATATTTAGGAAAATTATTGCATATCAGGTCTAATAGAATTCATGCCAGTGAAGATCTTTGTATAGATTGTAAGTTATGTTCTATAAACTGCCCAATGCAGATAGTTATCCATGAGGAAAAGAGCATAGAAAATGTAAATTGCATTTTCTGTTTGAAATGTCTGCAAAGTTGTAGAATAGATGACGGTATTATAATAAAAAAAATTAAGAAAAATAAGTAATTTGTGGACTGAATATTGCGTTAACATAATCCATTATTAAAATGGAGAGATTAATGAAAAAGAAATTAATGATTATAATTGTCGTTTTATTAACAATTGCATTTAATGTATTCTCACAATCAAACGAAAAGATAGACTTAACGAATTATTCCGGCAAATTGAAGCAGATCGCAGGTAATTGGTTCTTAAATACAGGTGAAGATATTGTAGAGCTTTCTCTTGCTCCGGATGAATTCCAGAAAGAGAATAATATTGAACTTACATCTAAAATGGAAGTAACTTTAAATGGAATTATGCAGGAAGATGAACTTATTGTACATTCATTTATCATAGATGGAAATGAATTTAAGATCAGAGATGATTATGGTAAAGCTTTGTGGGAGATCAAGCCATATTATGTAGAAGCTGATAAATGTATCGGCTGCAGATTATGTGTGTCACCATGTCCTCAAGATGCTATTACGATGGTAAAAGGTGTTGCAGTTATCGATGCTGATAAATGCGATGGTGATGGTATTTGTGCTCTTGGAGATGGAAAAAAGTATAAAGGCTGTCCAGTAGATGCTATCAAGAAAGTTAAATAGGTTTTCCTAATAAAACAAAGTATTAAAATGAATAAGTTATTTTTACTATTATTTATCCTTGGAATTGTTATTATCAGTTGTACCGATACTCTAGATAAAACTACTTCCTATAATGATAAACCACGTATAGAATATTCTTCATGTTCAAGCTGCCTTGAATGTATTGATCTTTTTAACTGTCCTGAGGATGCAATCAAGCTTGATCAACGTACACAAGCCGCTTATATCGACGCAGACCTGTGTTCCGGCTGTATGGACTGTATAAATCTATTTACATGCCCGGATGATGCTTTTACAATAAATGTAGATAACATAAAACCTGCTCAGATCAATGATATCATTGCATCTTCTGATACGATTGGGATGATGAATATTCAGTTTGCTGCTACAGGAGATGATTCTACTACCGGAAGAGCATTCCGGTATGAACTGGTTCTTAAAGATTCAAATGATCAGATTGTCGAGAATGATTTTATCCCAACTCTACCACAAAATGCCGGAGTAATAGAAAATTGGAATTTAGAGAACTTACCGACTGATGAACTGATTAATTTAGAAATAAAGGCTTATGATGAACTTGATCAATCCTCAATTCCTGCCTTTGAAGAAGTTTATATATTGGGTGAAACTATTGATGAGATCCCACCAGCTCAAATTGAGGATATTACTATTAGCTCTATCTCTATGAATTCATTCCAGATAAATTGGACAGCACCGGGAGATGATGGAGATATCGGAACTTCAAGTTATTATATTATCAAGGTTCATACTGCAAATATTACTGAACCAAATTGGGATACTATAGAAGAATATGAACAAAGTATAACACCACTAGAAGCAGGGAACCAAGAAGTTCTAGTCATTGTAGGTCTTGAGCCGGTTACAGATTATTACGTTGGAATTAAAGCGATCGATGAATCTGAGAATATTTCACCACTTTCTAATATTGCACAGACAACAACAATAGCCATCCCGGATGAGATCCCACCATCTGCCATAAACGATCTGCAGGCAGTACCAACGGATGAGATAGTAGAACTTATATGGACCTCACCAGGAGATGATGGTATGCAGGGAACTGCATATAATTATGAGATCAGGATTTCCCAGGAGGAAATTACAGAGGTTAATTGGGAAGATGCAGAATTGCTGCAAAATCCACCTTGGCCTTTAGAAGCCGGTTCAACTCAAAATTATATTGTTGAGGATCTGCAACATGAGATAACCTATTATTTTGCGATCAAAGCTTTTGATGAAAGCAATAATGTTTCACCGCTCTCAAATGTTCCAAATGCAAACCTGATCATAGATATTATCCCACCTTCTGATATAACAGATCTAACAGTTTATGAAGGTTCCACCTCAAATTTGAACACAATGAAAATACAATGGACAGCACCGGGTGATAATGGTACGCAAGGAATTGCCGATCATTACGAGATAAAATATTCTACTTCCGAGATCACTGAGTCTAATTGGGATAGTGCTACGCTTTTTGATGACCCTCCGGATCCACAAATTGCAGGTAGTTCCCAGTTCTGTTTTGTAAATGTGCTCGATCCTGCTACGATATATTATTTTGCTATCAAAGCATTTGATGATTTTAATAATGTCAATCAAATATCAAATTCTCCGGCCGGTAAGATAGTTTATCAGATCAATACAGCAGCTTGTCATAATTGCAGCAATTGCATTTATGATTGCGATGATGATGCAATTTTGCAAGGACCGGGATATAAATATATAGATCCAGATCTGTGTGTGGCTTGCGGTGACTGTACTTGCCCGTGGAATTTAATATACAGAGCGGTTGTTGCATATTAGCAACTTAAGCACCATTTGAGAGTGAGGAAAATGAAAAATAAATTAATATTAGTCATAATTATTTTGGCTGCAATTTCACTTTTTGCAATTACTAAAAGTAACATTTTTGTGGAATCAAATTCTTGTGTTGGTTGTAGTGATTGTATTGGTGTTTGCCCAACAAATGCAATAGAAATAATAGATGGAAAAGCGGTGATCGATGCTGAGTTATGTATAGATTGTGAGATTTGCATTTCAAGCTGCACATACAAAGCAATAAGGAAAAATAAATGAAAAAGATCGTGATAATATTAAGTCTCATCATGATCCTCCTTATTTATATTGGCTGCGATAAAGTTAGTAATCCGGAATATAATGTAGATAAATCTGCTTGTAACTCATGTGGAGCTTGTGTTGGTATATGCCCTAGAGATGCAATTGAGATCGGGGAAGATGGAAAAGCAATAATAGATCAAACTAAATGTAATCAGTGTGGTAAGTGTATTGTGATCTGCCCAGAAGATGCGATCTATTAATTACAAAATAAAATGAAAAAAATATTAGTATTACTCCTAATTACATTCACAATTTTTCAAGTATTCTCAGATGAAGAGCTTAACAATAAATCTAATGAAGAAACTGAAAACAAATATTATAAAATTGCAAGATCACTTTATCAAAAACCGTTTGGAGCAACATTATGCATACCATTTATTTGGTTAGGTAATTTAACAGATAAAGAAGAAAACAAGATTGATCTCAAAAACAAACAAAAACCAAAGGATTCAGAACAAAGTAGAAAATTCAACTTAACTAACTGGTCACAACTTTCATTGAATTATTTCACTACCAATGCAAAACATGATATCGACATGGTTACAGGAGCTTCCCAAGATGTTAAAAAAATCAATACTCAAGGTAAGTTCGGTCTGAATTATCAACATCAAGTTACTGGGAAAATAGGTAAAAAACTTACTTTTGATGTGAAAGACGATATTTTCTTTTCCGAGAAAAGTCATGAACGACGAAACTCATTTCTTACAAACGACTTAAAATTAAGTTTGTTTTACAAACAAGAAGCTACCTATCTTAGATTCCAATTCAATAATCGCTATTATAAACCAGAGGAAACAAATTTTTTGCATCTACCTGGAGTGGTATATAACACGCAGCAGCAAATGGTATCCAGCGCTATTTTGCATTTAAAACAAGATATTGGAAAATTGAATTTGAACATTTATTCAAACTTACGGGATTTAGAATATAGATATGTTGTTCCTTTAGAAGAAGATGAAGAATATGAGACTCATCAAGCTAGTGATTTTGATAGTTACACCGATGCAAAACTTAGCTTTAAGATTATGGATCACCTGAAAATTTTTGGAAGAGCGTATTATAAAGATGATCTTAATGAATTGAGTGTATTTGATCAGATGAATCTGGGTGGTGGATTTGAGTATGATAACAAAATCGATCTCTTTAATTCCATTAAAGCGAAAGTAGAGTATTACAATAACCTATCGGATAATTTCGATAACGAACAAGATCACAATCTGATAACACAATTACGATATTCAAGAAGATTCCGAAACGGGATTTCCGGATTTGTATCTTATATAAACCGTTCCTGCTATGATAACGAAACAGCACAAGTTTACAGGATTTCCAATATGCTCAGGATCCATGCAATGTATTCATATTCGTTAGGAAATCTTAGTAATTCATATTTGCTGGCTGGAATAAAGTTTAATCCGGAAAATGAAGGAACCTTGGGATTTATTGAGCATAATCAATATCTTTTTAAGGATATATATTCAACTGCAAATATCAAATATTCATTTGATCTGTTCACATCCTATACAATAAAATTTGAATATTTTCTAAATTCATTGCAATCATTTTGGATCAAAGACGAGTATATTGATTATT
>CAZOCS010000024.1:0-26904 GCA_964578365.1 uncultured Candidatus Cloacimonadota bacterium
AATCAGCAATCACAATACTGACAATAGACATAACAACTGCACTCGGTGTGGCAATACCAACAGAAGCAGAAGAACGACCGCAATGAATTCCATAAAAACATCCCGACATTGCAATAAGGAAAGCAAAGACTATCGCTTTAAACAGACCAATAAAAATATTTAATCCTGCAAACTGTGCAGATATTGCTACTTTAACAGATAACCTTTGTAAAATAGGATTGAAGATAGAGAAGCTAAAAGATAGTTGGATAGTTACATCTCCCAAAAAACTGAATAATAAAGGTGAACTTTTCATAAACGATTCGGGAACTGCATACCGTTTTCTTACAGCCAGAGTGGTAGCGATTCAAAGATCTAAGTACAATATTAATATCTCAGATCAATTGAAACGAAGACCAATTGAACCATTAATAGAAATACTAAATCAAATGGGAATAATAATCCAAATTGAAGACCATTCAATAATAGTAAAGGGTTCAGCTCCTAAAGGTGGTACTCTAGATATCCCGGGAGATATCTCAAGTCAGTTCATAAGTTCATTGTTATTAATAGCTCCATCTTATAAAAATGATCTGGAACTCTTTTTGGAGGGCAATATCGTTTCTCGTTCATATATTGATATGACAATTAAGATAATGCAGGATTTCGGTGTGATTGCAGATTTTGACGGAAGCAGGATATTTATTCATGCAGGTCAGGAATATAATGATCTAAGCGAATATATGATTGAACCTGATTTTTCGTCAGCTTGTTATTTCTGGGCATTGGGAGCATTAAGCAGATCTACCGTTTCCACAAATGCAATAAATAATATCTCATTACAGCCAGATCATGAATTCCTAACCATATTAAAAAAAATAGGAGCAAAGGTAGAGATTGTAAAAGATAAGATCAGCATATGTAATGGAGAAATAAAAGGTATTTCTATTGATATGAGAAATATGCCAGACCAAGTTCCAACTTTGGCTGTACTAGCATTGTTTGCAGATTCTAAAACAACGATTACAAATATCGAACATCTAAAATATAAAGAATCAAATAGAATTGATGCTTTAATTACAGAGTTATCTAAAATTGGTGTAAAGACATTTTATAATAATGGTATGTTAACTATCAATCCATTAAGTAGAATTCCCGGAAATGAAATTCTTAATACCCACAAAGATCATCGTCTTGTAATGGCGTTTCATATCTTAAAAGTGATATTTCCACAACTTTTGGTCACGAATGCTTCATCTATAGATAAATCTTATCCGAATTTCTTAAATGATATTAAATCTATCAAATGCTAAATTCTTATTATTCTTGACATATTTCTTTTATATAAAGATAAAACGTATATGATAAATCTCAATAAGATAATAATTTTGTCTGGTGGATTCTCTGAAGAGGCTGATGTATCTAGAACTACCTCCGCAGAGATCGAGAAAGCACTTAATAAAAATGGGACAGAGATTATATTAATAGACCCTGTAGAATTTGTCTCTTACTCTGATATGATCACAAAAATAAATGAGCTAAAACCTGATATAGTCTTTAATGGTCTGCATGGTGCTGAAGGCGAAGATGGCAGGATCCAATCTCTTCTTGCTTTGGAGAAAATACCATTTACTGGATCTGCTCAACGAGCCAGTGCGATATCTATGGATAAATATATCTCAGGTATTATTGCCAATTATATTGAGATCAAACTTCCCAAGCGCAGGCTTATTTATGAAGGGTATGAATATGATTTTGAATCTATAATCCAACACGTCGGCTTCCCGATGGTAATAAAACCGAATGATTCAGGTTCATCTGTAGGAATAACAATAATCAATAAAAAAAGCGAATTGAAAGAATCCTTAAAGCACGCCTTTAGATTCAGCAAAAAAGCAATTATAGAGCAATTTATAGATGGAAGAGAGCTTACCGTTACAATATTAGGAAATGAAGCACTACCAGTTGTAGAGATAAAACCAAATGATGGTTGGTATAATTATAAAAATAAATACACAAGAGGTAAAACGATCTACGAAGTTCCTGCTAAACTTAACATTTATGAAGTAACGACCATTCAGAAACAAGCTCTGGATGTCTTTAATCTTTTTGGGTGTGAAGTGTATGGAAGGGTTGATTTCCGGTATGATGGAAAAGATTTCTATTTTTTAGAAGTTAATACTCTGCCCGGTATGACGCCACTAAGTTTAACTCCAATGGCTGCCAAAGAAGCAGGCATAAGTTTTAAAGAACTTCTACTTAAGATAATAGAGCTTTCATTAAATCGTTAAATATTTAATTCGGAGGGAAAAATGAAAAAAATCTTATTCTTTCTATTTTTTACAATTTCTTTAAGTCTATTTGCTCAATATGATTTCACTTTGACAGTATTACCATTACATAGTACGTATAATGTATTATATCCGGCAAATTTTGATCCTGATGAACCGGAATTGCAGCCTAACCTTTTCAATCTTACAATCAATGGATCCACAACAGCTAATGCGGTATTATACTGTAAGATGATCTGGGAAGATGAGTTTGCCGAAATCACATTAACACCAGAAGGACAATTCCCAACAGTGCTTTCAAGTTTTGAGATTATCAATTCATCTCCAATTGGTTTCTCTGTTGAGCAATCTTTTGAAGACTTTTTAGATAGTATCGAAGATCTGGTTATTGATACGGGAAGAATGCCGGATGGAAATTACATTTTCGAAATTGGTATTTATGAAGAAGAACACGAAGGTGAAGATACATATCTACTATCTAACAAAGTAACTGCAATTGTTGTAATTCGTTCTCCTATATCAATTTCTCTTATTACACCAGGAAATCCAATAGGCTTGGGAGTAACAAATATTTCTGAAGCATTTCCTAATTTCATCTGGTTTTCCAATCTGGAGGGGTATACAATAAAAATATATGAATTGGATGGTGTGTTTGATACAGTTGAAGAGATAGAAATGCTTGAACCACATTTTGTCGAGACGAATATTGGGGGAACTAGTTTTTCATATCCGCCAAGTGCACCGGAAATAGTATTAAATCAAACTTATGCCTGGCAGGTTTCTGCTAAAGTATTGAGTCCGATCGCTTCATCTGAGAGTGAATACAAAAGTACAATGTATTTGTTTAGACTTTCAGATTCTGCAACAGAAGAGATTAGTTTACAGATCCTTATTAATTTCTTGAATCAATTGGATATTGATGGTGTAGATGAGATAATAAGTTTACTCGAAGCAGGATATACTATTGATAATATCATCTGGAGAGGAAACGAGATAGCCGTAGAAGAGTTAATGGAAATACTTGAAGAGATCTCATCCGGCAATATTGAGCCAATAAAAATTACCATTGAATAGGAGAATAAAATGAAAATAAAAATATTTATTTTAGTATTAATATTTATTTATACGATCTCTTTGATCGCCCAAGAATCGGTAGGAATTGCTCTTAAAGTTAAAGGTGATGTTATTCTCACACATGAAGAAGAGAATTTCGAAGCTCAAGATGGGTCCGAACTGGTGAATAAGGATGTTTTGGAAAGTAAAGCTGAATCTTTTGCAGTTGTCAAATTCATAGATGGAAGCTCTATTATAAAACTTTTCCCCAATAGTATCCTAACTATTGAAGCAGAAAAAACTAACGGAAAGCTGAATAAAAAAAATACTATGAAGCTTGGCGAATTATGGGCAAAAGTAACAAAGAATACCGGTGATTTCATTGTTGATACTCCTACTACTGTTGTTTCTGTTAAGGGTACAAAATTTGTACTCTTTGTTGATAAAAATGGCTATACAGATCTTTACACTCTTGAAGGTAATGTGAACATGAAGAATAAAAAAGACGATAACGAAGCCAATGTTGGAGCTGGGCAGAAAGCTCATTCAACTGGCGAAAATGAGATTATTCTAAGTGTTATTGAAGATGGTGAAATGGATGATTATGACGTTTCTTTAACAGAAATTCTAAATATTAACTTAAAAAACGACGCCGGAGAAAAGAGATCGATAAAAATTGAATTAGAATAGAGGTAATAATGAAGAAAATTTTCATATTCATAATTTTACTGTTCATATTGGTACCACTCTTTTCGGATATTATCCTTAACCATGAACAGCCTATTAATATGGTAGTAGGAAAAAGTGTAATACTGGATCTTGAAATAAGGGTAGGATTTTCTGAGGTAGAAAGCGTAACTATTTTTTTCAGGCAAGCAGGTAAAACAGTATATTCTGAGAAAGAGATGGAAGCAGGTTCAGAATCCAATCCAAGTTTTTCATCGGTCATGAGCGAGTTTGATGGCTATTCCTCAAATGCCGAATATTATTTCGAAGTTCAGAGTGAAGTTGGAAATATTATCACTCATCCTTCTATACAACCAACGATGAACCCATTAAGGATATCTGTTTATACTCCTCCGAATGAGAGTGATGGTTTTGTTCTTTTATCTCCTGATGCAGCCTTTTCTGATGTAACCGAGAATTTCCTTATTGCTATTTCTATTTTTGCGATCTCAGATGAAATTGAACATAATTCGATACAAGTTTTTTTCGATGGGGAAGATGTAACCTTTAATTCAAGAATATTCACAAATGCACTTACTTATCAAGCTTCAAATTTAAAACCTGGTGATCATTCTTATTATGTAAAGGCTAAGTTGATCAATGGAAGAGTAATCGAATCTAAGCATTGGATAACAAGTGTTACCTATAAGGGTTTTGAACTTCCGATGGATCTCACAGGAAGAGCATTACTTTCTTTTCGCTACATGAATACTTCGCATAGTACGATTGATGATTCTGACAAATCTGCAAATTTCCTACTAAGTTTAAAAGGTTCACACGAGTGGCTCAGATTCAAATCTAAAATATATCTTTCTTCGTTGGAGACAAGCTCAGCTCAAGCTGTAAATAAATATAGCTTGGCATTTTATGTTCCTCATTTTGACCTGACGATTGGAGATCATGCACCACAAATGAATAGTTTCCTATTAAGTTGTAAGAATGTTCAGGGTATTCATACTAAATTAGATTTCAAATCATTTCGTCTATTGTTCACTCATGGGAATTTAAAACGACCTGTAGACGGCAAAGTGATTCAAGATACTTTAATCCGTTCCGGTACTTTTAAACAAAAAAATAATACTTTAAGATTAGAGTTTGGAAATCCACAAAAATTTGTGATGGGATTCGGTTTTGCAAAAAACAAAGATGATATTAGTTCGTTGGATGAAGAATATTACAATTTTAATGATTCATTAAGAGTCAGCCCGAAAGATAATCTTGTATTTGGAACTGACTTCCGTCTTTCAATAATGAATCAACGTCTTGTAGTTGGATCTGAAGCAGCATTGAGTCTTTTCAACGATAATATAATCGATGGGGCAATTTCTCTTGATGATTTTGAAGAGGATATTAATCTTCCTATAGATCCTCTGGATTTTGAAAATATTTTTGTAATAAATGAATCTATGGTTCCCTATAAACCAGGAATGGCAAGTATTGCTTTAAAATCGTATTTGCGTTTGTTTTTCTATAGAAATCTTCTGAATATTTCATTAACGAAAATAGGATCCAGTTTTAATTCACTTTCTACAAATTATCTTCAAAAAGATGCAATAATCATCTCTTTTAATGATAACTTGATGTTAATGAATAACAGACTTGTGCTGAATTTTGGATTTAATCTATCATCCGATAATGTAGATAATACAAAAGATAATACATCAACTTCAACTGCGATCTTTACACAGGCAATGTATAAGCCGAATGATGAAATGTACTTTAACATAAATATCAATACAAACAGCTCTGAAGATGGATTTGTTCCAGATGAAGATGATCCGGTGAGCACAGCTGTAGATATCCGATCTACAATGGTGGGTTTTGGAACTGGATACTACATGAAAATGTTCAGCTATGCTCCAACAAGACTCTCTCTTAATTTTTCGAATTCATTAAATAAGGACGATGCAAATGATACATTTGAGTATTACAGAAATAATATTACACTTAGTGCAAAAACCGATTTTGAGCAATTGCCTCTTACAACTTTATTCGCATACACATTTACTTTAAATGATAATTCCTCTTTGGTGAAAAATGAGCTTGAAGAATACTATCTAATTGAAGAAGCTTCCAATTATAATTCGATATTTATGAGAGGAGAGTTTGATCTAATAGAGAGTAAATTAAAACCATATATAGATTTTCGTTTTAATTTCTTCAAAGGAGATATTGATCCTCAAGCTGCCCAAATGTTTAATATAGGTTCAAGTTATGAAATTGTTTCAAATTCCTATATCTCAGCAGATACCGGATTCAAGATGTATCAGAATTCAGATGATCCTGATTCTGATTATTCAAGATTTAACTTCAAAATGAAGATCTCACAAAAGTTTTAATATGAAAATACTAAAATTTGTAATCATCTCTTTAATTTTATTCGTTATTTTTCGAATATTGTTCATAACGAATTTCTGGCAAAACCTGGAACACAAAGCAAGTGATGTCTTCTTTATATTAAGGGGAGAACAGGAAATATCCGGCGATATTGTAATAGTTGAAATAGGTGATGATACTTTTAATACTCTAAATGAACGTTGGCCATTCCCTCGTGAATATCATGCAAAACTCATTGAGAACCTGGAAATGGCAGGAGCAAGCCAGATAATCTTTGATATCGAATTTACAGAGAGAACAAATATCGATTCCGATTCTAAATTAGCTGCAACTGTTGCGAAGTATGATAATGTAGTTCTTTCGGGAAAACTCATTCGAACTCAATATAATAACTCAGTAAGGGAACAGCTGCTTTCACCAATATCAATATTAACTCAAACCGGCACAAAGTGGGGTACAGTAAACATTTCAGCAGATCCTGATGGATTTGTGAGACGTTATGAATTGTTCCAAAAGAGAGCTAATGAGATCAAACTTTCTATTGGTGCTATTGTTATGGCTCAACATTATCATCTTGATCTTTTATCAGATGATATTGAAAATTACTCAAAATTCTTTAAAATTGGAAGTAATTACATTCCAAAGGTTACATCTAAAAGTGCTCTAATAAATTATTATGGTCCTGCCAGAACATTCAGCACATATGATTTCGCTGATATGATAGACGATTCTACATTTACGTCTAATTTCGAAAAAGAACTGGAGACTAACCTTGATCAATATTATCAACTTGCAGAAAATTTTAAAGATAAGATCGTTCTAATTGGTCTTACTTCAGTCGAATTCCATGATACACATCATACTCCATTTTTCTCGGAGAATAATCAATTGATGCCCGGTGTGGAGATTCATGCAAATTTCATTGAAACTGTATTACGAAATGATTATCTAAAACGATTTCTAATTATTCCATATCTTTTAATTACTTTTATAGTTACAATATTACTTTTTATTTTTAATTCATTAATTAGACCAACAATATCTGTTTTTATTAATATTGCTCTAATTATTGGTTATATTTTATCCTCTTATTTCTTATTCAGTACAAAGCACATAATGATTCCAATATTGGAAATACCGATACTTATTATTACAATTTATATTGTTGGTTTGGTTCTTCAATATATTCAAACTGTAAAAGAGAGAAAATTCATAAAACAAGCTTTTGGACAATATATTGCCCCGGACCTTGTTGATGACCTTATCAAAGATCCTAAAAAACTTGAATATGGCGGGATTCAAAAAGAGGTAACAGTACTTTATTCAGACATTGTTTCATTTACTCCTTATACAGAAAGTCATACTCCAAAAGAAACTGTTGATATTCTTCGAGAGTATTTAACTGAGATGGTGAATATTATTACAGAGAATAAAGGAACTCTCGATAAATTTGTTGGAGATGAGATAGTAGCGATGTTTGGTGCACCTCTCGATCTGGAAGATCATGCATTTTATGCCTGCAAAACTGCATTAGAAATGAGGCGGAGAATGAATGAGCTTCATGAAAAATGGGAATTAGAAAACAGGGACCCATTTGAAATTGGAATTGGCATCAATACAGGTGTAGTTACAGTTGGGAATCTAGGTTCCGAACAAATATTCGACTATACTGCAATCGGTGATAATATGAACGCAGGAGCTAGAATAGAAGCTCTCACCAGGGATTATGAAACAAAAAACAACATAATTATTAGCGATAGTACATATGAACAAGTAATGGATAGAGTTGAGGCAAAATATATTGATAATGCAACTGTGAAAGGAAAAAAAATTGTAATTAAAATACATGAATTAATTAGTATCAGATAATGTGAAATTTTCAGAAGTGCTTAAATATGAATGATATGCGCATAAAAAAATGTTAAAAAAAAGATAATTTATATAAATATAGAGTGAATAATATCTTAACAATATATATATCAATATGTTAGTTGTTTTATTTTATGCAGAAATATTGTGAAATAATTGCAAAAAGATATAAAAACCCTTTAAAAATGGCTATCTATAGATTTTTTTATTGACAAGATATTTTGTAAAAGGAAAAACTAAATACATGTTTGTTAACCCAATAAAATAAGGAGGATATGAATGAACAGACAAGAATTAATTATTAAGATTGCTGAAGATGCTGGAGTAACAAAAAAAGCTGCAGGACTTGCCTTAAATGCCGTAATTGATGGCATTACACTTGCATTAGAAAAAGGTGATAAAGTATCATTAGTAGGATTTGGTACTTTTAAAGTAAACCACAGAAACGCTCGAACAGGTGTTAATCCTCAAACAAAACAAAAAATTCAAATACCTGCACGTGATGTTCCAGTTTTCAAAGCTGGTAAAAAACTTAAAGACGCAGTTAAGTAAAAAAGTGTTTAGCAAATAAAAGCAAGAGTTAAAAAAAACTCTTGCTTTTATTTTATCCATTTATTATTGAGATAACAAATATAATAATGCAAAGAGGATAATATGAAATTTTCTATAGAAAAGATCGATTTACAAGCTCAGATTCAATAGCTTTATAATATTGTACCAAGTAAAAATACTATGCCGATACTAACAAATTACTTAATAGAAGCAGATGAGCAAAATAATGTAATTAAATTTACTGCTACAGACCTTGAGATAACGGTAGTTGTTGAATTTGAAGCTAATATCGTTGAAGGTGGTAAAACCGCAGTATCTGCAAAAAACCTCAATGAGATAATTAATTCGTTACCTGAATCTATGATTCATTTTATTTTAGACGAAGATAGATTAAAGATAAATTGTGAACGATCTAAATTCAATTTACTCTGTGCTGAAAGCAGCCAGTTTCCACTTGTTCCGCAAAAGGATCTATCAAACGTAATTACTTTAGATGCAAAAATGTTTAAAAAGATGATAGATAATACACAGTTTGCTGTATCCTCAGAAATAAATCGTCCAATATTTTCAGGGATTTTCTGGAAGATGTCAGCAGATTCTCAATTGATGGTTGCTACAGATGGTAAGAAGATAGCTGAATTCAAACTAAATAAGCAAATAGATCTACCTCAGCCAGTTGAGCAGATCATCCCTACAAAAGGTTTTCTCTTCCTCGATAAAGTGATTACAGATGATCTACCAGAGATATCTGTACTTATCGAATCTAATCGGGTCATGTTTGCATACGGTAATTATACGATCTTTACACATATAATTGAAGGGAGATTCCCTGATTATACAAAAGCAATTCCTACAAATAACAATAATGTTCTTGTTATTAATAAAAAAAAGTTGCGTGAAGCTGTTAAAAGAGTATCACTTCTTGCATCGGAAGAAACTTTTAAGGTCAAACTTGATATTGCAGATAATTCATTAATTATCAGTAGTGTTAAACGCGAGGAAGGTGAAGCCAATGAAAAAATTGAAGAAATTAAATATTCCGGAGAACCTTTAACAATTGCCTTCAATTATAGATACCTTATTGCAATACTTGCAGTAGTAGAATCAGATGAAATAGAGATCAGGATGGGAAAATCTAACGAACCTGCTCTTTTCTTTAATACTAAAACAACAGAAGATTTTGAAGCAAGATTCTTATTGATGCCACTTCGGTTAGTTTAGGTTGCTGATATCTTCTCTCAAAATAAAGAATTTTCGTAATTATTCGAACTTCAAATTAAGATTCGATCCGGAAGGCGCACTGATCCTTGGTGAAAATGGAATTGGTAAAACAAACCTTTTGGAATCTATATCATATTTTGCTTTTGGGAAATCATTTCAGACCAGTAGAGATCTGGAATTAATAAATTTTTCAAAAGCATTTTTTCGTATTGAGGCAGATTTTGTAATACAGAATAATTCACATCACTTCGAAGCTGCTTCAGATAGATCAAAAAAAGTAATTAAGATCAATAATGTGAACATTGCAAGAATTAGTGAACTTTACAAATATTTAAAAATTGTCTATTTTTCTCCCAATGATACTGAGATAATTTCTGGTTCTCCTGTTTTCAGAAGAAGTTTTATAGACCAAGCGATCTCGCAATATTCATTTGAATATATAGAATCTCTAAGAAATTATAAAAGAATCTTAAAACAACGTAATGCATTGTTTAAAACAGATTATTCAGCCAAAGAAAAAAGAGCATGGGATGAGCAATTTGCACAAGTTGGAGCAAATATTATAAAGCTCAGATTAAAATATCTGGTAAATTTTACTCCGTTACTAGAAAAATACTATGAAGAGATAAGTGGAGCAAGAGAAGAATTGAGTGCTAATTATAATTATTCTTTTCCTAATGATGATAATGATGTTTATGATAATTTGATGGCTCATCTACTCAGGATCGAAGAGCAGGAGAATCATCAGGAAAGAAGCCTTGCCGGACCACATCTAGATGATATTGATATCTTTATTGATTCTCATTCAGCCAGGAATTTCAGTTCTCAGGGACAGAAAAGATCTATTGCTATAGCAATGCGATTAGTTCAAACCGAACTCATTAAAGAAAAAGACCACGACCAGCCTATCTTAATGTTCGATGACGTTCTTGCAGATCTTGATAAGCTAAGGACCGATAAGATTATAGAGATGCTTAGGGGAAAACATCAAATATTTATTGCAACTCCAAATATTACAAATTACAGATCATTTGGTTTACCTGAGATTGATTTGAAGCATGAACTAGGGAAAATAAATGAAGCTTAACAAAAGTATTTTCGGTTGGATGATGTATGATTTTGCTAATTCATCATTTACAACTATTATTGTAACTGTGATCTACAGCGTTTATTTTAAGACTGTTGTTGTAGATCAGGGTGAACTTGGAACTGCTTTGTGGGGAAGAGCTATAAGTATTTCAATGCTGATGGTTGCAGCAACTGCTCCAATATTCGGAGCGGTGGCAGATTTTTCGAGAGCAAAAAAGAAATTCCTATTTTATAATTGCTATTTAACAGTAATTTTTACAGCTCTTTTATTTTTTGTTCAAGCCGGTGATATTTTTAAAGGTATGTTTTTCTTCATCATTGCTAACTTTGCCTTCAATAGTGGGAATGTTTTTTATAATGCTCTTCTTCCAGATGTAGCTCCACGTGAAGAAATAGGCAAGGTCTCCGGCTGGGGATGGGCATTAGGTTATATTGGTGGACTTCTTGCATTATTGTTGATGCTGCCTCTTGTTCACAATAATTGGATACGTCTTGTATTCCCAACAGTAGCAGCTTTCTTTGGGATCTTTGCAATTCCAACTTTCATTTTACTCAAAGAAATTAAGAAACCTTCTAAGAGAACAAATTACTTTAGAACTGCGTTCAAGCGTATAAAGCAGTCTACTAAAAATATCAAAGATTTTAGAGAACTTATTAAATTTATTATTAGTTATCTTATTTATAACGATGGAATTATAATTGTAATAAGCTTTGGCGCGATCTATGGTGCAACCAAATTTGGAATGGATACAAAGCAGTTGATCACTTATTTTGTTATAGCTAATATTACATCAATGATCGGGGCTTTTATTTTCGGTTATATTTTCGATAAAATTGGAGCCAAAAAAACTATTAGTATAACACTACTTATCTGGATTGCAGTAATAGTTTGGACATTTAGATGCCAAGGTGTAAGTGAATTCTATTTAATTGGAATGCTGGCAGGAATAGCTATCGGTTCAAGTCAATCCAGCAGTAGGGCGATGCTTGTACTTCTCACTCCTGATTCAAAGATGACTGAATTCTTTGGTTTTTATTCTGTAACAGGCCGTATCGCCTCAATAATCGGTCCTCTTGTTTATGGAGAAGTTTCTCGAGTAACAGGTGATCAAAAATGGGCGATCCTTTCTGTTGGACTGTTCTTTATTGCCGGTGCTATAGTTTTACAAACCGTGAATGAAGAAAAAGGAAAGCTGACAGCCCTGAATTGGAAAGAAGATGAAGATGATATCGAAAATTAGTTTACAAAAAAGTTCATTATAAAATATTTGAATAAAATCTTGTAGAATAATTGGAGGATAAATGCAACGAACAATGCTTTTATCAAAGATACATCGAGCTAATATTACGATGCGCGACCTTAATTATGTGGGCAGTATTACAATCGATAAAATTTTTTTAGAAAAAACGGGAATATTACCAGGTGAGAAAGTTGATATTTATAATATCAGCAATGGAAACAGATTTGCAACTTACGTTTTGGAAGGTGCGGCTGGTTCTGGAATTATTGGTATAAATGGTGCTGCTGCTCGTTTAGTTAGTATCAATGACAAAGTAATAATTGCTAATTACGGATTACTGGATGAAGAAGAACTAAAAAAATATTCTCAAAAGATCCTTGTGATCGATGATGACGAAAACAAAAAATACTATCTAATATAATGAAGCCAAAACTTATAAATTCCATCGAAGAACTTTCTGCTATTCGTGTTCTACTAAAGAAAGAGATCGGTTTTGTTCCAACTATGGGATTTCTTCATGAAGGACATCTTAGTCTTGTTAATGAAGCTAAGAAACAATCTGATATTGTAATTGTAAGTATATTTGTGAATCCAACTCAATTTGGTGTTAATGAGGATCTCAGCAATTATCCACGAAATATTGAACGTGATATTGAATTACTAACAAACCTGGATGTTGACTACATTTTTTTTCCAACAGATGAGCAAATGTATCCTGAAGGTTATAAAACCTGGGTGAACGTAGATAAAATTACACAAGTATTATGTGGTAGATCCCGTCCAACTCATTTCCGGGGAGTTACCACAATTGTAGCAAAATTGATGAATCTTATTGATCCTGATCTTATGTTCATGGGGGAGAAAGATTTCCAACAGTTAGTTGTATTAAAACAAATGGTTAGAGATCTAAACTTCAGAACAAAGATCGTAGGTTGTTCTATTATAAGAGAGAAAGATGGTCTTGCTTTAAGTTCACGTAACAAATATTTATCTTCAAAAGGAAGAATAAGAGCACTATGCTTGAATAAATCGCTTCTCTTGGCTCAAAAACTATTTAATGAGGGAATTACCTCTTCAAATAAGATAATCTCTCAAATGACAAATTTGATAGAAGAAAACGAAGGTATTATAGATTATATTGAAGTGTTTGATCCTATAACATTGGAACATCTTCCAGAATTTGGTAGAGGAAGCAGGATCGCACTCGCAGTAATAATAGAAAACACAAGGTTAATCGACAATATTGAAATAGTTTAATTTCCAAAAAGGAAAATACATGGAACAAGTTAATATTCTCATTATTGGAGCAGGTATAATCGGATTAGCTATTGCAAGAGAACTAAGTAAAGAATTTGAAGATGTTGTGCTTGTGGAAGCCGAGAGTACGTTTGGAAGGCATACCAGCAGCAGAAACAGTGAAGTTTTGCATTCAGGAATATATTATCCAAAAAATTCGCTAAAAGCATTATTATGTGTTAATGGAGTTCAAAAACTATATCAATATGCAAAAGAGAAAAATATTCCTTTTAGAAATTGCGGGAAACTTATTGTTGCAAATAGCAAAAAAGAACTAACCATATTGGAAGAAATAAAAGACAATGGTGAAAATAATGGTGTTTTAGATCTGCAGATCATCAATAGATCTGAATGTAAAAAAATGGAACCGCAAATAAAGGCTGAATATGCACTAAGAGTTCCATCAACAGGAATTATAGATTCCCATACACTTATGCAGAAATTAGAAAGTGAAGCTGAATCTAATGGTGCTGATTTAGTTTATAATATGAATGTTATCTCAATCAAAGCTCTTGATGAAGGATATCTTGTTGTTTTTTCTAATGGTGAAAATTTTGAAGCAAGAACAATAATAAATTGTGCCGGATTATATTCTGATAAAATAGCAGAGATGATCGGAATTAATATTGTAAAAGAAGACCTGCAACTGCATTGGTGCAAGGGAGAATATTATAAATCCTCAAAGATCAAAAATATTAATCATCTCATCTATCCTGTTCCAGATCCAAATGGAGTTTTCTTGGGAATTCACCTAACAATTAATTTACAAGGTGAAGTTCGATTTGGGCCTAATGCATATTATATTGATGAACTCAATTACGAGATGGATGAATCACATAAACCTGAATTTTTAAAAGCAATTAAAAACTACCTGGAAATTGATGAAGAGAATTTTCATCTTGATGACTGTGGAATACGTGCAAAACTACAAAAAGAAGGTGGAATATTTAGAGATTTCTATATTAAAGAAGAATCTGAGAAAGGGTTTTCTAACTTTATAAATTGTATAGGAATAGAGTCACCTGGATTAACATGTTGTTTAACGATTGCTGAAGAAGTGAGAAATTTGTTAAATAAATAAACGCTGATTTACACAAAAGAGTAAAAAAGTATAAAAACCACACTGAAAATTAAGAGAATATTTTCATTTTCATTAATAAAATTATAAAAATCCATAAGATATACTAAATAATCTAAATGAATAAAAGGAGTTATTATGCAATTTTCAGAAGAATTTTTATATCACATCTGGGATGCTCAACATTTAATAATGAATCTAACTACTGTGTCCGGTAAAGATTTAGTAATCAAATTTCCGGGGCGCTGGAATACGGATTCGGGACCCGATTTCAAGGATGCAATTATTCAAATTGAGGGTAAAATATTCAAAGGTGACATAGAGATAGACCTGACTTCATATAATTGGAAATCTCATTCACATAATGAAAATCCTGAATTCAATAGTGTGCTTTTGCACATAGTTTATGAAGATAATGGTAAATTCCCTTATACTATCAGTGAAGATGGAAGCAAAATTGAGATCCTGGAAATTAAAGAGCAATTGGATGATGACATAAATAAATTGATAAAACACTATTCTGGAGAATCCTATTCGGAGAAAGATAAAACATGTATCTTATTTAACGAGATGAACATAGATGAGACAAAGCAATTTCTTGCAAAGATGGGGATGATGCGTTTTGAGAAGAAAATAAAAAGGTTTAATGCTGAACATTTTTTCAGCGATTTTGATCAATTGCTATATATGGGATTCATGGAATCTTTGGGCTACAGTAAGAACAAATATCAAATGCTTCAGATCGCTTTGAATAATCCCTTTATCGAACTCCAACGTTATTATGTTGATGGAATGACGAAAGAAGATTTTATAACGATCTTGATCTGTTCATCAGGGTTAATTGACCATCTTCCTTCATCTATTAGTTCAAAACAAAAAAATATATGGCTTAAGCAATTCCAAAAACAGAAATTCATTAATAAAACGTCAGATATCAAATGGAAACTATTTAGAATAAGGCCTGTAAATCATCCGGCAATAAGGATCTTACAAGTTGCGGATGTGCTCTATGAGTGTTTGGAAACTTCATTCTTCCATAATACTTTGAAGTTATTCTCATTCCCAACTGGAAATTTAAAACTAATAGATTTCAAAAAGAAATTATATGGTTATTTCCAAAAAGAGAATGATTTTCTTTCTGATCGCTACAAACTCGGCAAAACACGCATCGATACGATTCTTATAAATATTATTTTACCGCTTGTAGTTGTTTATGCTCGAGAGAAAGAATACAAGCATTTGGAGGATGTTGTAATTAATATTTATCGAAACTTTCCGGGTTTACCTGCTAATTATCTAACGCAATATATGGAAAAATTCTTAAATGAAGAACAAAAGAAAAAAATTGGAAAACATTCAATTTATCAGCAAGGAATATTAAAGGTGTACTATAATAACTGTCAGCATTATTCTTGTGAAGATTGTTTTTACCTATAATTATAGATTTCAAAAAAAAAATATTGAAGTAAATTTGATTTGACACTAAAAAAATACAAATGTTTTTTCAACATGGAGGTAGTAATGAAAAATATTTTATTAGTTAGTATTTTTATTCTTGTTACAGCAATTTGCTTTGCTACAACTATTTACGATGTTCAATATACGACAGTAGCTGGACCTGATGGAACATATCCATCTTTGTTTGATGGTCAGGAAGTAACTGTTACAGGTATAGTAACTGCAGAAAATTATAATCAATATGAGGATAATTTTTTTATAGCCATGCCGGAAAGCGGCGCTTGGAAAGGTTTATATGTTTACGCAGCAAACAACATAAATTCTAATAATCCTATAGTTACTTTGGGTGATGAAATTGAAATTACCGGTTATATTGCAGAATATTATGGATATACTGAACTTTCCGGAAATTCAGAATCTGTTACTGTAACCATCCTCAGTTCAGGAAATCCAGTGCCAACTTCTACTCCTGTAATGACTGCAGATCTTGCTGCAGCGGATACAGCTGAGCAATATGAAAGTTGTTTAGTAGAAGTACACGATGTTATAGTAACTGAAGAACAGATCAATTTTGGCCAATGGTATGTTACGGATATTTCTGCAACTCCGTGTCAGGTAGATGACGGCTTTTTCTATTTGGATAGTGTAGTGCCACCAATTATTATCACCTTAGGTATGGAATGGGCTGTTGTAAGAGGCTGTTTAGATTATTCTTATGATGAATATGGAATAAATCCTAGAACACCAGAAGATCTAATAGAAGAATTAATTCCGGTGGAAGCCGAGTTCAGCGCAGATCCATTAACTGGGGTAGTTCCATTAGAAGTACAATTCACGGATGCTTCTATAGGCAATGTTACCTCTTGGGAATGGGATTTTAACAATGATGGAACTATAGACAGCACGGAAGAAAGCCCTTTATATACTTATGCGGATGTGGGAATTTACACAGTTGCTCTCACTGTTTCTGATGGGTTTACAACTGATACTGAGACAAAAGTTGATTATATTGAAGTAATAGAAGCCCTGGAAGCAGATTTTTTTGGGGATCCTGTCTCTGGGATTGCTCCATTGGAAGTTGCATTTACATCAACCTCTACAGGCAATGTTACTTCTTGGGAATGGGATTTCGATAATGATGGAAACATTGACAGCACAGAAGAAGCTCCTTTATACACTTATAACGCTGCTGGAGATTATTCTGTTTCTCTTACAGTAGGTGATGGAACAACTACCGACACAGAGACAAAAATTGATTATATTTCTGTTGGAGATCTTATCATTGCCGATTTTACAGCAGATCCTCTTACTGGATTAGCACCTCTTACGGTCAATTTTACAAATACTTCATCAGGTGCAATAACGGTCTGGGAATGGGATTTCGATAACGACGGGAATATTGACAGTACAGAAGAGAATCCTATTTATATTTATACTGAGATTGGAGTTTATACAGTATCACTTTTTGTATCTGATGGGACAAATACAGATATTGAAATAAAGTCTGATTATATTGAAGCAACAGGCACAGGTTCTGGTGGTGATCCTCCTTCCAATCTATCAAAAATTTACCAAAATCATCCGAATCCCTTTAATCCTGAAACAAATATTCAATTTGTAATTAAGGATAACGAAACTGGCATCTTAACTATTTTCAATATGAAGGGGCAAATACTGGATTCTCAGGGCTTTAATTCCGGTAATTATAATTATCATTGGAATGCAGATAATTATAGTTCAGGAGTCTATTTCTATAAGCTGCAAACAGAAAGTTTCACAGAAACTAAAAAAATGTTGTTACTCAAATAGTAGATTTATTTTTAATAATAAAAGGGCAGAAATTAATCTGCCCTTTATTTTTATTTATTGATTTACTAATAATTTAGAAATCTTTTAATACGTCTGCAATAGTTGGATGTCCAATTTCTTGAAGATCATATTTAACTTGAGCAGCAGGTTTATTGATCTTAATTATCCTTCTCAGATCTATTGGAGTAGCAATAACAACAGCATCACATTCTGTATTATTTATTGTGGTTTCCAGATCTTTAATTTGCTGTTCACCATAACCCATTGCAGGAAGAAGTATTCCTATTTCTGGATATTTCTCAAAAGTTTCTGAAATAGAGCCAACAGCGTAGGGACGTGGATCAACCAGATCCGCTACACCATATTTTTCTGCAGCTACAATACCGGCACCATATTTCATTTCTCCATGAGTAAGAGTTGGTCCATCTTCCACGATAAGCACATCAGCACCCTTTACTATTTCTGGCATGTCTATACTTACTGGAGAAGCACCATCAATAACTATTGCTTCAGGATTGAGTTCACGGATGTTATCTCGAACTATTTGTATACCTTCAGGATCTGCTGAATCGATCTTGTTTATAACTATAACGTCTGCATTTATAAGATTTGTTTCACCGGGATAGTAAGATCTTTCATGATCAGGTCTGTGTGGATCTACAACAACAATATTTATCATGTTATCAGAAACGTAGAAAGGTGTATCATTATTTCCACCATCCCAAATGATCACATCAGCTTCTTTTTCTGCTTCACGTACGATTGCTTCGTAATCTACACCTGAATAGATAATACTACTCATCATGATATGAGGTTCATATTCTTCCATCTCTTCAATTGTACATTCATGCTTAATAAGATCTTCAAGTTCTGCAAATCTTTGAACTTTTTGTTTAACAAGGTCTCCATATGGCATTGGATGTCGGATAGAAGCAACTTTAAGACCTTTTGCTTTAAGAGCTTTTACAACCGCACGAGTTGTTTGGCTTTTTCCACAACCTGTTCTTGTAGCACATACAGTCACTAGCGGCTTTGTTGTTTTAACAGTAGAATTATTCATTCCGATAAGTTTGAAATCAGCTCCTGTAGCATTAACCAAAGAGGCATTGTTCATAACTCTTTCATGTGGAACATCGCTGTATGCAAATACAACTTCTTCTACATTGTGTTTTTTTATCAGGTTTACTATTTCATTTTCTGCGAAGATAGGGATACCTTCAGGATAGAGTTCTCCAGCAAGTTCAGCCGGATATTTTCTTCCATCGATATCAGGGATCTGTGTTGCTGTAAAAGCAACTACATCGTAATTATCATTGCCTCTATAATAGCAATTGAAATTATGAAAATCACGCCCTGCAGCACCCATAATGATGATTTTTTTCTTCATCTTTCTCTCCTTTATTCTTTAGTGTAAAATCTCAAAGACACGCTTAAAAATAGGGGTTTGAAGTCAAGTAAATTTAATGGATGATTATAAATCTAAATAAAAAAAAGAAATTATAATTTTAACTTTACTAATTTTTTATTAATATATTTTATGTATCAACAAAAAATATTGTATGGAGGAATTATGTTGGATAAAGTAAAAGTCCAAGAAGTTCTAGATAAAGTGCGTCCATCTCTTCAAGCAGATGGTGGAGATTGTGAACTTATAAACATCACTGATGAAAATGTTGTTGAAGTAAGATTACAAGGTGCTTGTGGAAGCTGTCCAATGGCAACTCTCACTCTTAAGGCAGGCATCGAGAGAGTACTGAAAGAAGAGATCCCGGAAGTTAAAGAAGTAATTTCTGTTTAGGATTGAAATTAATTATTAATATGTGAGGTGTCTGTTATGTAGATACCTCATTTTTAATTAATGGTTTTGGAGGAAGAATGAAACTTGAACATTATTCAGATGTACTTTTAGAGGAAGTTACAATGGAAGGTGCAAAGAAAGCAAAGATCCGTTGGCTTATTTCAGAAAAAGATAAAGCTCCTAATTTTGCAATGCGAATGTTTGAACTCGAACCTGGTGGATTCACGCCATATCATTCACATAGCTGGGAGCATGAGAACTTTATAGTTGAAGGAGAAGGGGCTCTGGTAACTGAAGATGGAGAATTGCCTTTCAAACCAGGTGATGTGATATTTGTAGACCCTTTTATGAAACATAATTATAAGAATACTGGTGACACAACACTCAAGTTTCTTTGTCTGGTTCCTTTGGAAAAACCTGCAAAACAGGTTAAGAAGAATGTGAATCCTTTTGCAGCAGGGAAAGCAAATAATTGTTAAAATATAATTAGGAGAAAAATTCATGGAAAAGAAATTCTTTAAAGATCTTGTAATGGCACCAAGCCCTTCAGGATTTGAACAACCGGCACAAGAAGTTTACAGAAATTTTGTTAAAGAATATGCAGATGAGGTTAAAACAGATGTTCACGGAAATGTGATCGCACTTAAAAAAGGAACAGGAAAACTTCGTTTTATGGTTTCAGGTCATGCTGACGAGATAGGACTTATGGTAAAGTTTATCGATGATAAAGGATTCATTAGATTTACTTCTATTGGCGGTGTGGATGCAACTCTGCTTCCTGGTCTTCGTGTGAATATATATCACAATAAAAAAGTTGTTCGCGGTATTATCGGAAGAAAACCAATTCACTTGATGAGTCCTGAAGATAGAAAAAGTACACCTAAAATATCTGATCTCTGGATAGATATAGGTGCAAAAGATAAAAAAGCAGCCGAGAAAAAAGTATGTATCGGTGATCATGCAACATTCTCACCAGGATTAGAAACTCTCTCCGGAAGCATCATCACAACTAAAGCTACAGATAATAAAGCTGGAGTTTATGTTGCTGGATGTCTTTTAAAAGAATTATCCGGAGAAAAGATCTCAGCAAATATTTATTCTGTTTCTTCAGTTCAAGAAGAAGTTGGACTTCGAGGAGCCAGAACTAGTGCTTTTGGGATAGATCCTCATGTTGGAATCGCTATAGATGTCACTCATGCCACAGATTACCCTGGAATGAATAAAAATCAACTTGGTGATGTTGCATTAGAAAAAGGACCATCAATTGCTGTTGGTGCGAATATAAATCCAAAAGTTTTTGAACTTCTGAAAAAAGCAGGAGACAATGCTAAGGTTAAGTATCAGATAGAAGCCGCTCCACGTGGAACCGGAACTGATGCAAATGCAATTCAAGTAACAAGAGCCGGGGTTGCAGCCGGACTTATCAGTATTCCAAATAGATACATGCACACTCCAAATGAGGTGATCTCTTTTAAAGACCTAGATGGAGCAGTAAAATTACTTGCAGAATTTGTACGATTGATCGACGATAGTACAGATTTCATACCAAAAGTATAAATTTAATTAAATGGTAGAGATGGTAAAACTATCTCTACCTTTTTCATTATGATAATGAGGTAAAATGATCATAGTAAATAATCTAACAAAAGTATTTCAACAAAATGGGGAAGACCTATATGCTGTTAATGATCTCTCATTCACTGCAGAAAAAGGTGAGATCGTAGTATTATTAGGAGTGAATGGTGCAGGAAAAACCACTGCCATGCGGATGCTGTCCACTGTGTTGAAACCTACATCCGGCACTGCCTTACTTGAAGGTTATGATCTTGAATCAAATTCTCAAAATGTTAGAGCTAATCTTGGGTTTCTTTCCGGTGATACAGGTCTTTATGCCAGACTTACAGCACGTGAAACAATTACATATTTTGCCAGATTGTATGATGTTCCAGAAAATAAGATCGATAACAGGATCAATGAAATGGCAGATCTCTTGGATATGCACGATTTCTTGGATAAAAAGATAGATTTTCTCTCAACCGGTATGAAACAAAAAGTTTCTATTGCACGTTCAATTATTCATGACCCTCCAATAATGATCTTTGATGAACCAACTGCCGGACTGGATATCCTTACCGCAAAAAATATAATTTCTTTCATTCATAAATGCAGAGAAGATGGGAAATGTGTTCTCTTCTCAACCCATATAATGCGTGAGGCTGAACGAATTGCTGATAAAATTGTAATGATCCATCAAGGGAAAGTGTTGACTCAAGGCAGCTGGGAAGATTTCAAAAAAGAAACAGGTCTGCATGATCTTGACGACATTTTTATTCATTATGTGAATAAAATAGTTGAGGTGAGTGTATGAATTTAAAGAAAATAATAGTAATATACAAAAAAGAGATGCTCGATCTTGTTCGTGATAGAAGAACTATTATTACTTCATTCATCCTTCCTATCTTACTTTATCCACTATTAATGATTGGTTTTTCTTCAATGATGTCACGTCAGGAAATGAAACTTGAACAGCAGGAATTGGTTATATATGTTAATGATACTATTCATGATGAGACTTCACGTGAGTTAATAGAATCGCTATCTCAAATCGAGACATTGCAGATCATGGATGAAGCAGTAGTTTATAATGAGAATACGTATCTTACTCTGCTTCAGGAAAAATCCATACAGGCTCTTATTAATTTTGAGGATAGCCTATCTTCATCAGGCTATAGAATTTTCAATATTACTTGTTTCTATGACGAAACTTCAGAAAAAAGTTCAATGACTTATAGAAAGATCAGGGACAATCTGCATAAACTAGAAGAAGCTCTTATTAGTAAAAGATTAGAGAAAATAAAAATTAATAGTGAAATTCTAAATGCTGTTGAGATCAAAAAGGAAAATATTGCTCCACCAGAACAGATGGTTGGCTTTCTTGTTGGAAAGTTCCTACCGTATCTTCTAATAATTCTTACGATAAGTGGTGCTTCTGTCATAGCATCAGATCTGATAGCGGGAGAAAAAGAGCGGGGAACGCTTGAAACAATATTGGTTAGTGCTGCCAAAAGAAACGAACTGGTAATAGGTAAGTATCTCACGATCATAACAATTTCAATAATTACAGTTCTCCTTAATCTACTGAGTATGTATCTTTCTTTTCGACATATCTTTATGCAGTTAGGAACAAGTTTGGGTGAGTTTCAATTACCATTTGGAAATTTTGCCCTTATACTGTTGCTCATGCTTCCTTTAATAACTTTATTCTCGGCCATTCTGCTTTCCATTTCAACTTATTCCAGGAATATTAAAGAAGCACAAAGCTATCAAATGCCACTACTCTTTGGTGCCATAATGCTTTCGATGGTTAGTTTCTTGCCAGGATTTGAATTGAATCTGGGATTTTCACTTATTCCTGTTGTGAATTTTTCTTTGATGATGCGCGATATAATGTTAAACAATTATCAATTAAATTATTTATTTATCATAATAGGGTCCACACTGGTCCTCGACGTTATCACCGTTTATATTTCGATCAAGCTTTTCAATCGCGAAAATATTTTATTCAGAACTGCTGATGAGAAATCTCTTAAATTCTGGGGTAAAAGTAAGAAAGATGTTTTCAATTTACAATTTATTATAGTTTATTTTGTTATAATGCTCATTGCTCTTTATTATATTGGTGGAAGTTGGCAGTTAAAAGATATGATGAATGGATTAATTAAGACGCAATTATTATTAATTCTTTTACCTATAATATTAATATTGCGAATATCTAAAACAGATATTAAAACAACATTAACGCTTAACTATACAAAGCCGCTGAATTTCTTGTTGGTTCTAATTGCAGCACTTCCGCTTTTATTATTGTCTGGAATATTGGGTCAGCTTATTAATTTTATATTCCCTGTTTCGCAGAGCTATATTGAAGCTATGCAGAATTTCATCACAGTTCAAGAAAAGGGATTATGGTTCACGATCTTTGTGGTTGGAGTTCTTCCCGGAGTTTGTGAAGAGGTTATGTTCAGGGGATTTATCTTAAACGCTTTAAAGAAAAAAGGGATTTGGAACGGAATAATCTTCTCGGCTGTTTTATTTGGAGTTTTCCATCTTGACCCATTCCGCTTTGTACCTGTAACTCTTCTTGGAATTTGGCTTGGTTATTTAGCAGTGAAGACAAAAAGCTTGTACGTCCCAATTTTAGCTCATTTTACACAAAACACACTTGCAATATTAATAACAAATTATGCAGATAAAATATCATTTGTAAATCTGATAATTAAAGATGAAATGATAGAATATTGGGTTATGATCCCTGCATTAATAATACTCTATATAGTGATAAAAGCATTTTCAGTAATAAATCCTACGGCAATAGATAACAATGTTATAATTGAGAGTAATCAATAAAATCATAGTTAGATTTTAAGGAGATCATATGTGTGGCATAGTCGGATATATTGGCAGTAGAAATGCAACACCGATCATAATTGAAGGAATTAAAAGATTAGAATACCGTGGTTATGATAGTTCCGGAATTGCGATTTTAAATGATGATAACGAACTTAATATTTATAGAGAATCTGGAAAAATTGTAGAACTAGAAAGAGTTTTACCTTCACCTGATAAAACCTTTGGGAACGTAGGGATAGCACATACACGGTGGGCCACTCATGGTGAGCCTAATAAAATTAATGCGCATCCACATACAGGATGTAGTGGAAATATTGCCGTAGTACACAACGGTATTATAGAAAATTATATGAATCTTCGTAAGAAATTAGAATCAGAAGGTCATAAGTTTAGAAGTGATACAGATACAGAAGTGTTAGCTCATTTAATTGAACATTTCTTAAAAAAGGAAGATAATCTTACAATTGCTGTTCAGGATGCTCTTAAATTAGTTGAGGGAACATATGGCATTGCTGTTATCAGTACGAAGTTTCCTGGAAGGATCATTGCTGCACGTAAGGGAAGTCCATTAATTTTGGGAATTGGGGAAGATGAATTTTTTATTACATCAGATGTAGCTGCAATAATTATTCATACAAAAAAAGTTATCTATCTCGAAGATAATGAAATTGTGACCATAAGCCATAAAGATTATCAAATTACAAATTTACAAAACGAAAATATTGAAGCCGATATATCTATCGTAGATTGGGATGTATCATCAATAGATAAAGGTGATTACAAGCATTTCATGTTGAAAGAGATATTCGAACAGCCAACTTCTATTTATAATGCATTTAGAGGTAGACTTAATGAAAAACTTTCTACAGTTAGATTAGGCGGTTTAAATATGAAGGGTGAAGATTTACGCAGGATCAAAATGCTTCAAATAATTGCCTGTGGAACTTCCTGGCATGCCGCATTAATTGGAAAACATATTATTGAGAATTTGGCAAGGATACCGGTAGAAGTAGAATATGCCAGCGAATATCGTTACAGGAATCCTATAATTTCTGAAGATACACTTGTTTTTGCAATTAGTCAGTCAGGAGAAACTGCTGATACATTGGCAGGACTAAGAGAAGCTCAGGCAAAGGGTGCACGAGTTCTTGGTATTACCAATACTATTGGAAGTACTATTGCCCGAGAATCAGATGGAGGTGTATATATTCATGCTGGAGCTGAAATTGGTGTAGCTTCTACAAAGGCTTTTACCTCTCAAGTAACAATTCTTGCAAATCTTGCTGTTTTATTGGGAAGAATGAAAGACCTACAGCCCACTTTTGGAAAATCTTTTATTAAAGAGCTAAGTGATATTCCAAAAAAAGTTGAACTGATCTTACAAAAAAATGATGAAATTAGAAAAATTGCTGAAACTTTAAAAGATTCTCATAATGCTCTTTATTTAGGAAGAGGAGTGAATTATCCTGTTGCTTTAGAAGGAGCCCTTAAACTCAAAGAAATTTCCTACATTCATGCAGAGGGTTATCCTGCTGCAGAGATGAAACATGGCCCAATAGCGCTCATAGATGAGAATATGCCTGTTATAGCAATCGCTCCTGATGATGCAATATACGAAAAGATCATTTCTAACCTAGAAGAAGTAAAAGCAAGGAATGGGCGCATTATTTCAATCGCTACGGAAGGTGATGAAAAGATCAAGCACTTATCTGAAAGTGTGATCTATATTCCAAAAACAATTCGAACACTACAACCTTTACTTACAGTTATCCCACTCCAATTACTAGCATATCATGTAGCAGACCTACGAGGATTAGATGTTGATCAGCCCAGAAATCTTGCTAAAAGTGTAACTGTAGAATAAGTAAATTTTTTTTGAATATTTTATGAGTAGAGATATAAAAACCAAAGGGATAATAATCAAGAAGATTAATTTCCGTGAAACCAGTATTATTTTAGATGTACTAACTCCGGAATATGGTGTTATATCTGTAATGGCAAAAGGAATTCGCAAACAAAAGAGCAAAAATACCGGTTTGTTGGAAATTCTTAATGAGCTTGAGCTTGACCTTTATAAAAATCCAAATTCAGAATGGTATATCTATAAAAATTCTCAAATAATAAATGCATATCTGTTTAACATCAACCTTAAAACAAGCATACTAATGCAGGCTCCAGTTGAAATGATACGGCAGATCATTATTTCAATTGAGGATTCACAAGCAATATATCAATTACTCGATACTTATTTAAATTATATTAGATCAATTGATAAAAATGGAATTACTATCTTCTGGCGGTTCCTACTAAAGCTATGTAAGATCATTGGTATTGAATTCGATATTACGAATTGTATAGAATGCTCTCAAAGAAAACAATTCATTGCATACTTTCCACAAAAACACGGTTTTATCTGTAATGAATGTTTTCATCCTGTACATAATGAACAAGTTTTTAAAGTAAATGAAAATGCAGCCGATTTGATCTCAAAATTAAATCATATTGGAAACTATATTGATGAAATATCAATATCAAAGCCAACCATAAAACAGCTTAATAGAATTTTTCTAACTCATCTATCAGAACATTTTCATAATAAAATTCATCTTAAAAGTATCGAGTTATTATAATCCATCTTTGTATTTCATCAACTCGCTTTAGTAGTGAATATATCTCACAACTGGCACAACTTTCTAC
>CAZOCS010000025.1:0-26188 GCA_964578365.1 uncultured Candidatus Cloacimonadota bacterium
CTTTATTCTTAGCTATTGAATCATAATAAAAACGAGCAGAAAATCTTCTGCCCGTTAATTTTATCCAAACTAATAGTTGGTCTTTTCTTTGCGCCTTAGCGAACTTTGCGGTAAATCATTCCCCTTCAATCATAGTTTCAATATCAGCATTAACTTCGCCGATTGGCTGAATACCAAAATTCTTGACCAGTACTTTTGCCACATTTGGTGATAAGAAAGCTGGAAGAGTTGGTCCAAGATGAATATTCTTCACACCAAGATATAAGAGAGCTAACAAAACTGTTACCGCTTTTTGCTCATACCAGGCAATATTATAAACTATTGGAAGATCATTAATATCTTCAAGTTCAAATACTTCTTTCAGTTTAAGAGCAATTAGTGCAAGAGAGTAACTATCATTACATTGTCCGGCATCCAGAACGCGTGGGATTCCACCAATATCACCAAGATCAAGCTTGTTATAACGGAATTTAGCGCAACCGGCTGTAAGGATTACAGAATCTTGCGGAAGAGCTTCAGCAAAATCTGTATAATAATTCCTGCCTTTCTGACGTCCGTCGCAACCACCCATAACTACGAATTTTTTAATAGCACCGGTTTTAACTGCATCAATTACTTTATCTGCTAATTGGAACACCTGCTCGTGAGCAAATCCACCCACGATTGAACCTGTTTCAATTTCAGTTGGAGACGGTAAAGTTTTTGCCAGTTCTATCACCGTAGAGAAATCTTTAGCTTTTCCTTTTTCAGCATCAGCAATATGCTTCACATCATCAAATCCAACATTATTTGTTGTGAAAACGCGATCTTTATAAGAATCTTTTGGAGGAACTAAACAGTTTGTTGTAAGGATTATTGCTCCGTTGAATTTTTCAAATTCTTCTTTTTGTTTCCACCATGCATTACCATAATTTCCTACAAAATGATCATATTTTTTGAAAGCCGGATAGTAGTTTGCAGGTAACATTTCGCTGTGAGTATAAATATCCACGCCGGTTCCATCAGTTTGTTCCAAAAGTTCTTCCATATCTTTTAGATCATGTCCGGAAATAAGAATTGCTGGATTATTACGAACACCAATATTCACTTCAGTAATTTCAGGATGTCCGTATCTTTCTGTATTTGCTCTATCCAAAAGTGCCATTGCATCAACACTGAATTTACCAGTTTCCAACACGAGAGCGATATTTTCTTCAACTGTGAGTTCGTCATTTGTATATGCAGCTAACGCTTTTTGGATAAACATATCTAAATTAGAATCTTTGAATCCCAAAGCAGCTGCATGATCTTTGTAGGCAGCTAATCCTTTTAAGCCATAAAGAGATAACGCTCTTAACGAGCGAACATCTTCATTTGGTGCATCAATTCTACCACAAATCTGCTCTGCTCTCGCATCGAGTTCTTCATCATTTTCAGGAATCCAAGTTGCAGTAGTATGTAGCTCTTTTTCGTTCAATTTTCCACTAGCATCAAGAAAAGCTTTTTTAATTTCATCACGAATTATTAATGCCTTCTGAATATCATTGTAAAAAATTTCTTTTGAAAAATTGGCATTAGTAATTGTTTTAAATAACGATTTTGTAATAAATGCGTTTAATTCTTCATTTTCGATTCCTAATTCTCTTGCTTTTGTGCTGTAAATTGAGATTCCTTTCAGTAGGTGAACCAAAAGATCCTGATAATGGATCACCTCATCTTTTACGCCACAAACACCCATCTTTCCCATACAAGCAACTCCACCGGCTGCTTCCTGACATTGATAACAAAACATACTCATTTTGTTAACTCCTTTTGTGAATCGGCTTGCTTTTACAAACGATTCTTCTTTATTTTTTTTACAAAATTTACTTAATAATTTATTCCAGCTGCTTGAACATTAGCCGGATCAAAAGCGTGGCACGGTGTTACTCCATAAACCATTTTACATTTGGGGCACTTGTCTTCGAAATTTTCCATTTCAAAAGTCTCTCCGCATTCAACACATTTAATTTCCAAGGGCATCGGCATTGGCTGCTCTGCAAATCCCATCTGTCTAACTTTATCTACTACCTGCTTCCCATTTTCAAAACTTCCTGCACATCCATCATGCATAATTATCTCCTAATATCTTATTCTGTCATTCTCGACTTGAACAGGAATCTTATTAGTACTTAGATTCCCACTTTCGTGGGAACGACATTGAGTTATTATATTTTTTATTATCTTTTTTTTGCATCTTTTGTTCTTAGCGGTTAACATTTTCTATCTTATCGATTATCTCACCACTTCTTAATTTTGTACGGTAAGCTAAAAGAATTTTATCCATATCTTCTAAAGTAGAAAGAATTGTCCTTTCTTGATCGGTAGTCTCAATAACTTTATGAATTCCACCGTTTTTTATCACAATTCGTTTAGTACCCATTAATGCTAAAATAGGATCATGAGTTGCCATCAACACGATCTTATCTTCCGAGAGCAAAAGTTTTAATGCACGCTTTCTATCTATTCCTGCATTCTCGATTTCATCTATCAATATAATAGGAGATTTACTTAAGATAGCAGTATCAGCTATCATCAAAGCACGGCTTTGTCCACCGCTCAAGCTAGTAATAGGTGTGTCGGATGAGAATTTTTCTCCAGCAAGATCGTTAGCTTTATCAATAATTCTTTTGATGATAGTTTCTTTGTTTTCAACTAATCGACTTTCTGCGTGCAGCTCCACGAATTCATAAACAGATAAGTCCATTACAAAATTCATATTTTGGGAAAGCTGCGCTACCAGTTTATCTGAAGAAGAGAAACGCCACTTTTTATCTGGAATATCATTGTTGATGAGGATCTTACGTGAAGTTGGAGTATCGCTCTGAGCTACCCATTCAATATCTCCTAACAATCTGCTCTTTCCGGAACCGGTTGGTCCTACTATACAGATCACTTCACCTTGTTTTATTATCAATTCCTCAAATTTCTCAGCATTCCCGGATTTATCAGTTCCCGGTAAAATAGATACAGTTTTTACAATATCTTCATCTTTTCCCAGAAAAGTAATCATCTGCTCGATAAACTCACCGATTTGAGAGATCAAATTTTCTGCATCAATTGCTCTGTCTTCAATTTCATCTTCATCGAATGTTGCAAAATATTCTGGCAGAGTAAACTCTTCCTTTCCTTCAATCTCAAGTCCATTATCATTAAAAAATGCTGTAAGGAATGGAAATTCAGTAATAAGTTCGGATATTCTTTTACTTATTAGTTCTTTTTTTCTCATAATCTCTACTCTTAATCTTCCAATTTCATTTTTCGTACGTTACCCATTTGATAGCTTTCACCAATTCTAGTCTCTCCTAAACAATAGGAACAGAGAGCAGATGGCATTGGAAAACGCAGTTCTTTACCTTTTAGGGTTTCAATATCTAAAGTTTTGTCATAAAGCAGCGTGCTTAATTCAAAACTCCCTTGCCCTGTAAGCCCATTAATGTGCATAATTGCAGCTGCGGGATTAACTGTATTCACACGACTTGCAAATACTTCACGTTCTGCTTGAGAAACGATATCCCCTTTTGTTATAACAACAATGTCAGCGGATTTCAGCATGGGACCGATCTTTTTTGGAGTATTAATTCCACTCAGGTTATCAATTACACAAATAGCTTTGATACCTTTGATATAAGGTGAACAACGGTTACATAATCCTGCAGATTCACTTATAAGAATATCAAATTTGTTATCTACTCCCCATTTGGTGATCTCTTCCACATTACTCACAAAATAGTGATCCGGGCATAGTGCACCGGAGAGTCCCTTTTTTACCGGAATTCCGGCTTTTTCATACAATATATCATCATCAGTATAAAGACAATCGAACTTAGCGACTGCTACTTTTAATCCTCTTTTTTTAAGAGAATCAATCGTCTTTAATATTACAGAGGTCTTACCTGATGATGGAGGACCTGAAACTGTTACAAGATTCATATAATCTCCTTTAACCGATCGCTTCATTAAACAGTTTTTCGCAATGTTTGATCAATTTGCTGATATCGTTAGCGTAAATGTAGTCCCACTCTAGCCACATAAATTTATTCTGAGCAGGGATATGATTATCAAGATCGGGATGAACACTAGGAAACAAACCGCTGTGAGAAAGGATCTTTCCCACTTCTACTGATGCAAAGAAATCAATTACAGGTTGCAATTTTTCTATTTTCTCTTTTTTAGAAAGCATGAATATTGGGCTTACTATTGCTCCATCTTCCGGCCAGATCGCTGCCATTGGTCCACCTTCTTTAACCATTTTTGTAAAGAAGTAAGGCATTATAGTCACGATTGGTTTATTCTCTTTCCTACGATCACTTTTTACCATTTGTGATGGATGCATAGATTCCAGCAAGCTTCGACCCAATTTCTTCACACCTTCATCTCCATAATGTTTGTGAATATTAAGAAGAATTCCGTTAAATAGATCAAAATCACCTACTGGAAGTGAAACACGTTTTTCAAATTCCGGTTTCAGAATGTCTTTCCAACTTTTGGGAACTTCTCTTCCATCCAACTCTTTTTTATTGATCAGAAATACAGCTGGAACAACACCAATAACACCATAGTGCCCTTTAGGATCTTTAAGATTTATTTCGTCAAAAAGAGTGTTGAATTTTTCCAACTTAGTTGTATCGGCAAAAACATCCTGTCTTTTAAATTTTCCGATCATCTCTTCATCGAAAAACATATCGAATCCGGCAGATATGAACAGATCCGGAAGATCTTTTGCTTCAGTTACACCTTTGATGTTATTCTCTACCCAATCCAGCCCCATAGAGGCAGCTTTTAGTTCATGATTAATAATAACATCATGAGAAGTAGAATACTCTTTTACGAAATTGTTGAATTGTTCTAGAAGAGGTATCCGAACCGGACATGGTAGTAATCCCACAATATTCAAGGCTTCAGCATCATCCACTTTGGTTGTTGCAGCCAGAGTAGCATCTATATTTGTGTCTTTTTGTTCAATTGCTTCAACAAGCAGATTAGAAAATATCCTGATATCAAGTTGCTTCAACATCAAAGCCATTTTTAGTGAAATTGATTTGGCAAATTTTTCCCGTTGTTCTGCATCATTCATCTGAGAAAATCCGTTGGATGTAAATACCGGAATTGTTTCAGGATATTTTTCTACTATTTCAAGCAAGGTTGAATTTTCATCGAAATATTTCATTTTTTCTTCCTTATATTCCATAAGATGAATTATTAAACCATTATAGTTTTTGCTGTTGGCTTCGGCAGCTTCATTACCAATACACGTACATCTTCTTCGGTGTCATTATAAATGCAATGCACGATATCTTTAGGGCTTTCAACAATATCATCTTTTGTAACGTCAATCTTCTCTTCTCCAACCAAAATCGTGGGAGTTCCTTCTAAAATATAGAAAGCAACATCTACAGGTGTAATGTGTTCTTTAAGTCTCTCACCAGCTTTTAAATGAAGGTGCATGATCAGTGCATGATCTGTATCATAAAGTTTATATGCATTAATTCCGTGAGGTGTTTGTGCTACTTCCAGATCTTTGTAATTTCTAATTTCCATGGTTTCTCTCCTTTAACGAATTGGCTTGCTTCAGCAAACGATTCCATTTTTAAAATTAGTTTGCCTTAGCAAACGTATTTTCTATTATTCTTTTTTTGAAAAATCTGATAATCTTATTTTTTTGAACGTATTATATATATCAGTTGATATGCGATTTAGCTCATTATCGAACATACAGTTTTGAAAAACACAATGCATTTTACCGAATGGGCAACTCCCTAGTGTTACTTTACCATCGATGATCTCATATATTTCCAGAAATGTGATATCTTCTGCAGGTTTATTTAGTTCAAATCCACCTGCAGGACCACGTAATGATCTAACTAAACCTGCTTTACTTAATTTCTGAAAAACTTTTGCCAAATGCGTCTGAGAGGCATTCAATTCTTCAGCTAGTACTTTTACGTTCATACGCAATGGTTGGTTTTTAGCTATCAACACCAAACCATGTAAGGCCAATGAAGCAGCTTCTGAAATATTGATCAAATTCGACATATCAACTCCCTTTTTCTATTTAGGTACTTAAATTCCGAAATAGGATTATTCCGTCAAGATTTTTCTAATAAATATTAATATTTTTTATTTTTTCAGAGTTAATGCGATTTTAACAATTGAATTTTTAATTGAATTTGATTTGTTTGTAAGAGAGTATTCTATAATGGGTGGGAAATCATCTTTAATGATCCTTTGGATAAAACCATTTTCAATCAGTTCTTTTAATGAGCGTGATAAACTGCTTGAAGTTATTGATTCTAATTCTGATTTTAACTTATTGAATTGTAAATGTTCATCATTTAATGAATAGAGAATCGGTAAGCTCCATTTATTAAAAAGAAGTTGAGTATTATTGCATGTTTTAATTGATTTTAAGAAAAGAGAACAGACTTTTCCTAATTCATATCCATCGGGAGTAAGAATATATTCCGGTCTCAGCGGATGACCGTATCCGGGATTTTTCTTTACAAAACCTCTCTTGATCAATGTTTTCAGAGTTCGTGAAAGTGTGTCTTTGCTGATCTCTAATCTATTTACCAAGGAGATGAATTTTGAACCTTTGGATTCAAATAGTATCGCCAAGATCGGAATATTCCGAGAATAACTGCAAAAATCGATAAATTTCAAATGTTTAGTCTTCCGATAAACCCTGAAAAAGCATAAATGAATTGCCATCAGGATCAAAGAAAGTTGCTAATTTCACCATCTTTTCGATAACGTACACATCTCCGTCGAATTTTACTCCCTTTTCTTCAAGTTGTTTTTTTGCCTTGTCGATATCAGATACACCAAAGGTCAATGTGATTCCACCTTTGACAACAAACTTTTCTACTTGTGAAAGTCCTAATCTGACTTCCTGAACCGGTGTTTCCATCTCACACCAACCCATTTCTTCCAATTTGTAGATCAGTTTGAAATCCAGATTTTCCTGAAACCATTTTATTGATTTCTCTAAATTTGAAACACTCATTGCACATGTAAGTTCTCCTGTAAAACCAAGTTTTTCTTTCATATCATCCTCCTTTTTAGTACGATTATGATACCAAGTACTAAATACGTACTCATAAGTCAAGAGAAAAATTTTTTTTACTCATTTTTCATCTTGTTATTAAAAGATTGACTTCTATTTTCATAATTTATTATTCTGTTTAAAGTTTGTTAGAATTCGAGGGTTTATATGAAAGATCTAAGTAAATGCGGTGTATGTTGTTCTACCGACTGTAAAGCGTATAAAATTGAATGCGAAGGTTGTAACGAACTTGCAGGAAAAGTTGCCTGGGCTAAATTTTATGATAAAATTCTTTGCCCTATTTATGAATGTGCTGAACAAAAGAGTTTTCCATCTTGTAAAGAATGCGGGAAAGCTCCATGTGACATTTGGATTGCGACTAGAAACCCGGATTTTACTGATAAAGAATTTCAAGCAGATATAGATTCACGATTGAAGAATTTTGATGATCAGGTAAAATAAAGTGAGGTTCTTTCAATTAATTCTAAAAATCATACCTCAATTTCATAAATAACATATCGTTTTCATCGTACTGTCCGAAATTTCCCATCTCACCCACAAAGATATTAGCACCTAGTTGAACTTCGAATCCATCGGCAAGGTCATAAGCAATTTTAGGGCGCATAAGAGCATCTTCATTATTTAAGCCATAATAGGTGAAAAATTCCAACCGCATGGTTTCTCGCAGGAAATCTTCCGTGACCAGAAAAGTTAAAGTACTCGAAAATTCTTCATTACGCAGATCTTCTTCGTAATCCAGAATATATTCCTGAATAAATTGGAAACTTACGTTCAAGCCAAACCAGTTATGATCGTAACCGATAAGATAATGAACATAATCTTTTTCTTTTACACCATTTAAAGACAAATCTTCCGCTGCAAATCTCTTCTCAAAATAGTATGCTCCTTCTCCACGTACAACAGCGCCACCTACGGCTTTACTGAAACTTGCTCCTGCCAAAGGAAGCCTGTGATATTCCGGTTTTATGGTTAATATGAACGGTTGTCCAGGGATTGCATCTTCAGGCATATAAATGTGCATTGCTGGATTATCGTCCCACAAATAAGCTGCCATCAATTCAAAATCAATCGCACTTCCCAAGTAGGAATATTTAATTGCAATTTCACTTTCGGTAAGTTTGTTTTCTACATCGTTGTTTGAATAGTCATAATTTACTGGCATTGGAAAATCCGGCATTTTGGGAGCCCAAATCGAGTTACTTTCGGGAAGAACTGTGGGTTCAAAAGTAGGGATCCAAACTGCTTCTAAAGTAGAATTTCCAATGTAATAATCAAATTTAACAGCATTTATTCCAATACGGATCTCTTCAAAATCGGGTAGAATAAATTCCGAAAGATCTCGTGGTGAAATAACATCTGTAATAAATACACCATCCGCTTTCCCCCAGATTATCTGCTGCTTTCCAATACGCAGATCAAAATTATCAAAATAGATATCCATATATGCCTGACGGAGTTTAAGATCCAAATTATCATTTAGAGCATCGTAATTGAACACCGGATTTACATAAAGTTCAACATCACCTTTTCCATAATCCAGTTTCCAGTCAAAAGTGTTTTGCAAAACAGAATATTCTCCATCTTGCTCAGTTAGTGCTCCCAGATAAGTTCGCACAAATCCATGATGGATTATTTGTGCATTCAATATAAAAGCAAAAACTAAAATCACTATTGTTATAATTATTCTTCTCATTTCATCTCCTTAATTCCTCATCCCTAATTCCTAATCCCTAACTTCTAATCTTACTTACATTCCTCTTTTCATCATGCGTTCGGTGAATTTATTATCGGAAAGCCCGGTATCTACTTTCACGTTTTTCAGTTCCATTTTTGTGGTATGATCTTTTTGAACATTATGCATTTCAGAAATTGTGATAACAATGTAGTCTTTAATCACTTCAGTTTCAATCACAGTAAGTGTTTTAAGCAGGTCTTCATCTTCATCATAAAAGTCCTTCTTCTTACCGATCCATTTATCTTTAATGATCCAGGTTATGGTTTTAGAATACATATATTCCTCTTCTTTGGGAGTGCTTTCTACCACGAAGCACATTTCGCCATCAATCTCTTCCTCTCTTAATAACTTGTGTGTATCTGCATTGGGCTGACGGTCACCAAGATCATCATAAGTGAAATCCGAACCCATAAAATAATCACTTTTACTGTCACTGGAAATTCGTTTCACTTTTTTAAGAGCAGGCAAATAGATCCACTGATCATCATCTTTTCCTTCTTCATCATAACTCCAGTTCATAAAAGATGTATTGCGTACATCTGCAGGGGAAGCAAAGAACATGATCTTCTTTTCCATATTATCAATATCTTTCAAGAATTGCTTGATCTCACGCACTCGTTCATCTCCGCGAGAGTTGATAAGCGACATTGTAAGATCGCCTTCCTGATCTTGTCCGGTTGGACGGTTATAAACATTTTCGATAATTTTTTGCCCTGTGATCTCTTGTGCTGATAAAGTTGCAGTAATAATTAATACTGCTATTATAATAATTGAAAATTTTTTCATTTTTCCTCCTGAATTTTTTATTTAAATAATTTATTTCGTACTCATCAATTTATTTATTATCAAACCCATAATTGTGATGAAGATTATCGTCATTCCTAATCTGGCGAACATAAATTTTGCACCCATAAATTGCAATTCCATAAGTTCCTGAGGAATTTTTATGCAGGCCCAGGCAGAAAGAAAGATCACAATGTTCGTATAGCTCGCTCCTTTTTTATGCAATGCTTGAGCCATCGGAAATGCTACAAAAATTGGTCCTGTTGGAATTGCACCCAGAAAAAAGGCAACTGCAATTCCCTTAATGCCGGAACTTTCACCAAGATGAGACATTACGAATTCTTTAGATACCCACACATTGAATAATCCCATTAAAATCAGAATTGCCGGGAACACCATTGCCATTTGTTTGAAATAATCAAAAGATGTTTGTAAGATCAAAGACGATTTTTCCGGAAACCAAATTGAGGTGAATATTGTTCCCATAATTACAAAACTCAAGAAGAGATAACTTTTTTTTGTATTCTTTTGATTCTTTTTCATCATTTTCTCTTTCATAGAATAATTCCCATCAAAGCTGCAATGATCAAAGCAATGATAAAACTGATAGCATTACGATAGATCGCGAACTTTTTTCCCATTGTTTTAATTTCCAACGGTAAGGTTACTATTCCGATCATCGTGAGTGTTGTGATAAATGCAGCCACAGAACTTATGGAAGCACCTTCGGAAAGGAATGAACCTGCAAGTGGGAATGCCAATAGTGCTGGTATATGAAGAATGCTTCCAAATAGAGCAATAGTAACAAATCCGATCACACCATTTTCCTGACCAAAAAACAAAACGATCTTATCAGAAAAAAGACCATACATAATTCCAATTAACAGAATTACAGACACAATAGAGGGAGCTATTTTTCCCAATGTTTTCAGAGCGATCAGCAGTGATTTCTTCGTTTTCATTTTATCTTTGCTAAATGAAATTATTAAAGAGATTATTACCAGCCCATTAATTAATATTACTGTTTTCATTGCTTATCCTTTTTCCCAAAAAACACATTAGTTTTATAGAGTAGAAGATACATAATTGTTACAGTTCCTAAGAAACTAGTGAACATATTTAAAGAAACCAATGCTCCTAAACTTCTATTTGGCGGGAATACAGAGAATAGAAGAACCAAAAATCCTGCAATAACAACAGTTGCATTAAAGATTATTGCGCGCCCGGAATGATGCATAGTTCCCTGCATTGTCTTTTGTTTATCTCCAGTCTCTTTCGCATATATTTTGTATCGCTCTATAAAGTGAACTGCATAATCTATCCCTATACCGATAGCAATACTGGAGATGAGAGCTGTGGTAGTGCTGAGGGGAATATTAAGTAGTCCCATCACACCAAAGCCGATAACAGCTGTGATAACAATAGGAACTGAACCAATGAGACCAGCGAAAAGATTCTTAAACATAAGTGTGAGCAATATAATTATAATGAACAGTGACATAACCAAACTTTTTATCTGTCCTTCTAAAATAAGATCGGTAAAGATGAGACCTTTGTAACCGGAACCTGCGTAATTTACATTGATGCCAAGTTTTTCAAAATCTTGTCTGTATTCTTCTACAACAGCAATCGCGCTGTTTATAGCTTTAGAGTTATCACTTTTGAGCTGGATTGTTATATTAGCAGTTTTGAAATTATAATCTACCACTTTCCATAAATTCTCAGGATCACCACTCATTTCATAAAGAAGGAGATATTGAGCATTAAGTTCCTGCGAATCAGGAATGCTGTCAAATTCCTCTTTATCGGCGTGCATTACTTTGTTCATTCGCTTCATGTAATCTGCCAATGAAAATGAATTACCTACAACAGCTAACCTGTTTTCCACATTATCCTGAAGTTTATCGATCAATCTCAAAACATCCGGAGATTTCATTACATCATTTTCACTACCTTCAAAAATAACATTCAAATTACTGGTTCCTCCAAAATTTTCGTTGATGAATTTATCGGTAAGAACGATATCACTGTCTTTTTCAAATTTATCCAGAAAACTTGAATTGATCCAAACTTTAGTAATTCCATATAATGAGACTGCAACAATAGCAATAGTAAGAAAAAGTGTAATTACTTTATATTTTATCACACCTTCAGCAAATTTGTAGGAGAAAGGATTCTTGTTTGTTTTACTATCAGCTTGAGTCTTTTGTTTCCTTTTTGGAAAGCCAAATACAAGGATAGCTGCCGGAATAAGAATGAGCGAAAATAACATTGCTGCCATCACGCCAAAAGCAGTGAAAACACCAAAATATTTTATGGGGAATACTTCTGAAGTGAGAAGTGATATAAATCCTACTGAAGTAGTTACAGAAGTCATCACAACAGGTTTCCACATTCCCCTCAGCATATCTGCAACTGCTTCTTTGCGGGTCGCATCCGGGTTTTTACGCAGAAATAGATCAAGATGGCTATAAAGGTGAATTCCGTCTGCCACCCCAATTGCTATCAACATAACTGGAAGCATTGTGGATACAGCATAGATTGGGATATTTACAGCAGCCATGAGACCAAAAGCCCACACTACACTAAAAACAACTACCAGCATTGTGAAGATAGTATTTTTCACACTTTTCATCACAAGTAGAAGAACAATTATGATAACCAACATCACTATAGGAACCATTTTCTTCATATCTTTGGGTCCCAAATAAGCCATTGATCCTTCTACTATAGGAACACCGGCAACATAAAGTTTTTCCGGTCCTTCAAAAGAGTGTACAAGTTCCAATATTTGATGATAAAATTCCTGACTGAAAACATCATCACCAATTTCTGCAATGATCACTGTTACAGTTTCATTCTCTGAAACCAGTCTGCCAAAGATCATCTCATTTGCTCTTACTTTATCTGCTATTTCATTTAAACCTTCAACTGTTGTGGGAACTTTCTTGAAAAAAGCCTTCACATCCATGCCATCTTCGGTTCCAATAATGTTATCTGCAGTATAAAGAGATGTCACATCACTCTTTTCGATCTCTTTCACTTTGCCTAACTGTTTAGTTAGATCTTTTACTTTTTGCAGAGTCCCAGCATTATAAATTCCATCTGTATTTTCAATTGCTATAATGATACCATCCTGAATGTTGAATATCCCTTCTGCCTGATCACTATATATAAATGCCGGATGATCTTGCGGCATATATTCATCAAGATCTGTTTCCATTCTGCTGTTCTTTTTCATTACCATAAAGAACGCGACTGAGATAATTAACAAAACTAACATCGTTATTTTGGGAAATCTCAATAACTTATTCAATAATTTTTCCATACTATTTTTCTCCATTCTTAGTTTATATTCACTAACCTTTATTTTTAATAAGAATATCACTTCACAACAACAATTTTTTTATATCATCACAAAGCTGTTTTCCTTCTGTTTCTAAATTGAAGATCATACCAGACATACTCCATTGAGTTACTAACAATCTCATCGAGCCAATTATCATTCTTATAATACTCAACGAATTTATATCCGAGCGGATCTCATTTCTGCTTTGACCCAATTGAACTACAGCTTCAAGGATCTTGTGAGATCGCTTCATCATATTATTCATTTCTAATATCAGATTCTCTTCGTTCTGAAAATTTGCTTCGGAAAATATAACTTTAGCGAAGTTAGGATTATGACTGATTATCTTTAAATGTTCTAATATGAATTTTTCAATATTATTTAATGAGTTTGTAGACTTATTAAGCTTTTTTACAGCAGGCTGCATTTTATTTTTAAAGTACTGTATTACAGCTTTTAATATTTCCGATTTGCTATCAAAATGACGGTAAAGTGCCGGTTCAGTTATTTCGATCTCTTTTGCAAGATTCTTGGTTGTAAGATTCTGAATTCCTTTATCAGCAATTAGTTTTATTGCTGTTTCAATAATTTGCTGCTGTCTTTCGCTGAACATCTTTGTTACCTCCTCAACATTCACAAGTTAGTGAATACTAACAAAGATAATTCAAAACCTTTTGATGTCAAATTGTTTTTTTTGTTCTAATCATAGATATTAAGGCTTTATAGAAATCATGCATAACACCAAGTATTATTACAATGAGAATAAATGAACCAAATGGTTTTAATATATTCAGAGAGGGTTGAATGAATATCTCTTTGAAGGGATTGTTTAAAAGAAAAACAGCAACCACAAGATAAACGAAACTATCAACCAGATTTATCCAATAGGTTTTATAAAAGTATGGGACAATACTGCAAATAAGTTCAAAGATAATTAAACCGATTGCTAATAGAGAAATAAATTGTGAAAAAGCCGTTGTAAAAAGAGGTACGGGAGTTTGATGTAAATTAACTGTCATGAAAAAAAGTGTATTGTACCTATAATAAACAAAAAGAGAGATAATAAGAAGAGCTGTAAATATTCCGATTTTCGTTTTACTAGGTTCATACAACGGTAATGTTTTTATTTTAAATCTGCTCACAATAAATTGTGGCCAAATAAGATTTATCTCTTTCTCACTTTGAGTGATCAAGTATAAAACCAGAGCAACAATCCCAAAGCTATAGATCCAAGTTCCTGGTGCTTCAGACAACAATTGCATAATTCCTTTAATTCTTATTGAATACCCCAAAAGTGAAAAATTGAATGCTATATTAAAAGTATATGATATTAATTTTAAACAATATTGTAATGCGAATAAAATCCAAGTGTATCTGAATAGGTAGTTTTTATAAGAAGGGGATATTATCTGAAAGCCTTCGATATACTTCTCTGCAACTTCTTTTGCTGACCCGAATGAATCTATTGTTTTTTGAATATTTTCTTCTGAGATTTCCCCAAAACTTTTTTCGGTTTTATCGAGAATGTGGCTCTCTATTTCTTCTAGAACTTCTTTTTTCCCTTCATTCAAGATCAAGTAATGATCTATTTCCTCTAAATAAATTTTTAAATTTCTATCCATTGTTAACCTCCAATAATAATTTTGTTATAACTCCGGTTTGTTTCTTACGGATATCCAGAAGTTTGTTCCTGATAGTTTTTCCTTCTTCCGTTATTTCATAATATTTTTTTGGTCTATCATGTTCTACATCCCAACGGCTGTTTAGCCATCCGTTTTTATCTAGCCTTCGTAAGATTGGGTACAAAGTATTTTCTTCAACAGAATACCCAATTCCCTCAATAAACCTGAGCATCATATATCCATACATCGGAGTTTCTAAAGCCAATAAAACAAGAATCTGCAAAAAGCCCCTGTTCATCTCAGCTTCAATCTTGCTGTTCTGAATTGACATCTTTCTAACCTCCCACTTACTCGCTGACGCACATATACTGTATGACACACAGTATGTCAACAAAAAAAAATGATTCACCTTGATATTAATTAAGGTAAGTCTATTATAAATTAACGTCTTAAATGTTAATTTTATTTAGCAACCATGCCATATTTTCACCAAGGATCTTCATGGTTCGCACGCCTTCATCATCGCCGTTTACATCACCCGGTTGTGATCCTATTCCCAAATTCCAATATACTGAACCGGGAACGATCATTTGATTTATAAAGAAGAATTTATTTATTGCATCAAATACATTCACACTTCCAGCACGACGAACAGCTACAACCGCTGCTCCGATCTTCCTTTTGAACAAATAATCATTTGCAATTCCGACCAGTCCAGCTCGATCTATCAGTGCCTTTATGTTCGAGCTCACATTAGCAAAATACGTAGGTGAACCTAGGATCACAGCATCAGCTTCATCCATTTTGGTTATTAATTCATTCATTTCATCCGTTTTGATACTACAACTTTTGTCCTTGTTTTGGAAACATTTGTAACAAGCCATACAACCTTTCAGGTTTTTTCCAGCAAGCTCGATGAGTTCAGTTTCTATTCCTTCTTTTTCCAATTCCCCAAACACGATTTTTGTTAGAGTAGTCGTATTTCCACCTTTTCTTGCACTTCCGATTATTGCTAATACTTTCATTTTGTTCCTCATATCAAATTTGAATATCAATATCCCTTTCATCTTCATGCATAGAATTAAAATCATCAGCCCCATTGAAGCCGTAAGCAAATATTATTGTATAAGTCTGACCCGGGATCAGGATTCGATCAAAAGCATCTCCTGAATTTAAGGGAATAGTAAATCTCATTTCAGAAACTCCACCCTCTTCATGCCCGAAAACTCGTGTCACATGATTATCACCACCCAGCCCTACATCTGCAGAATGCATGAACGCTGATACACCAAAATCATCACGTACATAGGTAGTTCCATCATTCACATAACCAATTATAAAATTCGCATCCATCATTTCTTCCGTGGGATCGAACCCTACAGCAAGCCAGCCAGTGGTAGGAGCTAATAGCATACAACGTAAGGAATCTCCTACAACTTTCCACTTGAAGGTGAAATCATTAATTATCTCCACATTGAAGCCCAATATATCATCGTCTAAACTTATATCACCACCGGTAGTAATACCATCATTCCCACCACCAGTTGTATTATCAACCGTAAATGAAGCAAAACCAGCATTTGCATGCATTGAAACAAAACTATCATCATTTCCATAGGCCAATATCAGAGGATAGTTCTCACCCCAGGTGAGTGGTTTATCATAGACATCACCAGAATTAAGCGGCATAGAAAAGTAGATAATCGTTTCTCCACTTTGTTCTAAGCCTCCTAAATAATATAGGTCATCCGTTCCACCATTACTCACATCTGATACATGAACTGTGGGAGTTTCTCCCCAATCATCACGGAGATAACCAACCGAATCATTCTGTACATATCCAATGATAAAATTAGCACCCTCCATTATATTATCAGGATCGAACCCTATTCCAACCCAACCATTTGTAGGTGCTGCTACCACACAATGAATTGTATCTGGATCAACTAACCAATAAAATCTCATCCCGATAGTTTCTAACGAAAGATATTGTGTTGTGTCAGGAAAAGCAGAGGAATTACCTCCACCACCACCTCCACCATCTTCGGAGATAGTAATATTTGTATATCCAACTGCAGAATGATACGAATCAAAATCATCAGAATTACCTTGTGCCAGAATAATGGGATAAGTTTGATCTAGTTCTAAAATTTGATCATATTGATCACCGGAATTTAAGGGGATCTTAAATTCCATTTCTGTTGTCCCGCTACTTTCTGAAGAAGAGATCAATGTTATATTATCAGAACCGCCAAGACTAATATCTGAACTATGAGTAGTACTGGAAATACCCCAGTCATCACGTATGGAACCTGTTCCACCAGCAACATAACCTATAATAAGGTTTGCATCCATCATCATGGAACTTGGATTAAATCCAACACTTATCCACCCTGAAGTATTAGCACTCAGAATACAATGTAGATCTGTATTAGTTACTTTATATTTGAGTGTTACTCCTGCAGCGGTAACACTAACAAATCCTAATGTATCAGGAGGATTTGGGTCGAGCCCCAATATCTCATCATCAACTGTATTACAACCAAAGAATATGATAAGAAATAACAATGCAAATACAATGTATAACCTAGTCTTCAAAATTACCTCCTACCATTCTAATCTGCGCTGAATGTTAAAACCTAAACGCAGATGAGAATCTTTTGATGTTCCTAAACTGTTACGTCTTAAACCGATATCGTCGGAATTTGCAAGCAGAAAGATAAATTGATGTCCATAAGTATTAAACTTCAAGCCAAGTGCAAATGCATCTTCATCTCCTATATACTGTGAAAGCTTTCCACCAGCAGTATCTCTATCTAGAACCGGATAATATTCTCCTAGAAAGCTAATGTTGTCTACAATCTTAACAACCATTCCAAGACCAAATACAAACCTCTGATTATAGCCATCATATGCTGTATTTATTGTTGCAACAAATCTATCTAATAGTTCTTCGTTTTGAAAAGTAAAGTGATACAAAAAGTTGTGCCTGGTTGGTTCTGGCTGACTTATCTCCTCATAGCTGAAATAATCAATTCCAAGTTGACCATAAACAGGAAAATCTTCGATATCAATGCGATATGCAAGACCTGCAACTTTTTCACTTTTACGCCTGGAATAGGAAAGTTTTGCTTCGGCTTTTCTATAAAATTGATATCGAGCACTTAAACTTACATTAGCTCCAGCATCCATCCCTAAAAAATTATCCAAAGGTGCATCTGTTATATCACCATAAAAACGGTGGCGGATCATGATCTCAGCCTGGTTTTGTTTCAATCCTGTTGGATGAATCAGATTGATCATGGCAAGATCATATGCTATAAGTGATGTAATTGCCAAGAGAAATAATACCGTTACTTTCAGCCGCATCAATCCTCCCTTATTCAATTTCTAACGTTGCAGATTTCTTTCCTGTCTTATTGCAATTAGTACGTACTTTTATCTTATCACCAGATCTTGCATCAATGATCTTGTAAACTAATTTACCAGTTTCTACATTATCCTGTTTTTCTATCTTTTGTTCAATTATCTCTTCCTTATTCAAATAGACCTTAACTTCGAAAATAAAATGTTTTGCTGCATCTTTAACTTCATGTGTAAAATTTACTGTTAGCATAGATGTTTCTTTATCAAATTCAAGATTAACCTCAGAAGCCGGATGAGCCATTAAAAGTGAACTTCCTATCAAGCAAATTACTAATAGTACATATTTCATCGTTTCCTCCTTTATTTTTTTTTCCTTTTTAAATACATCATCTTTACCCATGAAAAATTTAGAATCAAATGTAAGATCCCCAAAATAATGAAAATGATCCCTGCGAATTCATGTGTCTTATACAAAAATTCACTACCCTGGATCTCTGATGGAATGAATTTGTAGAAGATCAATGATAATGAAGTAATTATAAAAGTAAGAATTAGAAAAATATTCAAAACCTTAAGTACTTTCTGTTTGTTCATTTACCCTCCTATTGATTAAATATTAAAACAATGAGAATTTTAAAATCTTTAGCAAAAATAAGTGTTTATTACTCTTTCTCAATAATTTTTTCTTTTGATGTTTCTTCTTCGATTTCTTCTGAATTATCTTTCTCTGTAATGTCTTCTTTAAAAAGTATTAGAAATTCACCTTCTAATAAGTCTTCATCTTCCCATGTGAATTCATTTTCACAACCCCTGGGAGTAATAACAGCAACTTTGAGCATTGGTTCTAATACCTGGATCTTTTGAGCTGTCCCCAGATGTTTACTGCTATGAAAATCTCCATTGAAATGAATAACTTTTTTTCGTGGAGGAATACGGTGGTATTTCAAAATTGATTCTGCCATAGTATCATCTTTGATGCATTGTGCAGCATAAATATGATCTAAGTTCATCTTCATACCTTTTGGCATTTTGCTGCTGTGAGCCATCTCTTCTTTCATTGTATTTATAAAGTGTTCTTTATATTCATCATCAAATACGACGTGCTTTTTTGTTACGAATTTCTTTTCTTCTAATGTTAGAGAATCAAGTGCATTTAAACCCTGTTTACTTATCATGTTTGCATATCGCCGAGGAATATTAGCTGCGATAACTGTCAGTTTATTTTCCTTGGCATATTCAATTAATGGTTTGTAATCTGTTTCATAATTTGGCCAAGGGCGAGAATTTGCCAGAAATTCCTCTTCTGTGATTTCATCACTCAAATATTCATCTAATACTGGCTGCACATCACGTTCAAACATTTCCAGAGAGACTATTATGTTTTTGTTATTACGATGAAAAATCTTCAATAATTCAATTTCCACTGAATGCAAAATCTTATTTTCGTGGAATTCTCCGAAAAAGATCACATCATAATCATCCATTCTTTCTGCCATTTCTTTAAGAATGATCTCTTCATTAGTTTTTGTATCAATTATCTTATATTCCTCACAAAAAGCAGGTAAGATCAACATAACCAGTGCTATTATTACATAAATTCTTTTCATATTATTCCTCATCCTTAATTAAATATCATTTGATAGTATCTATTTAACTTTATTTTAATTTCGTCAATATTAAGATGACGAGCAGTGCGAATCAATTCAGTACCTTGTGAATAAACTAGAAATGTAGGAACTGCAAAAGCCATAAAAAATCCGGCAGCTTCTTGATGGTCATCCAGTTCAATAAGATGAAAGGTTGCTCGCCTTAAACTCTCTGCCATCTCTCTTAATTTTGGCTGCAGAACTTTACATACGTTACAATCTTTAGTTGTAATATAGATAAAAGAGAATTTCTCTTGTTTTAATTTGTTAAAATCAAGTGGCAAATTGTCTCCTTTTATATGATTCATTATCCACGAAATGTAGGAGCATTTGGTGGAACTTTTCCTTTTATTACTTTGTAATAATAATCATACGTCATAGGATTTAGATCGAGAAGATTTTCTGCTTCAGTAACTTCACCCAGAAAGACAGTGTGACTACCGGCATCCAAACTACTAACCACTTTACATTCAAAATATCCCACGGTATCTTTCAAAATAATGGGGGAACCATTCTCGCCAATTTTGTAACTACAATCAGCAAATTTATCAAAGTTTTTTCCTGTTCTAAATCCAAATTTTCCAATTTCCATTAAAGACCATTTATCAGAAATAATAGAAACTGTAAAAACTTTGCTGCTTTCAATGAATTCATGTGTTAAGTTATTTTTGGAAATGCTGACGGCAATAGTTGTTGGCTTGGATGTAACTTGAAAAACAGTGTTTGCCAGTTGTGCATTGATCTTTTCCCCTTTTTTTGAACCTACTACAAATAATCCATAACTGATATTGAATAATGCATCTAAATTCATATCTCAACCCACCTTATAAAACTTTATTATTCTTCAAAATATTCCTTTAATATTTCCACATGAATCAATATCTATTTGTAATGCAGATGGTGTTTTAGGAAGTCCCGGCATTCTCATGATATCACCAGTTATCGGAATTAAAAATCCTGCGCCGGAAGCAATTAAGATTCTACGAACTGTAACTAGAAAATCTTTGGGCTTACCTAATAATTTTGGATTATCTGAAAGAGATTTTTGAGTTTTTGCAATACAGATAGGTAATTTATCATATCCATTCTTCTTTATACGACGCAGATCTTTTTTTGCTTCGCTAGTAAAATCTATCTTTTCAGCTCCATAGATCTCTTGAGCAACAGTAAGAATTTTTTCTTCTACCGGAGAATCCCAACTATATAATTGATTGAGGTGACAGACTTGGTGATCTATTAAATTAGTAACTTTCTCTGCAAGTTCAGTACCACCTTTCCCTCCTTTCTCCCAATAATCTACTATAGACGCATCAAAACCATTCTTATTCGCAAATTCTTTAACAAGTTGTAGTTCTTCATCAGTATCTGTTGAAAATCTATTGATCGCTACTACAGATTTCATTCCAAACTTTCTAATATTTTCTAAGTGTTTATCTAAATTTGCCAATCCTTTTTTAACTGCTTTAATATTTGGTGTTGAAAGATCTTTGATCTTTACATCTCCATGGTGTTTAATTGCTCGAACTGTAGCAACAAGAATAACAGCAGATGTGCAGAATTCTCCATAAGGACATACAATATCAAAGAATTTTTCTGCACCAAGATCAAAACCGAAACCAGCTTCTGTAACAACATAATCGGCAAGTTTCAATGCTGCTTTTGTTGCAATGATACTACTTGTTCCCTGAGCAATATTGGCAAAAGGACCTCCATGAATAAATACTGGTGTGTTTTCAATTGTCTGCACCAAATTTGGTTTGAGGGCATCCTTAAGTAAAGAAGTAATTGCTCCTTCAAATCCCATGTCTTTCACTTTTACTAATTTATTATCGTAAGTTTGTGCAACAATGATCTCACCAATCTTGATCTTTAGCTCTTCCAGATTGTTCGAAAGACAAAGAATCGCCATGATCTCGGATGCCGGAGTTATATCAAAACCATCTTCACGAGGAACTCCCTGTGTTTTTCCACCCAGCCCTATAACAATATTACGCAAGGAACGATCATTCACATCCATCACACGCTTCCAGGTTACTGTGCGGGGATTAATGTGAAAAGGATTTCCATTATAGATCGAATTATCGATGAGAGCTGCCAGGTTATTATTTGCAGAGGTTACTGCATGCATATCACCTGTAAAGTGTAGATTTATATCTTCCATAGGAAGAACTTGGGAATATCCACCTCCTGCAGCACCTCCTTTAATTCCGAAAATCGGACCTAAAGATGGTTCTCTGATAGCAGCTATGGTTTTCTTTCCCAATTGATTCATTGCTTGTGTTAAGCCAATTGAAACCGTTGTCTTTCCTTCACCTGCCGGAGTTGGTGTGATAGCCGATACCAATATCAATTGACCTTCGGGTCGATCTTTTAATTTGTTAATAGCTTCAAATTTTATCTTAGCTTTGTAATCTCCGAACAATTCTATATCATTAACAGAAAGACCTATTGTCTCAGCAATCTCTATGATCTTTTTCATTATTACACTTTGTGCTATTTCAATATCACTTTTCATAGCCTGCTCCTTCATCTAAATAATATGAGAAAAACCAATGATATCTCTAACCATTTTCGCGCTGTTTGGTTTATAAAAGTTCTTTCAAAACAATTTATTGTAATAAACCCATTTATATTATAATGCTCTTTTCATTTTTGCTAATGCTACAATATGCGTTACTTCTTCATCTATGATTTTTTTGATAATGCTTTGCGTGGATGCATCAGAAGAATTTTGATGTATTGAATGAAAAAAGATCAAAGTATCCTTTTCAAACTGGATAGCAGCATCAATGACCTCTACTTCATCAGCAGCTTCCTTTGCCAATATTATTGCAGCATCCACTTTACTAAAAACATGCGAATCGGCAATAGATTTCAAGTAAAAAGCCGCTTCCTGCCAATTCACCGGATCACCAAGATTTACAGAATCTTCATTTGAGCGTAGATTTTTAAAAGTAGCCTCGTGTACTTTTTCTTCATTACGAAGAAGCTCAATAAGATCTTTTACTTTTGTACTAATATCCTTTCTCTGTAATACAGTGTCATAAAATTGATAGCCGCTTTTCTCTATTTGAACTGCAAGTTCGATAACTTCATTTATTGAGAATTCTGTCATTTTGCTTTCTCCTTTTTTAATTTTCCTTCAAAACATGTTCATCATAAAGAGTTTCAAATTGCAGTTTGTGCCCTGCTTCTTCGCTGGCAAGTTTTAAGAAAAGTGTTTCCAGTTCGGAACCTTGAAAATTCCCAGCTAAATTTGTATAAAGCTTCATTGCCTGTTCTTCTTTTTTCATAGCAATTATCAAGATATCCTGGTATGTCATATCTTCATAGGGCTTCACATCCACAATATATTCGCTAATATTAAGATTTGTAACTTCTTTCACAGTCACATCCCCAATACCTCTTGATCTAATGTTTTCTAAGATCACAACATGGCCCATTTCCATATTTTCCAATTCTTTTAACATGATCTTTCGAGCATTGAATTTTGTTTTTTGCTGCAATTCCCGATAAAATTTTACAGCTTCTTTTTCACCATCTATGGCAAAATCGATAACTTCATTGAACTTTTCTTTTGTCATAATAACTCCTCAATTACACTTTTCATAATTATATTTTATTAACCTAAAGCTACGTCTAATGTCATCATCACTGCAAAACCTATCATTGCACCAATTGTAGCAACATCTGTTTTCCTGTCCAGTTGCGCCTCAGGAATCAATTCTTCCACAACAACATAGATCATTGCTCCTGCTGCAAAAGAAAGTGCGTACGGTAAAATTGGTCGCATCATAACAACAGCAACAGCACCAATAACACCGGAAATTGGTTCTACAATACCTGATAGTTGACCATATAAAAAGCTTTTCCTTCGAGAGAATCCTTCTCTTCTTAAGGGGATACTAACGGCTGCACCTTCCGGAAAGTTTTGAATACCAATGCCTATAGCAAGACCAATAGCACCGCTTAGGGTAACTGATGGTAAATTTGCAGCTAATGCTCCAAATGCCACCCCCACAGCCAAACCTTCAGGTATATTATGTAGTGTTATAGCAAGAACCAACAGCACACTTCTTTTCCAATTTGTAGGAATTCCCTCGGCTTCTTCATCCGGGAAGCCCAAATGTAAGTGTGGTATCAGCCTATCTGCAAGCCACAGAAAAAAACCACCAGTTAGAAAACCTATTACAGCAGGGAACCAAATGGGCAGGGAACTTACTTCCGGTGTCATTTCAATAGCTGGAGCTAAAAGTGACCAGAAACTGGCTGCGATCATCACACCGGCAGCAAAACCCAACATACCATTCAAAAGGTTCCTATTAATTCTCTTAAAGAAGAAAACCAAGGCCGAACCGGCAGCTGTGATAAACCAAGTGAACAGTGTTGCTATGAGAGCCTGTAAAACTGGAGAGAGACTTGAAAACCATTCAAACATTAGAATAACTAATTATTGTTCTATAGATATAAATAGGAGTTGCAGGAACTTTCCCGCAACTCCAAAATTTACTTAATCAATCGGACTGAATAGGTCTTTACCCACACCACATTCAGGGCATACCCAATCTTCCGCCAAGTCATCAAATGATACATTATCATTTTCCGCTGGATCATATACCCAACCACATGCATCGCATACATATTTTTGCATTTTATCCTCCTTAATTTAATTTAATTTTATTTTCTATTTGAAATATCTATTCAATAAACCCAAAAAAGCTTTGCCATGTCGTGCTTCGTCTTTACACATTTCATGAACCGTATCATGTACTGCATCATAACCAAGCTGTTTAGCAAGTGTAGCAAGGTCTTTCTTTCCTTGTGTAGCACCATATTCTGCTTCAACTCTCATTTCAAGGTTTTTCTTTGTATCTGCATCTAACACTTCACCCAAAAGTTCAGCAAATTTAGAAGCATGTTCAGCTTCTTCCCAGGCTATTCTTTTGTAAGCTTCTGCTACTTCAGGAAAACCTTCACGATCTGCCTGACGACTCATTGCAAGATACATACCTACTTCTGTGCATTCACCTGCAAAATTTAGTCTAAGACCTTCTACAACTTTTTCATCCAAACCTTTAGCAACTCCAATTTTATGTTCATCTGCCCAAACCATTTCTCCTTCCTGAAGTTTGAATTTTTCTGCAGGAGCTCCGCAAGTTGGACAATTCTCTGGTGGATTTTCACCTTCGTGAACATAACCACATACTGTACAAATCCATTTTTTTTTCATTTTTTCTCCAATTTTTTTATTGTTAGTAATTTTCTATGTGAACTTCGAAATATGCTTGTGGATGGCTGCACACAGGACATACTTTTGGTGCTTCAATTCCTTCATGAATATGACCACATTTCAAGCATTTCCAATATACCTTTCCATCTTTAATAAAGACAGACCCATTCTCAATATTAGCAAGCAAATTTTTATAACGTGCTTCGTGTTTCTTTTCAACTGAAGCAATGTTCTCAAACATGGCAGCAATATCATTGAATCCTTCTTCCTTGGCATCTTTTGCCATGTTGGGGTACATCTCTGTCCATTCATAATTCTCACCACCAGCAGCAGCTTTCAAATTCTGAATTGTATTACCAATTTCACCAAGAGCTTTAAAGTGAAGCTTGGCATGTTCCATTTCATTATTTGCAGTTTCTAAAAACAAATTTGATATCTGCTCATAACCCTCTTTTTTGGCTACTTTGGCAAAATAAGTATATTTATTACGGGCTTGTGATTCACCTGCAAATGCATCCCAAAGATTTTTTTCTGTTTTTGTTCCTTTTAATTCCGGCATGTTTCCTCCTATTTTGGCTCCCAATAACATCTTTTGGGAGACGCAATAACTTCTTCTTTTTTCAATTCTTTCATAGCTTTATCGATCTCTTTTTTATCGAGTCCACACAATTCAGCAATTTCTCCACCCTTAAGCGGCTTTCCAGCAGTTTTCATTGCATCTAAAACAACCTGTTTATTATCAGCCATTTTTTTCTCCTTTATGTTCTAAGTTTTTCGCAAGAGCTTAATTAGCTCTTCCACAATCCATGCAGATTGCACCATTCCCTTACTTCAATGATCTCTTCTTTTTTTACAGGGAAGAATCCTTCTGGTTTATCTCCGGGATGCAATTCTAACCTGCAGATTTTATCTTTTCTAAGTACTTCGATGAATTTAATATAATGGTTTTCCAACATTGGATGATCTTGATTCTGACCCACTTTAACCAAAACTCCACCATCTACTTCTTCTACAAATGGTACATGCTTTTCTGTAGTAGCATCTTCCGTTTTAGCAATCAATTTTTCCATTGGAACTCCACAGCAAACAAGAGCTGGAGCACCTTCGTTTACAATTTCAACCACATTGCCACATTTTTCACAGTAATAAACTTCTCTTAATTGTGTCATGATATCCTCCTAGATTATAATTAAATTGCGGGTGGAGTAAAAGTGCGCAAACTCAACTCTTTGTCGAGCATCAGCAATCCCATCCCATCACCATTTATTAACTTCAGTTTACTTAATATCGAATCCATTGTCGCTTCTTCTTCTACTTGCTCATCTACAAACCAGTTTAAAAAACTTTTTGCAGAATGATCTTTTACTTCAATT